>NZ_JBNCAQ010000013.1:0-244124 GCF_049808595.1 Streptomyces aurantiaciflavus | reverse complement strand
AACGGTCTGTCTTCGGATGCCGGCCCCAGTGAACTCCAGCTTCGGTTGGGGGTGATGGGTGGCTGGTCGTTGTTTGAGAACTGCACAGTGGACGCGAGCATCTGTGGCCAAGTTTTTAAGGGCGCACGGTGGATGCCTTGGCACCAGGAACCGATGAAGGACGTGGGAGGCCGCGATAGTCCCCGGGGAGTCGTCAACCAGGCTTTGATCCGGGGGTTTCCGAATGGGGAAACCCGGCAGTCGTCATGGGCTGTCACCCACTGCTGAACACATAGGCAGTGTGGAGGGAACGCGGGGAAGTGAAACATCTCAGTACCCGCAGGAAGAGAAAACAACCGTGATTCCGGGAGTAGTGGCGAGCGAAACTGGATGAGGCCAAACCGTATGCGTGTGAGACCCGGCAGGGGTTGCGCATGCGGGGTTGTGGGATCTCTCTTCTGTCGTCTGCCGGCGGCAGGACGAGTCAGAAACCGTTGATGTAGGCGAAGGACATGCGAAAGGTCCGGCGTAGAGGGTAAGACCCCCGTAGTCGAAACGTCAGCGGCTCGTTTGAGAGACACCCAAGTAGCACGGGGCCCGAGAAATCCCGTGTGAATCTGGCGGGACCACCCGCTAAGCCTAAATATTCCCTGGTGACCGATAGCGGATAGTACCGTGAGGGAATGGTGAAAAGTACCCCGGGAGGGGAGTGAAATAGTACCTGAAACCGTGTGCCTACAAGCCGTGGGAGCGTCGGAACAAGGCTTGCCTTGTTCTCGTGACTGCGTGCCTTTTGAAGAATGAGCCTGCGAGTTTGCGGTGTGTTGCGAGGTTAACCCGGGTGGGGTAGCCGTAGCGAAAGCGAGTCCGAAGAGGGCGTTTCAGTAGCACGCTCAAGACCCGAAGCGGAGTGATCTAGCCATGGGCAGGTTGAAGCGGAGGTAAGACTTCGTGGAGGACCGAACCCACCAGGGTTGAAAACCTGGGGGATGACCTGTGGT
This sequence comes from Streptomyces aurantiaciflavus, assembly GCF_049808595.1. Taxonomy (NCBI): domain Bacteria; kingdom Bacillati; phylum Actinomycetota; class Actinomycetes; order Kitasatosporales; family Streptomycetaceae; genus Streptomyces; species Streptomyces aurantiaciflavus. Next base: position 243,144 of record NZ_JBNCAQ010000013.1, on the reverse strand, counting down.
TAGGGGTGAAAGGCCAATCAAACTCCGTGATAGCTGGTTCTCCCCGAAATGCATTTAGGTGCAGCGTCGTGTGTTTCTTGCCGGAGGTAGAGCACTGGATAGGCGATGGGCCCTACCGGGTTACTGACCTTAGCCAAACTCCGAATGCCGGTAAGTGAGAGCGCGGCAGTGAGACTGTGGGGGATAAGCTCCATGGTCGAGAGGGAAACAGCCCAGAGCATCGACTAAGGCCCCTAAGCGTACGCTAAGTGGGAAAGGATGTGGAGTCGCACAGACAACCAGGAGGTTGGCTTAGAAGCAGCCACCCTTGAAAGAGTGCGTAATAGCTCACTGGTCTAGTGATTCCGCGCCGACAATGTAGCGGGGCTCAAGCGTACCGCCGAAGTCGTGTCATTGCGATATATACCCCCAACGGGGATCGTGATGGGTAGGGGAGCGTCGTCTGCCGGGTGAAGCAGCACCGGAAGGTAGTTGTGGACGGTTGACGAGTGAGAATGCAGGCATGAGTAGCGATTCACACGTGAGAAACGTGTGCGCCGATTGACTAAGGGTTCCTGGGTCAAGCTGATCTGCCCAGGGTAAGTCGGGACCTAAGGCGAGGCCGACAGGCGTAGTCGATGGATAACCGGTTGATATTCCGGTACCCGCTGTGAAGCGTCAAACATCGAACCAGGCGATGCTAAGTCCGTGAAGCCGTCCCGGAGCCTTCGGGCAAAGGGAAGTGGTGGAGCCGACGGACCAGACTTGCAGTAGGTGAGTGATGGGGTGACGCAGGAAGGTAGTCCATCCCGGGCGGTGGTTGTCCCGGGGTAAGGGTGTAGGCCGTGCGATAGGTAAATCCGTCGCACATAAGGCTGAGACCTGATGCCGAGCCGATTGTGGTGAAGTGGATGATCCTATGCTGTCGAGAAAAGCCTCTAGCGAGTTTCATGGCGGCCCGTACCCTAAACCGACTCAGGTGGTCAGGTAGAGAATACCGAGGCGTTCGGGTGAACTATGGTTAAGGAACTCGGCAAAATGCCCCCGTAACTTCGGGAGAAGGGGGGCCACACCTGGTGATGGGCTTTACGTCCTGAGCTGGGGGTGGCCGCAGAGACCAGCGAGAAGCGACTGTTTACTAAAAACACAGGTCCGTGCGAAGCCGTAAGGCGATGTATACGGACTGACGCCTGCCCGGTGCTGGAACGTTAAGGGGACCGGTTAGTCGAGATTCGTCTCGGCGAAGCTGAGAACTTAAGCGCCAGTAAACGGCGGTGGTAACTATAACCATCCTAAGGTAGCGAAATTCCTTGTCGGGTAAGTTCCGACCTGCACGAATGGCGTAACGACTTCTCGACTGTCTCAACCATAGGCCCGGTGAAATTGCACTACGAGTAAAGATGCTCGTTTCGCGCAGCAGGACGGAAAGACCCCGGGACCTTTACTACAGTTTGATATTGGTGTTCGGTTCGGCTTGTGTAGGATAGCTGGGAGACTGTGAAGTCCCAACGCCAGTTGGGGTGGAGTCGTCGTTGAAATACCAGTCTGGTCGTGCTGGATGTCTAACCTGGGTCCGTGATCCGGATCAGGGACAGTGTCTGATGGGTAGTTTAACTGGGGCGGTTGCCTCCTAAAGGGTAACGGAGGCGCCCAAAGGTTCCCTCAGCCTGGTTGGCAATCAGGTGTTGAGTGTAAGTGCACAAGGGAGCTTGACTGTGAGACCGACGGGTCGAGCAGGGACGAAAGTCGGGACTAGTGATCCGGCGGTGGCTTGTGGAAGCGCCGTCGCTCAACGGATAAAAGGTACCCCGGGGATAACAGGCTGATCTTCCCCAAGAGTCCATATCGACGGGATGGTTTGGCACCTCGATGTCGGCTCGTCGCATCCTGGGGCTGGAGTCGGTCCCAAGGGTTGGGCTGTTCGCCCATTAAAGCGGTACGCGAGCTGGGTTTAGAACGTCGTGAGACAGTTCGGTCCCTATCCGCTGTGCGCGTAGGAGTCTTGAGAAGGGCTGTCCCTAGTACGAGAGGACCGGGACGGACGAACCTCTGGTGTGCCAGTTGTTCTGCCAAGGGCATGGCTGGTTGGCTACGTTCGGGAGGGATAACCGCTGAAAGCATCTAAGCGGGAAGCCTGCTTCGAGATGAGGACTCCCACCCACTTGATGGGGTAAGGCTCCCAGTAGACGACTGGGTTGATAGGCCGGATCTGGAAGCACGGTAACGTGTGGAGGTGACCGGTACTAATAGGCCGAGGGCTTGTCCTCAGTTGCTCGCGTCCACTGTGTTGGTTCTGAAACCACGAACAGCCCCACGTGCCACACGTGGCGCGGCGTTCACAGTTTCATAGTGTTTCGGTGGTTATAGCGTGAGGGAAACGCCCGGTTACATTCCGAACCCGGAAGCTAAGCCTTACAGCGCCGATGGTACTGCAGGGGGGACCCTGTGGGAGAGTAGGACGCCGCCGAACTCCCTTTAGAGCTCTGGCTCTTGGGCACACAGCCCAAGAGTCAGAGCTTTTTTGCGTTGAGGTAAGGTCAGGGAGCATCGTTGGCTCGTTTCCTACTGGAGGCCCCCGGGTGGAGGTCCAGGAGACCCGTGTTCAGACGGACCGGGTCCTCACCATCCCGAACATCCTCAGCATGGCGCGTCTCGTCGGCGTGCCCCTGTTCCTGTGGCTGATTCTCAGGCCTGAGTTCGGAGGCCCGCAGAGTGACGGCTGGGCTCTCCTGGTGCTGGCCCTGAGCGGGATCAGTGACTACCTGGACGGCAAGCTCGCGCGACGCTGGAACCAGATCAGCAGCCTCGGCAGGCTCCTCGACCCAGCTGCCGACCGGCTCTACATTCTCTCGACTTTGGTGGGGCTCACCTGGCGGGAGATTCTCCCTGTCTGGTTGACGGCTGTACTTCTCGCGCGAGAACTGGTTCTGCTGGTGATGGTGGGGATCCTCAGACGGCACGGCTATCCGCCGCCCCAGGTGAACTTCCTCGGGAAGGCCGCCACCTTCAACCTGATGTACGCCTTCCCGCTTCTGCTGCTCAGTGACGGAAGTGGATGGCTGGCGTCACTCGCTGCTATTTTCGGATGGGCGTTCGCAGGTTGGGGTACAACGCTCTATTGGTGGGCAGGAGTCCTCTACGTGGTACAAGTCCGCCGCCTGGTCCGTGCGGACGCCATGGCCGACTGAGCTCGCCGATTCTCAGCTACCAGTGGCTCGATGGCCCGCGGCGGAAAAGTGCGGGACAATCTGGACGGGTGAAGTCGGCTAGACCGTCGTCTCTTCAAGGAGGACGCTTCCGACATGAAGGCCGTCGTGATGGCCGGAGGCGAAGGCACGCGCCTTCGTCCTATGACCTCGAGCATGCCCAAGCCGCTCCTGCCGGTGGCCAACCGGCCGATCATGGAGCACGTTCTGAGGCTGCTCAAAAGGCATGGGCTCAACGAGACCGTCGTCACTGTGCAGTTCCTGGCGTCATTGGTCAAGAACTACTTCGGTGACGGTGAAGAGCTCGGAATGGAGCTCAGCTATGCCAACGAGGAGAAGCCACTCGGTACCGCCGGAAGCGTCAAGAACGCAGAGGAGGCGTTGAAGGACGACGCCTTCCTCGTGATCTCCGGCGATGCCTTGACCGACTTCGACCTCACCGAGCTGATCAACTTCCACAAGGAAAAGGGCGCTCTCGTCACGGTCTGCCTGACGCGGGTGCCCAATCCCCTGGAATTCGGCATCACGATCGTCGACGAAGAGGGCAAGGTCGAGCGTTTCCTGGAGAAGCCGACCTGGGGGCAGGTCTTCTCGGACACCGTGAACACGGGCATCTACGTGATGGAGCCCGAAGTCTTCGAGTATGTCGAGGCCGATGTCCCAGTGGACTGGTCCGGCGATGTCTTCCCGCAGTTGATGAAGGAAGGCAAGCCGATCTACGGCTATGTCGCGGAGGGCTACTGGGAGGACGTCGGCACGCACGAGAGCTACGTGAAGGCCCAGGCCGACGTGCTGGAAGGCAAGGTCGACGTCGAGCTCGACGGCTTCGAGATCTCGCCGGGTGTGTGGGTGGCCGAGGGCGCCGAGGTGCATCCCGATGCCGTTCTGCGAGGGCCGCTCTACATCGGGGACTACGCGAAGGTCGAGGCCGGCGCTGAAATCCGGGAGCATACCGTCGTCGGATCCAACGTCGTCGTGAAGAGCGGAGCCTTCCTGCACAAGGCCGTCGTGCACGACAACGTGTATGTCGGGCAGCACAGCAATCTACGTGGGTGTGTGGTCGGAAAGAACACCGACATCATGCGGGCGGCCAGGATCGAGGACGGGGCCGTCATCGGTGATGAATGCCTGATCGGTGAAGAATCGATCGTGCAGGGTAATGTGCGGGTCTATCCGTTCAAGACCATCGAAGCCGGTGCGTTCGTCAACACGTCGGTGATCTGGGAATCGCGGGGACAGGCGCATCTCTTCGGCGCCCGTGGGGTGTCGGGAATCCTGAACGTCGAGATCACACCCGAGTTGGCCGTGCGTCTCGCCGGCGCCTACGCGACGACGCTGAAGAAGGGCTCCACCGTCACCACCGCCCGCGACCACTCGCGTGGTGCCCGGGCGCTCAAGCGGGCGGTCATCTCCGCGCTGCAGGCCAGCGCCATCGACGTACGGGACCTGGAGAACGTGCCGCTGCCGGTGGCGCGGCAGCAGACTGCTCGGGGGAGTGCCGGCGGGATCATGATCCGGACCTCGCCCGGGGTGCCGGATTCCGTGGACATCATGTTCTTCGACGGGCAGGGCGCCGATCTCTCGCAGGGTAGTCAGCGGAAGCTGGACCGGGTGTTCGCGCGGCAGGAGTACCGGCGGGCGTTCCCGGGAGAGATCGGGGACCTGCATTTTCCGGCCAGCGTCTTCGACTCGTACACCGGGTCGCTGCTGCGGAACGTGGACACGACCGGGATCTCCGAGTCGGGGCTGAAGGTCGTGGTCGACGCCTCGAACGGCAGTGCCGGGCTTGTGCTGCCGAGTCTGCTCGGGAAGCTCGGGGTGGACTCGTTGACCATCAATCCCGGTCTGAACGAGGCCAGGCCGACGGAGACCGGTGACCAGCGGCGCTCGGGACTGGTGCGGCTCGGGGAGATCGTGGCCTCCTCGAGGGCCGCCTTCGGGGTCCGGTTCGACCCCGTGGGTGAGCGGCTGTCCCTGGTGGACGAGAAGGGCCGGATCATCGAGGACGATCGGGCGCTGCTCGTGCTCCTCGACCTGGTGGCCGCCGAGCGGCGCAGCGGGCGGGTGGCCCTGCCGGTGACCACTACGAGGATCGCGGAGCAGGTGGCGGCCTATCACGGGACGCAGGTCGAGTGGACGACGACCTCGCCGGACGACCTGACCCGGGTCGGGCGGGACGAGTCGACCATCTTCGGCGGAGACGGCAAGGGCGGCTTCATCGTCCCGGAGTTCAGCAGTGTCTTCGACGGTACGGCGGCCTTTGTGCGGCTGATCGGGCTCGTGGCCCGGACGCAGCTCACGTTGAGCCAGATCGACGCGCGGATTCCTCGGGCGCACGTCCTGAGGCGGGATCTGGCGACCCCGTGGGCGGTCAAGGGGCTCGTGATGCGACGGGTCGTCGAGGCGGCCGGAGACCGCTTCGTGGACACCACCGACGGCGTCCGTGTGGTGGAGACGGACGGGCGCTGGGTGATGGTGCTGCCCGACCCGGCCGAGGCGGTCACGCACCTGTGGGCAGAGGGGCCGGACGACGCCTCCGCGCAGGCACTCTTGGACGAGTGGTCGGCGGTCGTGGACAGCGCCGGACGCTGAAACGCGTACCACGCGCGCGTGCCGGACAGGTGTCCCCCAGGGGGCCTGTCCGGCACGCCGGTGGGGCCGTTCGGAGGTACTGGGCGCGACGTGCGACGATGTGCGGCATGCCGCAGCAGCCCCCCGTTCGGAGCACACCCGCGCGCGCGTCGCGCCCGGACGCGTCCATGTCGCTGCTCACCAACGTCATGGACCACAGCCTCGACGACGGCTACGCCGAGGCCGCCGCCCGGAAGCAGGCCGAGGGCGCCGGTGGCATGCCCAGGACGCTGCGGGCGAAGCTCGGCCTCGCCGCAGGGCTGGTGCTCGCGGCCCTCGTGGTCACCGTCGGGGCGGCGCAGGCGCGGATCGCCGCGCCGGCCGTCGCCAAGGAGCGCGAGGATCTGATCGACCGCATCGACCGCGAGACCGAGGCAGCGGACAAGCTGGAGAGCACGGTCGACAAGCTGCGCGACGACGTGAGCGCGCGGCAGCGGGAAGCGCTCAGGGAGAGCGGGGGCGGCGAGCAGGCGGAGCTGGTGGGCGTTCTGGCGGGTGCCGTCGAGGTGCACGGCACCGGGATCAAGCTCGTCGTGGATGACGCCAAGGAAGCCTCCACGGGTGGCGACGGTGACCCGCGCGAGACCTCGGGGTTCTCCGACACCGGGCGGGTGCGCGACCGTGATCTGCAGCGCGTGGTCAACGGGCTGTGGGCCTCGGGCGCCGAGGCCGTCTCCATCAACGGACAGCGGCTGACGGCGCTGTCCGCGATCAGGGCCGCGGGCGACGCGATACTGGTCGACAACAAGCCGGTGGTGCCGCCGTACACGGTGCTGGCGGTGGGGGACGGGAAGAAGCTCAGCACCCGGTTCCAGGACAGCGCGGACGGGCTGTATCTGCACGCCTTGCAGGAGAACTTCGGCATCCGGACCGCCATTTCCGTGGAGGACGACGTCCGGTTGCCCGCCGCACCGAGTGTGATCGTACGTACAGCACAGCCGAGAACTGAGAAGGGCACATCGTGATCGCCGTACTGGGCCTCGTCGTGGGAGTCGTGGCCGGCCTGTTGGTTCGGCCTGAGGTTCCGGCGGTCGTCGAGCCTTATCTGCCGATCGCCGTCGTGGCGGCGCTCGACGCCGTCTTCGGAGGTCTGCGGGCCATGCTCGACGGCATTTTCGACGACAAGGTCTTCGTGGTGTCGTTCCTGTCGAACGTGGTCGTCGCCGCCCTGATCGTGTTCCTGGGCGACAAGTTGGGCGTGGGTGCTCAGTTGTCCACTGGTGTCGTGGTCGTGCTCGGCATCCGGATCTTCTCCAACGCCGCGGCGATCCGCCGGCACGTGTTCCGGGCGTGAGGCCGATGAGCAACCAGGAAGAGACGCAGTCCGAGGAGACACCGACGACGAGGCTGCGCAGGGAGTTGCCCGCGGAGGTTCCTGCGGCGGCCCCGCAGGCGGATGCCTCCGAGGAGGCCACCGAGCCCGCACTGACCGGGCGGCAGCGGCTCGTGAAGGGGCTGTGGCCGCCGCGCGTCACCCGGGCCCAACTGATCGTCGCCCTGCTGCTGTTCGGCCTGGGCTTCGGCCTGGCCGTCCAGGTGGCCTCCAACAGCGACGGCAGCAATGCCCTGCGCGGCGCGCGTCAGGAAGATCTCGTGCGCATCCTCGATGAACTGGATGACCGCAGTCAGCGTCTTGAGGACGAGAAGCAAGGGCTCGAGAAGCAGCGGCAGGAGTTGGAGAACAGTTCCGACCAGGCCGAGGAGGCCCGCAAGCAGACGGTCGAGAAGGAGAAGCAACTCGGCATTCTGGCGGGCACGGTGGCTGCTCAAGGGCCCGGCATCACCATGACCATCGAGGACACGAAGGGGACGGTCGAGGCGGACATGCTGCTCGACGCGATCCAGGAGCTGCGCGCGGCGGGGGCGGAGGCGATCCAGGTGAACGGTGTACGGGTCGTCGCCGGCACGTATCTGACGGATTCCGGCGAGAGCGTGAGCGTCGACGGGAACAAGATCAACGCGCCCTATCGTTTCAAGGTCATCGGCAAGCCGCAGGACCTCGAACCGGCGCTCAACATCCCTGGAGGCGTGGTGCAGACTCTCGAGAAGGAGCAGGCCACCGTGACCGTCGAGCGATCGACCAAGATCGTCGTGGACGCCTTGCGAGCGGCGGAGCAGCCTGACTACGCTCGGTCGTCCTCCCAGTGAACCGGGGGTGCATGGGGGCCTTCCGGCAGGGGCATGAGGCTGCGGGGGGTCGGCGCACCGATCGGGTGGTGCGTGGTGGAAACTGTCTGGTGGATACGGACGTTGTGCAGGTGTCCGGGTCGGCCGGTGTAATCAGTCAGGGTTCGTCCTGCCCCACGGGCGGGTCTGTTTCGGTCAAGGGGAATCGCCCGTGAAGTTGTTTGCGAAGTTGTTCGGCAAGAGCGCGCGAGAGGGCAGCGACAACGCGACCGCCCGTCATCGCGCACAGCCTGACGCGGAAGGTCAGCGGCCGCTGTTCCGGGACCAGGTACCTGGTCCGGGTGGTGACATTTCCGGTGGCCAGGGCGGGGCGTCGGTTGACCCTGCCCAGTCCGGCGACATAGGTTTCGGGCAACCGTCAACCTCAAGTACGGGTGGAGGGTTTTCCCCTATGTCGGCCCTGGTGTGTACGAGGTGCGGTAACCGCAACGCGGAGAACAGCCGCTTCTGCTCCAACTGCGGCGCGCCACTGAGGCCCGGCCTGACGCCCGAGCGTGCGTCGGAGACGACCTCCACCATCTCCATCTCGGGTCTCGAGGCGTACGACTCCGAGACCACCGGCCAGACGCAGCTGCCGGCGCTCTCTCCCGAGGCGCAGGCCGCGGTGGACGCGCTGCCGCTGGGCTCCGCGTTGCTGGTCGTGCGTCGCGGGCCCAACTCGGGCAGCCGTTTCCTGCTGGACGGCGACCTGACCACGGCCGGGCGTCACCCGCAGAGCGACATCTTCCTGGACGACGTGACGGTCTCGCGCCGTCATGTGGAGTTCCGGCGCCGCCAGGACGGTTCGTTCACGGTGGCCGACGTCGGCAGTCTGAACGGCACGTATGTCAATCGCGAGCGGATCGACGAGGTCCCTCTGTCGAACGGTGACGAGGTGCAGATCGGCAAGTACCGGCTGGTCTTCTACGCGAGCCAGCGAGGCTACTGACCCTCCCCCGGGCTCGGTCCGGGGGCACCCCCAGGGAAGGCCCATGCTTCGAACGCCGAGGGGCGGTGCCGGACACGGCACCGCCGCTGCGGACGGTGGTCCGATGAGCATCGGCGCGGTGCTGAACGTGCTGCGTGACGAGTTCCCCGAAGTCACCATCTCCAAGATCCGTTTCCTGGAGTCGGAGGGGCTCGTCGAGCCGGAGCGGACCCCGTCGGGGTATCGCAAGTTCAGCACCGAGGACGTCGAGCGTCTCGGCCATGTGCTGAGGATGCAGCGGGACCACTATCTGCCGCTCAAGGTGATCCGGGAACACCTGGACGCGATGGAGCGCGGCGAGGCTCTGCCGCTGCCGACACTGGGGCGGCAGCGGGACGGGGAGGCCGTCCAGGAACCGTCCGACGCGCCCACCGTGGCCCGCATCGGGCGGACCGAGCTATTGGCGGCGGCCGGGATCGACGAGCGCGAGCTCGAGGAGTGGGAGTCGTACGGCCTTCTCGTGCCGTTGGGCGACGGGGTCTACGACGCGGAGGCGGCCACGGTGGCCTCGCTCATCGCCGAGCTGGGGCGGTTCGGGATCGAGCCCCGGCATCTGCGGGTGATGAAGGCCGCCGCCGACCGCGAGGCAGGGCTCGTGGACCAGGTGGTGGCCCCGCTCAAGCGACACCGCAATCCGCAGACCAGGGCCCATGCGGAGGCTCGTACGAAGGAGCTGGCGGGGCTCACGGTCAGGTTGCACGCGGCGCTCGTGCAGATCGCGCTGGGCGTGCGGCTGCCCTGAGGAAGGCGGCGTCGGGCGGCCGGATCGGTCACCCGTTCCCGGCCCGACTACCCAAACATCCCGAGCACGGCCTAGGGTTGCTGTGTGAACGAGCTCGATGTCGTAGGTGTCCGGGTCGAGATGCCCTCCAACCAACCGATCGTGCTGCTGCGTGAAGTGGGAGGCGACCGTTACCTCCCCATCTGGATCGGACCGGGGGAGGCGACGGCCATTGCCTTCGCCCAGCAGGGCATGGCTCCCGCGCGGCCGCTGACACACGACCTGTTCAAGGACGTGCTGGAGGCCGTCGGTCAGGAGCTCACCGAGGTGCGCATCACGGACCTGCGTGAGGGCGTGTTCTATGCCGAGCTGGTCTTCGCCAGCGGCGTCGAGGTGAGTGCCCGGCCGTCCGACGCCATAGCGCTGGCGCTGCGCACCGGAACGCCGATCTACGGCAGTGACACGGTGCTCGACGACGCGGGCATCGCCATCCCGGACGAGCAGGAGGACGAGGTGGAGAAGTTCCGCGAGTTCCTCGACCAGATCTCGCCGGAGGACTTCGGCACCAGCAACCAGTAGCCGGTATGAGCGCAGATGAGACGGGGTGGACCGCTTGGTCGGGACGCCCCGTTTCCGGCACTTGCCGGCGGCGGGTGAGAGCGTCCTACGGCTTCCGCTCAGCGCATTCGGCTAGCCTTTCCCCGCGGTGGGGTGCGGGAAACCACTCCTAGGGTGATTATCACTCGGCGTGGCGAGTGTGGCGATCGTTGACGCACCCCTGGTGACTGCCTACCGTCGAGAAGGCAGGTCAAGGACGGAGGTCGGCGTGAGAAGCAGCGGCGGCGGTACGGCTGGGGGTGCCCCCGGACTCGGTGTCGGGGGGAGCGGTCCGTACCCGCTTCACGGCAGCGCGGCCGATCACGCTCCGCAGCGACCGGCGGCCGTGCCGAGCAGCGGAGGGGCGACGTCCATGGCGTCCGAGCAGATCGGCTATCGCGGTCCGACGGCCTGTGCGGCCGCGGGCATCACCTATCGGCAACTGGACTACTGGGCGCGCACCGGGCTCGTCGAGCCGAGCGTGCGGCCCGCCTACGGGTCCGGCACCCAGCGTCTGTACAGCTTCCGGGACGTCGTCGTCCTGAAGATCGTCAAGCGGTTCCTCGACACCGGCGTGTCGCTGCAGAACATCCGCACCGCCGTACAGCACCTGCGCGAGCGCGGCTTTCGCGATCTGGAGCGCATGACGCTGATGAGCGACGGGGCCACGGTCTACGAGTGCACCTCGCCGGACGAGGTCCACGCGCTGCTCCAAGGCGGCCAGGGCATCTTCGGCATCGCCGTGGGCGTGGTGTGGCGGGACGTCGAGAGCGCGCTGTCGCAGCTGCACGGAGAGCGCGTCGACACCGGTGAGACGCTCGTCGGGCCCAACCCGGCGGACGAGCTGGCGCGGCGGCGCAACAGAGCGGTCTGAGGTCCCCCGCGAGCCTCTTGGACGGGCTGTCCGGCGTCGTTGTCAGTGCCGTGGTGCAGCATCGGAGGTGTGAGAAACGCGCCCACGATCCTGCACCTCGACATGGATGCCTTCTTCGCGCAGGCGGAGCAGGCCTCCAAGCCGAGTCTGCGCGGGAAGGCCGTGGTCGTGGGCGGTCTCGGGCCGCGCGGAGTGGTGGCGACCGCCTCCTACGAGGCACGGGTCTTCGGGGTGCACTCGGCGATGCCGACGGCCCAGGCACGTCGGCTGGCTCCGAACGCCGCCTACCTCAGTCCTCGCTTCGGGTTCTACCGGTCGATCAGCGACCAGGTGATGGGGCTGCTGCGGGCGCTGTCGCCGTTGGTCGAGCCGCTGAGCCTGGACGAGGCGTTCGTGGATCTGGAGGCCGGGGAGGCGGCCTGGGACAGTGATTCGGCACGGCTGGCCGGGACGCGGTTGCGTGCGGACATCCGGGCCGTCACGGGGCTCACGGGGTCGGTGGGGCTGGCCGCCTCCAAGATGCTCGCGAAGATCGCCTCGGAGCAGGCCAAGCCCGACGGCCTGGTGCTGATCGAGCCGGGCACCGAGCGGGCCCTGCTCGGGCCGATGTCGGTGCGGACGCTGCCAGGGGTCGGACCGGCGACGGGGGACCACCTGAGGCGAGCGGGGATCACCACGGTCGACGAACTCGCCGAGGCGGGTGAGGACGAGCTGGTCCGGCTGCTGGGCAAGGCGCATGGGCACGCGCTGTACGCCATGGCGCTGGCGCGCGACGAGCGGCCCGTGGTGGCCGAGCGGGAGACCAAGTCCGTCTCGGTCGAGGACACGTACGACGTGGACATCCACGACCGGGTGCGGGTGGGGCTGGAGGTCCAGCGGCTGGCGGACCGGTGTGTGCGCAGGCTGCGAGGAGCCGGTCTGTCGGGGCGGACCATCGTGCTGAAGGTGCGTCGGTACGACTTCTCCACCCTCACCCGGTCCGAGACCCTGCGCGGGCCGACGGACGATCCGGCGGTGGTGCGGGAGGCGGCGGCGCGGCTGTTGGACTCCGTGGACACCACGGGCGGGGTGCGGCTGCTCGGTGTCGGGGTCAGCGGTCTGGCCGACTTCACGCAGGAGGACCTGTTCGCGCAGGCGGCCGAGGAGCGGGGGGACGGGCCCGAGGAGGAGGTGCCGGAGGAGCCCGCGCGGGAGGAGGCGGGGCCGGCCGAGCACCAGTGGCGTCCTGGGCACGATGTGCGGCATGCCGAGCTGGGGCACGGGTGGGTGCAGGGCAGTGGTCTGGGGCGGGTCACCGTGCGGTTCGAGACGCCGGAGTCGGAGGTGGGCCGCGTGCGGACGTTCCGGATCGACGACCCGGATCTCGAGCCTGCGGATCCGTTGCCGTTGGTGCGGCGAAGACCGGAGGAAGGCGCGGGAAGCGCCGCCGCTCAGGCGGCGGGTGAGCGTGCGAGATTGCCCGGCGGGTCCCGGGAACACCGCCTGAGCGTGGTTCGTTACAGAGAGTGAGGATGGTGAAGGTGCCGGGTGAGATGGCACCTGTGCTGAAGGGGGAGAGGTATGGAACTGCAAGGGAATCAGTCCACGAGCTCGGTGGGGGTGTCCGTGGAGCGGGAGACCGAGGTGCGGGAGGTCGTGGAGCGGGTCACCCGCTGGGCCGAGAAACGAAGTGACGTCGCCGGAGCGCTCCTCGTCGGGTCGTATGCGCGTGGGGCCGCGCGCCCGGACTCCGACGTCGATCTCGTGGTGCTCACGACGCAGCCGTCACGGTACGCCGAGGACGAAGAGTGGGTGCGCGAGCTCGCCCTGGGCGAGGTGGTGCGCGTCCAGGGGTGGGGGCCTGTCACCGAATGGCGGCATGTCACCGCCTCCGGCCTGGAGGTCGAGGTGGGCATCGGCCCGACCGACTGGGCTCGGACGGACCCTCTGGACGCGGGCACCCGCCGGGTCGTCATGGACGGCGCGAGGCTTTTGTATGACCCCGCCGGTGTGCTCGCGACGCTGATACGGGCCTGTTCCTGACCGGGCTCAGGGCTCGTCCGTGCCGGCCATCCTGCCGAAGTCGTGGTCCGGGAGCGGGGGAGGGGCGCCGACGTCGAGGCCGTAGTGGTGGTAGAGCTGGAGTTCCTGCTCCGGGGAGAGGTGGCGGCCCACGCCGAAGTCGGGGGCGTCCTTGATCAGGGCGCGGTCGAAGGGGACGTGCAGCGTGCCGTCGACCAGTTCGCTGGGTTCCAGGGGGACGAAGGCGTCCCTGGAGAACAGGCCGGTCCGTATGGCCGCCCACTCCGGCACTCCGGTCGCGTCGTCGAGGTAGACCTCGTCGATCGTGCCGATCTTGATGCCGTTGCGGTCGAATGCCTTGCGGCCGATCAGGTTGCGCGGATCGATGTCGGTCTGCACGGGCCCTCCATGTGGTCGCAACTCATTCGTAAGCACTACAAAAGAGCACAATGGTGAGCATGGCCACTCGAGGGACCGGGTGTTGGCCTCGCTGGTACGCTGGCAATCGGCTGCTGACCCCGTGCGGGAGAGTCCTCCGGAGATCATCCGGAGGCGCCGAAGGAGCAAATCCTCCCCGGAATCTCTCAGGCTCACGTACCGCACGGACGAGGTCACTCTGGAAAGCAGGGCGGGCGTCGACGGCTTCCGCTCTCACCGACGGTGAAAGCCGGGCTCCCTCGGGCGGCCGGTGAAGCTCTCAGGTTGAGATGACAGAGGGGGAGGCCGTCCGGGTACCCGTGCCGTGGTGCCCCTCGAAGGTCGCGTCAGACCAGGAGGCCTCCGCAATGACCGCCCACCGCATTCCGCTCTCCGACCTCGAACAGGGAATCCCCTTCGAGCAGCGCCACATCGGGCCGGACCCGGAGGCGCGGGCCAAGATGCTCGCGCAGGTCGGGTACGGCTCGCTGGACGAGCTCACCAGCGCCGCCGTGCCGGATGTGATCAAGAACGCTGCCGCGCTGGACCTGCCGGGTGCGCGCACCGAGGCCGAGGTGCTCGCCGAGTTGCGGTCCCTGGCCGACCGCAACCAGGTCCTCGGCTCCATGATCGGGCTCGGGTACTACGGCACCTTCACGCCGCCCGTCATTCTCCGGAACGTGATGGAGAACCCGGCCTGGTACACGGCCTACACGCCGTACCAGCCGGAGATCTCGCAGGGACGGCTCGAGGCGCTGCTGAACTTCCAGACGATGGTGGCCGACCTGACCGGGCTGCCGACCTCGGGCGCCTCGCTGCTCGACGAGGGCACGGCCGCCGCCGAGGCGATGGCGCTGTCCCGGCGGATGGGCAAGAACAAGAAGGGCCTGTTCCTGGTCGACGCGGACGTGTTGCCGCAGACCATCGCCGTGATCGAGACCCGCGCCGAGCCGACCGGGGTCGAGGTGGTCGTCGCCGACCTCAGCGAGGGCATTCCGGCCGAGATCGCCGCGCGGGAGATCAATGGCGTGCTGATCCAGTACCCGGGTGCCTCCGGGGCCGTACGCGACATCAAGCCGGTCATCGACCAGGCGCACGAACTGGGGGCACTGGTCACGGTCGCCGCCGATCTGCTCGCGCTGACGCTGCTGACCTCGCCCGGGGAGCTGGGGGCGGACATCGCGGTCGGGACGACGCAGCGGTTCGGTGTGCCGATGGGCTTCGGCGGGCCGCACGCCGGTTACATGGCCGTCCATGAGAAGTTCGCGCGCAGCCTGCCCGGGCGGCTCGTGGGCGTCTCCGTCGACGCGGACGGGAACAAGGCGTACCGGCTGGCGCTGCAGACGCGTGAGCAGCACATTCGCCGGGAGAAGGCGACCAGCAACATCTGTACCGCGCAGGTGCTGCTCGCCGTGATGGCCGGGATGTACGCCGTCTACCACGGGCCCGAGGGGCTCAGGGGGATCGCGCGGCGGACCCATCGGTACGCCTCGATCCTGGCGGCGGGGCTGACGGCCGGTGGTGTCGAGGTGGTGCACGGTTCCTACTTCGACACGCTGACCGTCCGCGTGCCCGCGAAGGCAGCGGAGGTCGTCGCCGCCGCACGGCAGAACGGCGTCAACCTGCACCTCGTCGACGCCGACCAGGTGTCGATCGCCTGTGACGAGACCACCGGGCGGGCCCAGGTGGGTGCCGTCTGGGGTGCCTTCGGGGTCGAGGGGGACATCGAGGCCCTCGACGCCGTCACCGAGGACGCTCTGCCGGCCGGGCTGCTGCGCACCGACGAGATCCTCACCCACCCCGTCTTCCACCAGCACCGCTCCGAGACCGCGATGCTGCGGTACCTGCGCAAGCTGGCCGACCGCGACTACGCGCTCGACCGTGGCATGATCCCGCTGGGCTCCTGCACCATGAAGCTCAACGCGACCACCGAGATGGAGCCGGTCACCTGGCCCGAGTTCGGGCAGCTGCACCCCTTCGCGCCAGCCGACCAGGCCGAGGGATACCTCACGCTCATCCGTGAGCTGGAGGAGCGGCTCGCCGAGGTCACCGGGTACGACAAGGTGTCGCTGCAGCCGAACGCCGGGTCGCAGGGGGAGCTCGCCGGACTGCTCGCCGTACGGGGTTACCACCGCGCCAACGGCGACGAGCAGCGGACCGTGTGCCTGATCCCGTCCTCCGCGCACGGGACGAACGCCGCCAGCGCCGTGATGGCCGGGATGAAGGTCGTCGTCGTGAACACCGCCGGGGACGGTGAGATCGACGTCGAGGATCTGCGGGCGAAGATCGAGAAGCACCGGGACGAGCTTGCGGTGCTCATGATCACGTATCCGTCGACGCACGGGGTGTTCGAGGAGCACGTCGCCGACATCTGCGCGCAGGTGCACGAGGCCGGCGGGCAGGTGTACGTCGACGGCGCCAACCTCAACGCGCTCGTCGGGCTCGCCAGTCCGGGGCACTTCGGCGGTGACGTCTCGCACCTCAACCTGCACAAGACGTTCTGCATCCCGCACGGCGGCGGCGGTCCGGGCGTCGGCCCCGTGGCCGTACGGTCCCACCTGGCGCCGTATCTGCCGAACCATCCGCTGCAGCCCGCCGCCGGGCCGGAGACCGGCGTCGGGCCCATCTCGGCAGCGCCCTGGGGCTCCGCGGGGATCCTGCCGATCTCGTGGGCGTACGTACGGCTCATGGGCGGTGAGGGGCTGAAGCGGGCCACGCAGGTGGCGGTGCTGTCGGCCAACTACATCGCCAAGCGGCTCGAACCGCACTACCCGGTGCTCTACACCGGCCCGGGCGGGCTGGTCGCCCACGAGTGCATCATCGATCTGCGGCCGCTGACCAAGGCGACCGGCGTGAGTGTCGACGACGTCGCCAAGCGGCTCATCGACTACGGGTTCCACGCGCCGACGATGTCGTTCCCGGTGGCCGGGACGCTGATGATCGAGCCGACCGAGTCGGAGGACCTGACCGAGCTGGACCGCTTCTGCGAGGCGATGATCGCCATTCGCGCGGAGATCGAGAAGGTGGGCGCCGGCGAGTGGCCCGCCGACGACAACCCGCTGCGCAACGCCCCGCACACCGCGGCCGCGCTCGGGGAGAAGTGGGAGCACGCGTACACGCGCGAGGAGGCGGTCTTCCCGGCCGGGGTGTCCGCCGCCGACAAGTACTGGCCGCCGGTGCGCCGGATCGACCAGGCCTTCGGTGACCGGAACCTCGTCTGCTCGTGCCCGCCGCTGGACGCGTACGAGGACTGACGCCGGGCGGCTGAGGGCTCCTGTCCGGTTCGGGCGGGAGCCCTCGGTGTCTCAAGCCGTCGCCAGGGAGACCTCGGTCGACTTGATCAGGGCGACGGCGCGGGAACCGGTCGTCAGAGCGAGGTCGTCGACGGCGTCCCTGGTGACGACGGCGGTCAGCTCGCCGCCGTCGACGGACAGTCTGACCGTGGCCATCGCCCCGCCGGTGACGATGTCGGTGACCGTTCCTGGGATGCGGTTGCGGATCGACAGACGCTCGACCGGACCGGTGGCCACGGCGACCTCCGTCGACTTCACCAGGGCCCGGACGGTGGAGCCCGGGGTGAGGCCGAGCTCGGTCACGGCGTCCCGGGTGATCGCCGCGGTGAGGGACTGGCCGCCGGTGAGGCGGATGCCGACGGTGGCCATCACCTCGCCGGGGGTGACGGTGGTGACGGTGCCGGGGAGTTGGTTGCGGATGCTCAAGGTCATGAGCGACAACCGTAGGGCCCTATGGTCTTTATGTCTGGTATGCGTGGTTCTGTGCCGCCTTGGCCGTTGCCCGGGCCGGGCGCCCGGACGCAGGTCGAGATGTGGCAGGTGACGCGGACGAGGTCGTCGACGACAGGGGCGCTCGCGTCGAGGGTCTGCGGGCGGCGGTGCGGCACGGGACCGTCTTGTCGCCCAGGCGCTTCACGGGGTTCAGGTGCGGTCGATGTGGACGTTCGTCGACTTCACGCGGGCCGTCGCCTCCATGCCGATCTCCAGACCGAGATCCTCGACGGCCTCCCGGGTCAGCAGGGAGACGAGCCGGTGCGGGCCGGCCTGGATCTCGACCTGGGCGGCGACGTCACCGAGCTTGATCGCGGTGACGATGCCCGGGAAGGCGTTGCGGGCCGAGGTGTAGGAGGCGCCCTCCTCGCCGCCGGCCGAGCCGGCGAGTTCGACCGAGAACGCGGCGAGGTCCTTGCCGTCGATGAGGCGTCGTCCGGTCTCGTCACGGTGGGTCGCCACCCGGCCCGCGTCCGCCCAGCGGCGTGCGGTGTCGGGGCTCACGCCGAGCAGCCGGGCGGCCTGACCGATGGTGTAGGACTGCATGGGGGTCACGATAGGGGCACGCGGGCGCGGAGTGTCGCCCGGTCCCCGGCGTCACGGCAGTTCGGAGGCCTTGAGCACCGCCCCGGCGTCCCGCAGCCCCAGATGGGTGGGGACCCCGGTGGACACCTCGGCGTGCTGCCGTACGGCGGTCAGGGTGTCGGTGCGGACCCCGACGAGCCAGAGGACGGTGCGGGCCGGGGTGAGGGTCTCGGCGTCCCGGTCGATCAGGAGGGGCGGGGCGCCGAAGGCCAGCGCACGGGCCACCGCCGACCGGGCCTCGGACCGCCGGTGTCGCCTCGCCGGTCGTGGTCGGTGGTTCGCTGTGCCGCACGGGGGCCGACGGCAGGCCTCCGTGCGGGGCGCGGGGCGGTGCTGACGGTCTTCTGACGCGGGACGAGGGGACTTCGACGGGATTCCGCCCCCGCCAGTGCCCGCGCGGGCGTCAGCCCGTGTGGACGCGGGGGCGGCGGGCGCGGTCCGGTTCCGCCTCGCGCAGGACCTCCCGGGTGACCGGGGCGACCTCGCCCTGGCCGAAGAGGAAGAAGCGCAGGAAGTTGGCGAAGGGGCTGCCCTCGGTCCACTCGAAGTAGATGTGCGGGGTGCAGCCGGTCGAGTCGCGGACGTGCAGGAGCAGGGCCGCCAGCGCGTTGGGAATGGAGGAGGACTCCAGGGTCAGCACGCGGTAGCGGTTGTGCAGGACCTCGCCGCGTACGGTCAGGCCGGCCTCGAACTCCGAGGGGTCGCCGACGGTGACCTCGACGAAGACGAAGTCCTCGCCGGGGATGTCGTTGTCCTCCCGGATCTGCTCGATCTTGTCGCGGTACTCGGCCTTGTCGCGCTGGTCGGGCTCGTTGGCGATGAACCGGATCTTCCGGCTCGCCATGTCCCGGACGAATCGCTCCGCCATGTCGTCGAGCGTCACGCTCGTCACGCGGAGCTCGAAGGCGCGGGCCAGGCGGGAGAGCAGGGAGACGAGGATGATGCCGGCGATGAAGCAGGCGCCGATCTTCACGCCGTCGGGGCGTTCGATGACGTTGACGACCGTCGTGTAGAGGAACACCGCCGAGATGATCGCGAAGGCGATCGTCCAGTTGCGCTGGCCGGCCTTGCGGGCGGCGATGGTCACGGCGATCGCGGCGGAGCTGATCAGCACGAGGACGCCGGTGGCGTAGGCGCCGCCCTGGGCGTCGACGTCGGCGTCGAAGATCCACGTCACCAGGAAGGCGATCAGGGTGAAGACGATGACCATCGGGCGCACGGCTCGGGCCCAGTGCGGGGCCATGCCGTAGCGGGGCAGGTAGCGGGGCATCAGGTTGAGCAGGCCGGCCATGGCGGAGGCGCCGGCGAACCACAGGATGGCGATCGTCGAGACGTCGTAGACCGTGCCGAAGGCGTTGCCCAGGTACTCGTGCGCGAGATAGGCCAGCGCACGGCCGTTGGCGCTGCCGCCGTCCTCGAACTCCTTCTCCGGGATCAGGAGAGTGGTGATGAAGCTGGTCGTGATCAGGAAGCCGCTCATGATCAGGGCGGCGGTGGTGAGCAGCTTCTTGGTGCCGCGGATCCGGCCGGTCGGCCGCTCCTCGGTGTCGCCCGGGTCGCCCTTGACGTGCGGCATGACGGCGACGCCGGTCTCGAAGCCGGAGAGGCCGAGCGCGAGCTTGGGAAAGACGATGAGAGCGACGCCGATCATCACGAAGACGTTGCCGTGTTCGGCGGTCAGGGCGCTGGACCAGTCGGTGATCACATGCCCCTCGGTGACGACGTGCCACAGGCCGACGACCACGACGACGACGTTGAGGCCCAGGTAGAGCGCCACGAGAGCGACCGCGACGCCGATGGCCTCCAGGAAGCCCTTGAGGAAGACCGCGCCGAGCAGCGCCACGAGGATGAGGGTGATCAGCAGCTGCTTGTCGTGCAGGGCGCTGTTCAGGTGCGGGTTCTCGACCAGGTGGGTCGAGGCGTCCGCCGCGGAGAGGGTGATGGTGATCAGGAAGTCGGTGGCGGCGAAGCCGAGCAGGGTCAGGACGAACAGCTTGCCCTGCCAGAAGGACAGCAGCCGCTCCAGCATGGCGATCGAGCCCTCGCCGTGCGGGCTCTCCTCGGCCACGCGCCGGTAGACCGGCAGCGCGCCGGCCAGGGTGACGATCACCAGCACGATGGTCGCGACGGGCGACAGCAGGCCGGCGGCGAGAGCCGCGATGCCCGGCTGGTAGCCGAGGGTCGAGAAGTAGTCGACACCGGTCAGGCACATCACCCGGTACCAGGGCTGGCCCTTGTGGGGGGGCTCCGGTTCGGCGTGCGGGCCCACGTGGCCGCCGCCCTTGCCCATGTCGGACAGACCCTCCAGCATCCAGGCGCGCAGGCGACTGGGCGGTGGGTGCTCGGTGGTGGCCATCGGCGTGCTCCTGAGGTGCGGCTCAGCGTGCGGTGCGGCTGAACGTGAGGTTTCCGGCCATCACGCGGACGGCCGCACCAGCGTAAGCAGAGAGTGACGCCTGGGCCCAGGGATCACGGGGGGACCTGGCGTCAAGCTTCCGTTAAGACTGGCCGTACGGACGGGGCTGAGCGTCAAGAACGGAGGTTGCGGGGGTTTCCGGCGCCGACTGGGCCGGACGAGGGTGGGTGGGCCGGGGTCGTGGGGTCGGCTACCCGGTGTCATGACCGTCGGCGTCGCCACCGTCAGAAGGCGACCGGCCGACGCGGCCGGACGCCCGTACGGGCCGGTACCGGCGCAGGGAACGGGGCGTGATCGGCGCGAGCGTCAGAGTCGCGTCAAAGGGGCCGCGGCGGCGTACGGGAGCCGTCAACGGCGGTCGCGTCCGGCTTCGCAGGAGGTTTCCTCTAAGCATCGCTGTCCGCAGGAACCTCACCTTCAGGAGCTCACGATGGCCGATCTGGCCTTCGTCGTCACCACGGTCGCGGTCTTCGCGCTGGTGGTCCTCGTCGCCAAGGGGGTGACGAAGCCATGACCGCGGAGAACGTCGTCGGTCTGGTCGTGGCCGTCGCCCTGCTGGGCTGTCTCGTCCTCGCCCTGCTCTTTCCGGAGAGGTTCTGACACAGGAGATGGGTCCCGTACTCGCCGGCGTGCTCCAGTTGCTCGCCCTCGCGGCGGCGCTGGCGCTCGCCTACGCCCCCCTCGGCACCTACATGGCCAAGGTGTACTCCTCCGACAGGCACTGGCGGGTCGAGAGGTGGATCTACAAAGGGGGTCGCGCGAGCGGATCGTCGTCGGGCTGACCGGCGGACCGGAGGGGCGGACGCTGATCCGGCGGGCGGCGCGGCTGGCGGAGAAGGGCGCCGGTGGCGAGGTGCTGGCGGTCTACATAGCGCGCAGCGACGGCCTGACCTCGGCCTCGCCGAAGGAACTCGCCGTGCAGCGCACCCTCGTCGAGGACCTCGGCGGCACCTTCCACCATGTCGTGGGCGACGACATACCGGCCGCCCTGCTGGACTTCGCGCGCGGTGTGAACGCCACCCAGATCGTGCTGGGTGTCTCGCGTCGCAAGGGCTGGCAGTACGTCCTCGGACCCGGCGTCGGCGCGTCGGTCGCCCGGGCGTCCGGGCCCGACCTCGACGTCCACCTGATCACCCACGACGAGGCGGGCAAGGGGCGCGGCCTGCCCGTGGCCCGGGGCGCGAGGCTCGGCCGGTCGCGGATCATCGGGGGATGGCTCGTCGGCGTACTGGGCCCTGTCCTCCTCACCCTTCTGCTGACCTGGCTCGCACCCGGTGTCGGGCTCGCCAACGACATGCTGCTGTACCTGTCGCTGACGGTGGCCGCGGCGCTCCTCGGCGGACTGCTGCCCGCGCTGGCCTCGGCGGTGGCCGGCTCGCTGCTGCTCAACTGGTACTTCACGCCACCGGTGCACACCCTCACCATCGCCGACCCGGAGAACATCGTCGCCATCGCGATCTTCGTCGGTGTCGCCGTCGCCGTGGCCTCGGTGGTGGACCTGGCGGCCCGGCGCACACATCAGGCCGCCCGGCTGCGGGCCGAGTCGGAGATCCTCTCCTACCTGGCCGGCAACGTGCTGCGCGGCGAGACCAGCCTGGAGGCCCTGCTGGAGCGAGTCCGGGAGACCTTCGGCATGGCGTCGGCGGCACTGCTGGAGCGGGAGGGCGACCTCGCGCCGTGGACCTGCGCGGGGAGCGTGGGCCCCGCGCCCGTGCGCTGTCCCGAGGACGCCGACGTCGAGGTGCCGGTCGGCGACCACATGGCGCTGGCGCTCACCGGCCGGGCGCTGCCCGCCGAGGACCGGCGGGTCCTCGCCGCCTTCGCCGCCCAGTCGGCCGTCGTCCTGGACCGCCGGCGTCTCCAGGAGGAGGCCGACCGGGCCCGTACGCTCGCCGAGGGCAACCGGATCCGGACCGCGCTGCTGGCCGCGCTCAGCCATGACCTGCGGACCCCGCTGGCCGGGATCAAGGCGGCGGTGTCCTCGCTGCGGTCGGACGACGTCGAGTGGTCCGAGGACGACGAGGCCGAACTGCTGGCGGCGATCGAGGACGGCGCGGACCGGCTCGACCACCTGGTCGGCAACCTGCTCGACATCTCCCGCCTGCAGACCGGCACCGTCACGCCGATCGTGCGCGAGGTCGGTCTGGACGAGGTGGTGCCGGTGGCGCTCGGCGGGGTCGCGGAGGACAGCGTGGAGCTGGGCATCCCGGAGACGCTGCCCGTGGTCGCCGTCGACAAGGGCCTGCTGGAGCGGGTGGTCGCCAACGTCGTCGAGAACGCCGTCGAGTACAGCCCGGACGGCGAGCCCGTCCTCGTGTCGGCTGGCGCCGTCGCGGACCGGGTGGAGGTCCGGGTCGTCGACCGCGGGCCGGGCGTCCCGGACGAGGCCAAGGAGCGGATCTTCGAACCCTTCCAGCGCTTGGGGGACGCTCCGCGCGGGGCGGGCGTCGGGCTGGGCCTCGCGGTGGCCCGCGGATTCGCCGAGGCGCTGGGCGGCACGCTGACCGCCGAGGACACGCCCGGCGGCGGGCTGACCATGGTGCTGAGCCTGCGGCCGGCGCCGGAACGGCGGTCGGGGGAGCCGGAGATTCCGGCCGGGGCCGTGTCGTAGGAGCCGCGTCGCCGGTGCCGGCCGCACCGTTCGGGGAGCTCACGCGGCCTTGTCCGTCTCCGGGCGGCCCCTTACAGTCCGCTCCGTAATGTTCGTCGACAGTGTCGAATGTTTCGGAGTCCCCACCGGGAAGGGGCTGACGCGCATGAGGGCGGACGGCCGGAGTCGGCGGCAACGCACGGCGATCCGCTGCCGGCCCAGGGCTGCTGTGACGGCGCCGCCCGTCCCGGTGAGTCAACCGGTCGACGGATTCACTGTGTTCAAGGGGTTGCCACCCATCGGAGCCTGTCTCTAGGGTGCGGCAGCGACGAACCTTTCTGGATCCATACCGAAAGTTTCGGAAACCTGGACGGACATGGGTGTGTGCCGTCCCGTACCCCAAGGAGCGCATGATGGGCGACCCGGCACTGTCCCGCCGCGGCTTCCTGGCGGCCTCCGCCGCGGCCGGGCTGAGCATGACGGCACTGAGCGCCTGCGGCGGCGACTCGGACGGAGGGTCGTCGGGGACGACCACGATCGAGTGGTGGAACATCTCCACCACCCAGCCGACCAAGGACGTCTGGGCCGGCCTGGCCAAGCAGTTCGAGGCCCAGAACCCCAACGTCAAGGTCAAGATCGTCCAGCTGGAGAACGACGCCTACAAGTCGAAGATGACCGCGCTGACCGCCTCCGGGAAGCTGCCCGACATCTTCCACACCTGGGGCGGCGGCGTCCTGAAGCAGCAGATCGACGCCGGTCTCGTCGAGGACCTCTCCGACAGGACCAAGGAGTGGGCGGACGGCCTGCTGCCCGTCGCCCGGGAGCCGTACCTCTTCGACGACAAGGCCTACGGCATCCCGTTCGACATCGGCATGATCGGCTTCTGGTACAACAAGGCCCACTTCAAGCAGGCCGGCATCAGCGCGCCCCCCACCACCTGGAGCGGCTTCCTCGACGCCGTACGCAAGCTGAAGTCGGCGGGCATCACGCCGCTCGCCCTGGCCGGCAAGGAGAAGTGGCCCGGCATGTACTACTGGGCCTACCTCGCGATGCGCACCGCCGGGATCGACGCCCTCCAGAAGGCCAGCGACGACAAGGACTTCACCGGCGAGGGCTTCGTCCAGGCCGGGCAGCACCTGCAGAACCTCGTCGACCTCCAGCCGTTCCAGAAGGGCTTCCTCGGCGCCGCCTACTCCAGCCCCACCGGCCAGGCCGCCGCCGTCGGCAACGGCAAGGCGGCCATGGAGCTGATGGGCCAGTGGGCGCCGGTGGTGGAGGCCGACGCCGGCAAGGGCCTCGGCGCGAACCTCGGCTTCTTCCCGTTCCCCGAGGTGGAGGGCGGCAAGGGCGCGCTCACCGAGGTCTTCGGCGGAGGCGGCGGACACGCCCTGCGCGCGGGCGCCCCGCAGGAGGCCGTCGACTTCCTGAAGTTCTTCGCCTCGGCCACCACCGACACCCAACTGGTCAAGAAGACCGGTGTGCTGCCCGTGGTCCCGGCCGCCGAGAGCGCGCTCACGGACCCCAACCTCAAGGCCGTGCAGACTCAGTTGAAGGCGGCCACCGGCTTCCAGCTCTACCTGGACCAGGCCTACGCCCCCGCCGTCGGCCAGGAGGTCAACGACAGCGTGGCCGCCCTCATCGCCGGCTCCAAGTCACCCCAGCAGGTCGCCGAGTCGATCAGCAAGGTCGCGAAGGAAGAGCAGTAGCCGGCGATGACCTCGACCTTCCTCCCGGACAAGCGGAGCGGCCCCGGCGTCGACCTCCCGTCCCCGGCCGCCGACGCGGGCCGGGGACGGGCCCGGCGGCGCAGGCTGCACTGGCTCACCGCCGTCGGCTTCCAGGCGCCCGCCCTGGTGCTGTTCGGCGTGCTGGTGCTGCTGCCGATGCTGTTCGCGCTGTACGCCTCGTTCTTCCGCTGGGGCGGCTTCGGCATGCCCGAGGACTACGTCGGCGGCGACAACTTCACCCGGCTCTTCCAGGACCCCGTCTTCCTCGGTGACCTGTGGCGCTGCCTGGTCCTGGTCGTGCTGTCCCTCGCCCTGCAACTGCCGTTCGCGCTCGCCCTCGCCATCGCGCTCAACCAGCGCGTCCGCGGCCGGGCCGTCTACCGGATGCTGTTCTTCGCGCCGTACATCCTCTCCGAGGCGATCACCGGCGTGCTGTTCGGCATGATCTTCGCGCCGGACGACGGCCTCGCCGACCACGTCCTGGGCGCGATCGGCCTGGACGGCGCGGGCGGGCAGTGGTTCGCCGATCCGTCCACCGTCATGGCCACCCTCTTCCTGGTCATGACGTGGAAGTACTTCGGCTTCCACATGATGCTCTACCTGGCCGGGCTCCAGTCCATCCCGGCCGAGTTGACCGAGGCGGCCCTGATCGACGGGGCCGGGCCCTGGCAGCGCTTCCGCCATGTCACCCTGCCGTTGCTCGCGCCGACCCTGCGCATCAGCGTCTTCCTGTCCGTCATCGGCTCCATCCAGCTCTTCGACCTGGTCTGGGTCACCACCGCGGGCGGCCCCGACCACCACTCCGAGACGATGGCCGTGACCATGTTCCAGTACGGCTTCAAGCGCTACCAGGTCGGCTACGCCAGCGCGATCAGCGTGGCCATGTTCGCCATCAGTCTCGTCTTCGCCCTCGCCTACCAGCGGTTCGTGCTCCGCCGCGACCTGGAGGGGGCCACCACGACCCTGCGAGGAGGCGGCTCGTGAGCGCCCGCAAGACCGGCCGTACCCTTCCGCTGCACGTCGTCCTCGTCGCCGTCGGCGCGGTGATGGTCGTCCCTCTCCTCTACGCCGTCCTGTCCGGCTTCAAGACCACCGACGAACTCTCCCGCAACCCCATCGGCCTGCCCGACTCGTGGGTGACGTCGAACTACACCGACATCCTGGGCTCCGGCGCCTTCTGGCGGCTGCTCGGCAGCAGCACGCTGATCGCGATCGGGACGACGGTGGTGGTGGTCGCGGTGTCCGCGCTCGCCGCGTTCTCCTTCGCCCGGTTCGCCTTCCGCGGCCGGGAGGCGCTGTTCACCCTGTTCACGATGGGGCTGATGTTCCCCTTCGCGGTGGCGGCCCTGCCCCTGTTCCTGCTGCTGCGCTCGATGGACCTGCTGGACAACCCGCTCGGTGTGATCCTTCCGCAGGCCGCCTTCGGGCTGCCGATGACCATCGTCATCCTGCGCGGCTTCTTCCGGGAGATCCCGGCGGAACTGGAGGAGGCGGCCACCCTCGACGGGTGCGGCCCCCTCGGGTTCTTCTGGCGGATCCTGCTGCCCATGGCCCGCCCCGCTCTGGGCACGGTCTCCGTCCTCGCCGTGGTCGGCAGCTGGAACAACTTCTTCCTGCCGCTGCTGGTCTTCACCGACTCCACGTGGTGGACGATCCCCATCGGCGTCCAGCAGTTCCAGGGCCAGTACTCCGCGGAGTACGCCCGTGTCTTCGCCTATCTGGTCCTCGCCATGGTCCCCGCCCTGGCCTTCTACTCCGTCGCCGAGCGCCAGCTCGTCGGCGGCCTCACCGCCGGCGCCACGAAGGGATGACGCGCGCCCGCGGACGTACGGCTCGCCGTCCCCACCTCTCGACCGCGCTCGAGCCGGGGGGACCCCATCACCGATCGTGAGGAGTCGCACATGCCCAGCAGGTCCCGCACCCGGCTGAGACTCGCCGGAGTCCTCGCCGCGGTCCTGGTCGCCGCAGGTGTCGCCACCGGCCCGGCCGCCCAGGCGCACGAGAAGAAGCCGGCCACGCTCGCCGACCTGGCCCAGCGCCACGGCCGCTACTTCGGCAGCGCCACCGACAACCCCGAGCTCACCGACACCGCCTACACCAGGATCCTCGGCCGCGAGTTCGACATGATCACTCCCGGCAACGGCATGAAGTGGTACGCCACCGAGCCGCAGCAGGGCGTCTTCGACTTCTCCAAGGGCGACGAGATCGTGAACCTCGCCCGCGCCAACCACCAGAAGGTCCGCGCCCACACCCTCGTCTGGCACAGCCAGCTGCCCGGCTGGCTCACGGCCAAGGAGTGGACGGCCGACGAACTCCGCGCCGTCCTCAAGAAGCACATCCAGACCGAGGTCCGCCACTACCGGGGCAAGGTCTACGCCTGGGACGTCGTCAACGAGGCGTTCAACGAGGACGGCACCTACCGCGAGACGATCTTCTACAAGACGCTCGGCCCCGGCTACATCGCCGACGCCCTGCGCTGGGCCCACCAGGCCGACCCGAAGGCCAAGCTCTACCTCAACGACTACAACGTCGAGGCCATCGGCCCCAAGAGCGACGCCTACCACGCCCTCGCCAAGCAGCTGAAGGCCCAGGGCGTCCCGCTCCACGGCTTCGGCCTCCAGGCCCACCTCGCCCTCCAGTACGGCTATCCGACGACCCTGGAGGACAACCTCCGCCGCTTCGCCCGCCTCGGCCTGGACACCGCCCTCACCGAGGTCGACGTACGGATGCTGCTGCCCGCCACCGAGGAGAAGCTGGCCCAGCAGGCCGACTGGTACCGGGACATGACCGAGGCGTGCCTCGCGGTGCGCCGGTGTGTAGGCGTCACCGTCTGGGACTACACCGACAAGTACTCGTGGATCCCGGCGTTCTTCCCGGGCGAGGGCGCTGCCCTGCCGTGGGACGAGCAGCTCGCGCCGAAGCCGGCGTACCACGCGATCCGGGAGGCGCTGAGCGTCAAGCGCTGACCGCCTGCAGGGAATCGGGCACCGAACCCGGGCGGAGCTCAAGTAGTCCTTATCGTAGGTGAGTTGGTGGTGCGGTGCTGGACCGCACCACCAGTTCCGTGCCCAGCTCCACCCGCGGGGAGTCCGGTTGTTCGCCGCGAGCCAGACTGAGGACCGTGCGGACGGCGAGCTTGCCCATGTCGGCGAGGGGCTGGCGGACGGTGGTCAACGGCGGTGCCGACCAGCGGACTTCGGGGAGGTCGTCGAAACCGACCACGCTCATGTCCTCCGGTACGCGCAGTCCGCGCCGGCGCAGCGCCTCGATTGCCCCGAGCGCCATCTGGTCGCTGGCCGCGAACAGCGCGGTCGGCGGCTCGGGCAGGTCGAGCAGGGCGGTGCAGCCGGTGAAGCCCGACTCGGGGTGGAAGTCGCCGGGGACGACCAGGGACGCGTCCACGCCGAGGCCGGCCGCCTCCAGGGCCGCCCGGTAGCCGTCGAAGCGGGCGCGGGAGCACAACAGCCGCGGTGGGCCGGCGATCAGGCCGATCCGCCGGTGGCCGAGGGACAGCAGATGCTCGGTGGCGGCGAGGCCGCCCGCCCAGTTGGCCGCGCCGATGGTCGGGGTGTCGAAGCCGGGGGAGCCCGTCGGGTCGACCACCACCAGCGGGACGCCCAGGATGCGCAACTGCTCGTGCAGGGTGGGTTCCAGAGCCGAGGTGACGAGGATGACGCCGTCGGAGGCGCGCGCCCGCAGATTGCGCATCCACTCCCGGGCGTCGCCCGAGCGCCCGTGGATGGCCGACACCACCGTGCCCACGCCGGCCGCGTGGGCGACCTCCTCGACGCCGCGGATGATCTCCACCGCCCAGGGGCTGTCGAGATCGTTGAAGACCAGGTCGAGCAGAGCGGCGCGGGCCGGGGCGGAGGAGGGGCGTTTGCGGTAGCCGTGCAGGCGCAGCAGGTCCTCGACCCGGGCCCGGGTCTCGGGCGAGACGTCGGAACGGCCGTTGACCACCCGGGACACCGTCGGCACGGAGACACCGGCCTGCCGGGCGATGTCCGTGATGGTGACCTTGCCCCGGGACACGGGTGCCGTCTCGTCCACTGCCACTTCCCCCACCTCCGTCGCACCGCTTCGACGCTCCCGTCGAAACTTCCAGGAGTCTTCCGGAAAGCGGGGGTTGGTGGGAAGAGATACAGAGCGGGAAACCGTGCGGCCACGGTGAGTGAACGGCCCCGGACATGCGTCGGGGCCGGCGCACAGCGGCGGCTGCGGCCCGGCCCCTCGGATCACCGGTCGGCGTCGGTCGGCGCCGGCCGGGGACTGCGCAGGCGGTGCTCAGGCGGCCGTGACGACCCGGCCGGTGTCGAGCGGGCGGTGCGGCGCGATGATCTGGCCGTCCGGCAGGAGCTCACCGGTGTCCTCGAAGAGCAGGACGCCGTTGCACAGCAGGCTCCAGCCCTGCTCCGGGTGGTGCGCCACGAGACGGGCGGATTCCCGGTCGGCGGAGTCGGCTGTCGGACACGGTGGCTGATGCTGGCACATGGAAGGGATCTTTCGCTCTGTCGTGGTGTGTGGAAGGTGTGTTGTGCTGGTCTCGCGGCGTGAAACGTCGTTCATGGCCGCCCCCCGTTGTGATAAGTCGGTCGGAACCCAGTGTTGCCCCACGGGCGTCGATCCGCAGGGATTTCGCCGCACCGCTTCTCACAGGTTGATGACGCATCACTCGCGCGGGCGGTTCATCCCAACTGCACGGTCACTTCGGATGGTTCCGCCTGGCCGGATGGGGCTAGTCCTCACGGACAAGGCCGCTCGTGACGGCACCGTACCCCGCCACCGGGGCCGCGGTGACGGGGTACGGAGACTGGGGCGCGGGCCCGACTCGGGCCGGGGTCAGGCCGGGGAGCCGAGCAGGGGTCCCGGGCCCGGGGTGACCCGGAGGGTCAGCACCGGCAGCAGTTCGGCGACCCGGTGCGGGCGGTGCGCGGCGATCCCGGGCGGCGCCGGCGCCAGCGGCACCAGCAGGTCGGTCGCCGCGGGGTGCCCGGTGGTGCCGTCCGAGGCGCAGTCGCCGTGCAGCCAGAGCGTGAGCATGTACAGGCCGGGTACGGACAGCAGACGGGCCTGGTACGACTGCGTCGACGACTCGGCCTGGCGCAGGGCGCGCTCGGTGGAGGCGATGTAGGGGCCTTCGAAGAAGTGCGAGAAGGCCCAGCCGTCGGGGGTCAGCCGGGTCTCGGCCGCGGCCACCGCCCGGTCGCCGCAGCGGATCAGGAAGCGCCAGCCGGCCAGCCGGGTCGCGGACACGCCTTCGGGGGTGATCCGGTCCAGGACGTGCACGGGCAGCGGGAGTTCGGGAACGGCCTCCTGCTGGGCGGTGCGCAGGGACGGGGTCCGCGCCTCGCGGACCGCGGTGGGGGAACCGAGTGCCGTGAGGACGGAGCGCAGGGCGGGCGCGGGAGCCGGGGGGACATGCAGCGGCATGGTGGGTCGCCTCTCATTCGACAGGCACGGTGGCGCGAGGGCGGGGGCGGACGGCGCTGTCAGCTCTCAGGGGGAGGTCAAAGAGGCGGGGGCCGGGGTCTGGGAATCGGGGGTGCACAAGCGGCCTGCCGTCCGTCACCTCGACGACGACAGGCTCCTTCGACTGTGGGCGCCCACCTTCTCTGCCTGTTCGCGAAGTTTATACGACACGTGTTCAGACTGTGTTTCGTCTAGCTGATTCCGGGGCACCCGGCAAGAGTCCATTCGGTCGGCGATACGTGTGAATCATCCCGATTCAGAGCTGGTCGCGCGGCGATGACCTCGGGATATGCAGCTGCAGCGGTCGGCCTGTTCTCGTCGGCGTTTTTCACGAGATCCCGAGTTCGTGAAACCGCGCTTTGCCGCTTGCCCGGTGAATGTGCCTCCGGACATCTCCGGTCAGGGTAGCGGGTGCCGGGCCGGCCGGGGGACGTTATCGATCGACAGGGCTGGGCATCATCCCACCTGACCCCGGGACAGCCGGCGGGCGGATCGCCGGCCCGCCCATGCGAGGAGGGACGCTTCGATGGGGGAGAAGGTCGTGGCGGGCGCGTTCGACCTGTCCGATCGTCAGCGCTACCGCGACAAGCTGCAACGGTGCCTGACGGGGCTGGAGCGGCTCCTGGACCAGCAGCGCTTCGACCGCCCCAGGAACCTCATGGGGCTGGAGATCGAACTGAATCTCGCGGGTGCCGACGGTCTGCCGAAAATGCTGAACGGACAGGTGCTGGAGAGGATCGCAAGCCGGGATTTCCAAACAGAACTCGCCATGTTCAACCTGGAAGTCAACATTGCCCCACACCGATTGGACGGGCGGGTATTCGACCGGCTCGCGGAGGAACTCCGCACGTCTCTGGCATATGCCCACCGAAAGGCCGGAGAGGTCGACGCGGGAATCGTGATGATCGGTATTCTGCCGACTCTGGACCGTGACGACCTGGTCTCCTCCAATCTTTCCGACGTCGACCGCTACACCCTTCTCAACGATCAGATCGTGGCCGCCCGCGGCGAGGAGTTCAGCCTCGAGATCGACGGCGTGGAGCGTCTGTCGTGCACGTCGAAGTCGATCGTCCCGGAGGCGGCCTGCACCTCCGTGCAACTGCACCTCCAGGTGACCCCGGCCCGCTTCGCCGACGTGTGGAACGCCGCGCAGGCCGTCGCCGCCGCGCAGATCGCCGTAGGCGCCAACTCACCCTTCCTCTTCGGCCGCGAGCTGTGGCGCGAGTCCCGCCCCCCGGTGTTCCAGCAGGCCACCGACACCCGCCCGCCCGAGCTCCAGGCACAGGGCGTGCGACCGCGGACCTGGTTCGGCGAGCGGTGGATCAGCTCCGCGTACGAGCTCTTCGAGGAGAACCTGCGCTACTTCCCGGCCCTGCTGCCCATCTGCGACGAGGAGGACCCGCTGGAGGTCCTGGCGGCCGGCGGCGTCCCGAAGCTCGCCGAGCTGGTCCTGCACAACGGCACCGTCTACCGCTGGAACCGCCCCGTCTACGGCATCGCCGACGGCGTCCCCCACCTGCGCGTCGAGAACCGCGTCCTGCCCGCGGGCCCCACCGTGACCGACGTCGTCGCCAACGCGGCCTTCTACTACGGCGTCGTCCGCGCCCTCGCCGAGGACTCCCGTCCGGTGTGGACCCGCATGCCCTTCGAGACCGCCGCCGCGAACTTCGACGCCGCCTGCCGTCACGGTATCGACGCCCGCCTGCAGTGGCCGCGGCGCGGCCGGCTCGGCGGCACCGGTGAGGTCGACGCGGTGAGTCTCGTACGGGACGAGCTGCTGCCGCTGGCCGAGGCCGGGCTGGACGCCTGGGGCGTGGAGCCGGCGGACCGGGACCTGTACCTGGGTGTCATCGAGGAGCGGTGCCGTCGGCGGACCAACGGGGCGAGCTGGCAGGTGGCGACCTTCCGCCGCGCCCTGGAGGCGGGACTGCCGCGGGACGCCGCGCTGGCGGCGACCACCCGGCGGTATGCCGAGCTGATGCACCAGGGGGAGCCGGCGCACACCTGGCCGGTGGGGCTGCCGGAACCCGTCCCCATGGGCTGGAGCGGGTGAGCGGGGACCGCCGAAAGTCCCGGCTCTTTCACCCTGGCCCCTGTCCGATCAGCGCTGGTCTCCCTGTGTTCCCGCCGCCACGATCGCCTTCAGAATCACCGTGTGGATCTGTGCCGGGTCGCTGACCGACTGGCCCGAGCCGCCCGTCGCCCGGGCGATCCGGTCGGCCTCGTCGCGGTCGGCGCCGGGACCGACGGCGATCATGATGAGGGGGACCGGGCGCTCCGGGGTGGTGAGTTTCTGCAGCTCGGCGAGGAGCGCGGTGCGCGAGATGCTGCCCGGGTCCTGGTTGACGCCGTCGGTGAGGATCACCAGGGCGTTGAACCTGCCCTTCGCGTAGGACGCGACCGCCGCCCGGTACGCGGCGAGCGTCGTGTCGTACAGGCCGGTCGCGCCGTTCGGTACGGGCGCCAGGTCGCCGAAGGCCGCCGCGAGCCTCTCCCGCTGGGTGCGGCCGTCGGACGTGCGGTCGCCGAGCCGCTCCGTCGGGACGAGGACGCGGTAGTCCCTGTCGCCGTCCAGCTCGGTGGAGAACTGCCACAGGCCGATCTCGTCCTGCGGGGTGAACGTGGCGAGGGCCCGCAGGAGGGAGGCCTTGGTGACGTCCATGCGTGAGCGTTTCGCGCCCGGTACCGGCTCCGCCATGGAGGCGGAGGTGTCCACCACCGTGGTGAGCCGGGCACTCTGGACCGTGATCGTCCACGCTCCCAGCGTCTGCTCGACGGCCGTGTCCGAGGCGCTCTGCGCCGGCGGCTCGGCGAACGGCTGGGGGCTGCTGCCGCCGGCCGCGGCCACCACCGCCTTCGGGACGTCGTACTCGGACGTCCGGAAGCCGTGCTCCCGCAGCAGCTTCCGCTGCTCGGGGCGGCGCAGATAGGTCAGGAACCGGATCGCCGCCCGGCTCTCGTCGGTGGTCAGCCTCGTCCGGTCGACGAGCGTGTACGGGTAGTCGAGCCGGGGCGAGCCGTCCTTCGGGTAGAAGAGGTCCAGCTCGGGACCGGCGTCCGCGGCGGAGTTGTGCGTGTACGCCGCCTGCTCGGTGACCACGACCGCCCGGTTGTGCCCGGCGTCGCCCTGCTCGGCGCCCGAGGTGTCGCGCGGCAGTGTCGCCAGGACCTGGGCGTCGGTGTCACGGGTGCGTTGCGACAGCGTCTTCATCATCGCCGCGGCCCGGGTGTCCCCGCCCTTGACGCCGGTCGCGGCCGCGCCGAGCTGCGTCAGCGCCAGCAGCCCGGTCGCGCTGCGGGCCGGATCGGCCGCGCCGAGCCGCAGCGAGTCGTCCTGGAGCGTCGCACCGACCAGCTCCAGCCAGGTGTACGTCTTCTGCGGCCAGCCCAGCGACTTCGCGGCGGCGGGAACCATCGCCACCCCGATCGGGGTGGAGGCCACGTTCCCGATCGGCGTCACCCGGGTCGCCTTGCGGTCGGCGGTGACCCGTTGGATCCACAGGTCGGAGTCGGCCACCCACACCTGCGCGTCCGGGTCCCGGCCCGCGGCGAGTGTGTTCACGACCTCGGACGACTCGCGCGCGGCGACGGTGACCGCGAGGCACTGTCCGTCGGAGGTCAGACCGGTGTCCTCGGCCTGCTTCGCCGCGGCCGTCAGCGCGGGCGCCAGGTCGGGCGACGCGGCCACGGTCAGCCGTACCGGGTCGTCGCGGCAGGAGGAGCCGAAGGAGAGCAGGCCGCTGCGCACGGCCGCCGCGGCGGAACCGGCGACGGTGAGGACGAGGGCCGTGGTGATCGCCACCGTGCGGCGGCGTGCGCGAACACGGGGGCCGCCGGTACCCGCGTCGGACTCATCGGGCAAGCTGTGACGTCCCATGACGGTGGTGCCCTCCCTGGCGTTCCGCGTGCCGGATGTCCGGCCGCACGGCATGCGAAGGGGAGGTACGCCCCGTACGGCGTCCGTCCCCCCAACGGCCTGTCGCGCACGTTTTTCGTAACTGCTTTCGAGACCCTAGCGACGCGCGGACGGGGATGAGGCGGCTTTACCCAACTGGAGGCAGGTGTGCAGGCGGAGGAGGGGCCGGTGGCCGATTCTTTGCCGCGGGAGCGGTTCTCGCGACGGATCTTCCGTGACGAGACCCTGCTCGTTCTGGGGCTTTCGCTCGGTGCGAGTGGTGTGTCCGCCCTGATCAGCTTTGTCGGATCGGTCACGAAACCGGGGGGCCTGAAGGACCAGGCCGCGACCCTCAACGCCTCGGCCGCGCCGGGCCGTCCCTGGCTGGATCTCGCCTGGCAGCTCTTCGGGATCGCCACGGCCCTGGTCCCGGTCGCGCTCGTCGCGCACTTCCTGCTGCGCGAGGGGGAGGGCCTGCGCACGCTCGGCTTCGACCGCACCCGTCCCTGGCCGGACCTCGGCCGCGGGGCCGCGATCGCGGCGGTCATCGGCAGCTCCGGCATCGCCTTCTACCTGGCCGCACGCGGTCTCGGCTTCAACCTCACGGTGGTGCCGGAGGCGCTCCCCGAGGTGTGGTGGAAGTACCCCGTGCTGATCCTCTCCGCGCTGCAGAACGCGATCCTCGAAGAGGTCATCGTCGTCGGCTATCTGCTGCGGCGGCTGGGCCAGTTGGGCTGGACGCCGGTCGGCGCGCTCGTGGCCAGTTCCGTACTGCGCGGGTCGTACCACCTGTACCAGGGCATCGGCGGCTTCATCGGCAACATGGTGATGGGCGTGGTGTTCGTCCACCTCTACCGACGCTGGGGCCGGGTGGGTCCCCTGGTCGTGGCGCATTCACTGCTGGACATAGGGGCGTTCGTGGGGTACGCGCTGCTGGCCGGAAAAGTGGGGTGGCTCCCCACACCATGAGCCACCCTGCCGTCCTCGGGTCCGTCCGCGTGACGTGCCCGCTCAGGCGAGCAGTTCGCCCTCGATGACGGTGACCGCGCGGCCCGTCAACAGGGTGCGCTCGCCCCGCAGCCCGGTGCGCACCCGGCCGGAGCGGGGTGAGGCCTGGAGGCCGGTGAGGTCGGGGCGGCCCAGGCGCTCGGACCAGTAGGGGGCCAGCGCGGTGTGGGCGCTGCCGGTGACCGGGTCCTCGTCGATGCCGACGTTCGGGAAGAAGCAGCGGGAGACGAAGTCGTAGCCCCGTTCGGGGTTCTCCGCGCGGGCGGTGGCGATCACGCCGCGCGCGGAGTAGCGGCCCAGGGCCCTGTGGTCGGGCCGCAGCGCGTGGACGGTCTTCTCGTCGGCCACCTCGATCAGCAGGTCGCCCACGTTCGGCCCGGTGTCGAACGTCGCGAGCGGTTCGGCGCCCAGGGCCTCGGCGACCCCGGCCGGGGTGTCCACCCTCGTCAGCGGCGCGGTGGGGAAGTCCAGGGTGGTCGAGCCGTCCTCGGCGGGCGTCGCGACGAGCACACCGCTGCGCGTGGCGAACCGCACCGGGCCCTCGTGCGCGCCCGTGGTGTGCAGCACATGAGCGGTGGCGAGGGTGGCGTGGCCGCACATGGCGACCTCGGAGACGGGGGTGAACCAGCGCAGCGCCCAGTCGGCCTCGCCGCCCGGGGGCAACGGGTGGGCGAACGCCGTCTCGGCGTGGTTGACCTCCAGGGCCACGCTCTGGAGCCGGTTGTCGTCCGGGAAGGCGTCCAGGAGCAGGACTCCGGCCGGATTGCCGGCGAAGGGCCGGTCGGTGAAGGCGTCGACGATTCGAATCCGCATGTCGGTGACGGTAGGGGGTGAGAGAAGGGGCTGACCAAGGCCAATACGGGAGTGCTGGCCCTGTCCCGCGGGAACCGGCCCCGCTCCCGCGGACGTTGACGGGGCGTGACCACCGCCCCGGGACGGTGGACGGCGGTACGGCAGTGGACCCGTACCGCGGGACGGCGGGAAGGACGGAGGAAGCGGCCCTGAACGGCACGACGGCGAGGGACGACAGCGGCACGATCGTGCTCACGGGCGCGACCGGTTTCATCGGCTCGCACACGCTCCGCGCGCTGCTGGACCGGGGGCGGCGCATACGCGCGCTGGTGCGCCGCATCCCCGAGGCCGAGTCCGCCGCCCCCGTCGAGTGGGTGCGCGGCGACCTGACCGACCCGGCCGCGCTGCGCGGACTGTGCGAGGGCGCGTCGGCGGTGGTGCACCTCGCCTCGTACATCGGTGCGGACGAGCGGCGGTGCGAGGCGGTCAACGTCGAGGGCACGCGTGCGCTGACGGCGGAGGCCGTGCGCGCCGGCGTCCCCCGAGTGGTGCACCTGTCGACCGCCGCGGTCTACGGCGCCGGCCCGCACCGGGGCATCGCGGTCGACGAGGTCACCGCCGAGCCGATCTCCGCGGTGAGCAGAACCCGGCTGGCGGGGGAGGCGCACGCGCGGGAGGCGGGTGCCGTCGTCCTGCGGCCCGGGATCGTGCTGGGGGCCGGGGACCGCTGGGTCGTGCCCGGCCTGCGCGAACTGGCCGAGCGGGTGCCGGCGGAGTGGGACGGCGGCCGCGCGCTGCTGTCCGTGGTCGACGTCGGCGACCTCGCCCGCCTGATCACAGCCGCCGCGACCGGCCCGCGCCCGGTGCCGCCCGGGGTGTACCACGTGGCCCACCCCGACCCCGTACGCATCAAAGACCTGCTCGCCGAGCTGTCGGCGCTGGGCGTCCTGCCACCCCGCCCGGCCGAGGACTGGCCGTGGCCCGCCTGCCTGGAGCGCCTGCGGTCGACGCCCGGCCGCACCTCGGAACGCCAGTTCGCGCTGGCCGCCCGCGATCACTGGTATCTCGCCGACGACATATGGAAGCTGACGGACGAGCCGCCCGGCCCCGGCCCGCTCAGCCGGCTCGCGCGGTCGGCGCAGTGGTACCGCGCCCATCTGCGCGGGTCGGCCACGTCCTGACCGACCACCGTCGCCGCACGCCTGGTTGAGCGGCTCGGGGTGACGCCCGCCCCCGCGACCACCGGCACCTCGCTGCCGCCGCCGTACGCCGAGTCGAGTACGTGGGGTTACTCCCGGTGTCGGACGTGCCGGCCGCGCCGGCCCGGCACGGTGGGCGTATGAAGCTGAACCGTCCGGCACGCCGGGCCTCGCTGGTCGTTCACGTAGTCGCCTCCGCCGGGTGGCTCGGGCTCACGCTCGGGCTGCTCGGCCTCGGGATCGCCGCGACCACCACCGGGTCCGCGGCCACCGTGGAGGCCTCCGTCCGCGCCATGAAGCTCTTCGCCGACTGGCTCCTGCTCCCCGTCGCCTTCCTCACGCTCCTCAGCGGCCTGGTGCTGTCCCTGGGCACGCCGTGGGGACTGGCGAGGCACCACTGGGTCCACACCAAGTTCTGGCTGACCCTGGCCACGACCACCGCCACGGTCTTCGTGCTGCGCCCCGCGGTGAACTCCGCGGTCACGGCCGTCGCCGCGGGCGGCCCGCTGCCCGACGCCGGCGACGTCCTGTTCGGCCCGATCGTCTCGCTGTCCGCCTACGTCTTCATGACGGTGATCTCCGTCCTGAAGCCCTGGGGACCGACCCGGCGCGGTCGTCGCCTGCGCGCGGCCGCCCGCACAACGGTGGGCGCCGGGCGTGTCCGTCAGACGGCCTGACCTGGGCGGAGGTCCTCCCGCAGGGCACCGGCCCGGAAACGCTGGGATGCTGAGAGGGACTCCCGCGTGAGACCGCAAGCGCGAGACCGGAAGGCGGTGGACCATGTGCCGTTGGCTCGCCTACTCGGGGACACCCGTTCTGCTCGACGCCATTCTGTACCGGCCGACGCACTCCCTGATCGATCAGAGCCTGCACTCCCGGCTGGGGGTCGAGACGACCAACGGTGACGGGTTCGGTGTCGGCTGGTACGGGCCGGAGGTGGACACGCCCGCCATCGTCCGGGACATCGGCCCCGCCTGGAGCGACCGCAACCTGCGGGAGATCGCCGGGCACGTCAGCTCGCACCTGTTCTTCGCCCACATCCGGGCCTC
This sequence comes from Streptomyces aurantiaciflavus, assembly GCF_049808595.1. NCBI lineage: Bacteria > Bacillati > Actinomycetota > Actinomycetes > Kitasatosporales > Streptomycetaceae > Streptomyces > Streptomyces aurantiaciflavus. The sequence continues at coordinate 205,049 of NZ_JBNCAQ010000013.1, read as the reverse complement.
CACGGGCACCGCGGTGCAGCAGACCAACTGCCATCCGTTCCGCCACGGCCGCTGGATGTGGATGCACAACGGCTCGATCGCCGACTTCCACCGGATACGGCGTGACCTCGCCCTCGCCGTCGATCCACGGCTCTTCCCCCACATCGAGGGATCGACGGACTCGGAGCTGATGTTCTTCCTGGCTCTCACCTTCGGCCTGGAGCAGGACCCGCCCGGCGCCGTCGCGCGGATGGCGGGCCTGGTGGAACGGACCGGGCACCGGCACGGTGTGGAGTTCCCGCTGCAGATGACGGTCGCCGTGACCGACGGGGAACGGCTGTGGAGCTTCCGCTACTCCAGCCAGGAGTCCTCCCGCTCCCTCTTCTACAGCACCCGCGTGGAGACCCTGCGCCAGCTCCACCCCGACGTGGAGTTCCTGCGGGAACTCTCGGACGAGACCCGCCTCGTCGTGTCCGAGCCCGTGGGCGATCTGCCGGGCGCCTGGAACGAGGTTCCCGAGAGCACCTACGGCGTGGTGCAGCCCGACGGGGACGAGATGCTTCCCTTCGTTCCGCGAGCGGCGTAGGGCCTGTTGCGAAAGTGGCGCCTGCCGCGCGACGCCCGGCACGCTCCCCCACTGCCTGAAGGGCATGGGAGGTGCCCCCACTCGCCGCACCGCCCGAAAGCCCGAGTACGCCCAGTTCGAGGGCTTCCGGGGGCACGCCGAGAGCACGCACCGACGGCGACATCAGCCGCTCCGCGGCGGGCGCGCGGCCGCCCTTCGGGCGACGACGCCACTTTCGCAACAGGCCCTTGCCCCGTCGGCCCGGACCCCGACGCGGCCGTCCTGTCCTGGTTCGTCGAGACAGGGAGCAGGTCTCCGGGCCGGAGCGGGCTGAGTTGCGGCTGAGTTGCCTGGGCGACGGATAGGCTCCCCGCATGGACGTCCGTGTAGACATCGTCAGGGAAGCGAGTCAGGAACTCGTCGACGCCTTCGGCCGGTTGTTGCCGCAGCTGTCCTCGACGGCAAAGCCCCTCGACCGTGAAGCGGTCGAACGGATGGTGACGTGCGATGCCAACACGGTGCTCGTCGCCCGGGCGTCCGGGACGATCCTCGGGACTCTGACCCTGGTGATGCTGCCCTTGCCGTCCGGTTTGCGCGCCCGCATCGAAGACGTGGTCGTCGACGGTGCGGCGCGAGGCCGGGGAGTCGCCGGTCTTCTCACCCAGGAGGCCTTGCGGGTTGCCCGGGAGGCGGGTGCCCGGACGGTGGATCTCACCTCCCGGCCGGACCGCGCGGCAGCGAACCGGCTCTATGAGCGTCTCGGCTTCCGAGCCAGGCAGTCGACTGTCTACCGCTTCCCGCTCGACGGGTAGGGGACCCACCTTCACGGGGCTCCGGCCGAGTCGACGACCACCGCCGAGCCGACCGCGCGGCGGAGACGAAGTGGTCCGGGGCGTGCCGACGTTCCCGCTCGCCGTCATGCCGGTGCACCGCGGCGGTGACCTGGGGCGACCAGAACGGTTGAGGCACCTGGGTGGCCGAAAAAATCTCAGTTGATCCGGACCCTGGCGCATGAATACTGGCTGTCGTCTCAGTTGATCCGGTCTGCCTCTGGCGTTTCGAAGTGGACTGGTGGAAGGGCCTGCGAGAGATGACCATGCACGATGACCAGGTGGACGTGACCACCGAAATCGTTGCGACCTTGATTCAAGAACAGTTCCCTCAGTGGAGCGGCAAGGCGATCCGACTCGTGTCGTCTACCGGGACGGTCAACGCCATCTTCCGCATCGGGAACGACCTCTCTGCGCGTTTCCCACTGCGTCTGGCCGATGCCGCCGAGGCGCTGGCGGTTCTGGAACAGGAAGCCCGGGCGAGCGCAGAGCTGGCACAGGTGTCTCGGTTCCCCGCCCCGGAACCCGTCGCCTTGGGAAAGCCCGGAGCGGGTTACCCCATGCCGTGGTCGGTCCAGACATGGCTGCCGGGAACGGTCGCCTTCGATGCCGACCCGAGTGGGTCGGACGCTTTCGCCGAGGACCTTGCGGCCTTCATCGCGGCCCTGCGGAACGCCGAGACGCGGGGGCGGGTTTTCAGCGGCGACCATCGTGGCGGCGTTCTCGCTCACCACGACGATTGGATGGCGAAGTGCTTCGAGGAGAGCGAGGGGCTCCTCGACGTGCCCCGGCTGCGCCAGGTGTGGAGCCATTTTCGGGAGTTGCCGCGCACGGGTGCCGACGTGATGAGCCATGGTGACTTGATTCCCGGCAATGTACTGGTCGCGGGAGACCGGCTCGGCGGCGTACTCGACACCGGCGGCTTCGGCCCGGCCGACCCGGCGCTGGATCTGGTCAGTGCCTGGCACCTGTTGCAGCCAGGCCCGCGGGAAGTGCTGCGGCGGACACTGGGCTGTGACGATCTGGAGTGGGAGCGCGGCAAGGCATGGGCGTTCCAACAGGCGATGGGTGTTGTCTGGTACTACGTCGAGAGCAATCCGACGATGAGCAGAATGGGGCGCCGGACACTCGACCGCATTCTGGAGTCGATGGAGTGATGTCGCCCCGCTCCTAGGCCGTGACAGAGACGAACCAACGCTCGCCGCCCCCACCGCGTCGTCGATCCGCCGGCGTACGTACCGGATCGACATCCTCGGAAACCGGCTCGTCACGCAGTCCCGCAGCGGAGGCCGACGACGCCCGCGAACCGCGTCCGCGTACGACAACTCGACGCACGGCCCCGCCTGATCCGCCCCAGCCGGTACAGCCATCCGACACCCCCAGCGCGGGACAAAGCTGCCCTGGAACAGGGCCTTGTCATGCGAACTGTTCCGATATATCGTTGACGCATCGCGACAGATCAACGATGGAATGAATGGAAGTGATGGCGATGCGTTCCCACGGATTCGAGCGTGGACATCGGCAGGACGGCCCCTCCTGGCGCGGCCGGGGTGGCTTCGAGGGTCGGCGGGCTGCCTTCGGGCCCTTCGGGCCGGGTGGTCCGGGGTTCGGCCCCGGAGGTCACGGCGGAGGTTTCGGGCCGGGCTTCGGTCCTGGCCCCTGGGGCGGACGAGGACGCGGCGGGCCCAGGGGGAGGGCGCGGCGCGGTGACGTACGGGCCTCGATCCTGGCCCTGCTCAAGGAACGGCCCATGCACGGCTACGAGATGATCCAGGAGATCGCCGAGCGCAGCGGCGGCGCGTGGAAGCCCAGCCCCGGCTCGGTGTACCCCACTCTCCAACTGCTGGAGGACGAGGGGCTGATCAGCAGTGAGTCCGAGGGCGGCAAGAAGCTGTTCTCGCTCACCGAGGCGGGCCGCGCGGCGGCCGAGGAGGGTCCGGAAGCCCCCTGGGAGGAGGCCTCCCGCGGGGTCGACTGGGAGGCTCTCGGTGAGATCCGCCAGGCCGGCTTCGGTCTGATGGAGGCCTTCGGCCAGGTCTGGAAGACCGGCAGCAAGGAGCAGCGCGAAAAGGCTCTCGCGGTCATCAACGAGGCCCGCAAGAAGCTGTACCTGATCCTCGCCGACGAGGACTGACGAGCGCCGGCGAGGGCTGACGAGGACTGACGGCGGCCGACGAGAGCCGGTCAGGTCTCGGGGCCGACGACGGTCGACGGTCTCCCCGTCGTGACGGAGGCGCCCCGTGGAGCGATCCACGGGGCGCCTTCACGTGTCGTGGGCGTGTGCTCAGGCCACCAGCCCGCCCAGTCGGCGCAGCGACTCGTTCAGCGCGGCCGTCCCCGAGTCCTTCAGCTTTCCCGCCATCAACGACACGGCCGCGCCCGTGAACTCGCCGTCGATCCGGACGGTCGTCGCGTCGCCGTCGGGGGTGAGGGTGTAGCGCGTGGCCACGCTCACCGCCATCGGGCCCTTGCCGCGGATGGCCAGCAGCCGGGCCGGCTCCAGTTCCGCCACGGTCCACTCGACCTCGGCCGGGAACCCCATCAGCTTCATGTTCTCCTGGAAGGTCGCGCCCACCTCGAGGGCCTCCGGGCCACCCCGCGGGAAGTCGGTGTGGGTCGCGTTCCACTCCCCGTACGCCGACCAGTCCGTGAGCTTGGACCACACCTTCTCGGCCGGCGCCTGAATACGGGCCTCCGCGCTGACTTCGGCCATGCGACCACCTCTTCGTGTCGGGCGACTCGGGCTACGGTGTCGCGGAACGTAGCCGCCGGGCCTCGAACATTCAATACTGACGAACCGTCAGGAAGTGTGCCGGAAGCAAGGAGGCGCGCGGGCCGGTGCGGAAAACGGCTGAATCTCCTCCTTACGGAGGAGATTCCGGGGGACGTGGTCCGCTCTGCGTGGGACGCGAAAATGCTCCCTTCCGTGGATGACCCGGCCTGCCGGGACTGATGGGGTGGGGGATGTGCAACCCCGTATTCCCCGGCAGGCGGCCCGCGACCAGGCGGCCCGGGCCATGGACGACGACGCCGGGCTCAGCGCCGAGCTGGCGGCGACGGTCGAGGGTGCGCGCCGACGGGCGGTCCGCGACAGGGACCGGCAGATCGACACCGCGCACCTGCTGCACTCCCTCCTGGAGCACGACCCCGAGGTGCGCGCCGCCTTCGGCGACGGCCCTCGGCTGGTCCGGCTCCTCGGCTACCTCGTCCAGCGCAGCATCGGCTACGGCCTGCGCTGGCAGAGCAGCGTCGAGGACTCCGGCGCCCTGCCCGTCGTCACCGCCGTCGCGGGTTTCTCGCCGCTCGCCTCCGCGGCCCTGGACCAGGCGCGCGCACGGGCGGTCGGCCGCGCCGGCGACCGGGCCCGGGCCGACCACCGGGCCCGCGGCGTGGACCTGCTCGCGGCGATCGTCGCCGACCCGCAGGCCAGGGCCGTCGAGGTCCTCACCCGGGCCGGCGTCGATCCGCTCGAGGTGCGGGCCCGCATCGAGGACGGCCTGCAGGAGTACGCCGGGGGCGGCGAGACGGCCCACTGACCCGACCCTCACCCCGTCCATCCGCTGAGACAGGTGTCAACGGGGGTGACGCTCATGTCGTCGCCTGTCATCATGTGCCGGTGCATACGTCTGTGAGCAGTCAGGTCAACCGCGGAAAGGGCATCGGGCTCTCTCTGGCGGTCGGTTCGGCCATCGCCTTCGGCGGGTCCGGGGTCGCGGCCAAACCGCTGATCGAGGCGGGACTCGACCCGCTGCACGTGGTGTGGCTACGGGTGACCGGCGCGGCCCTGGTGATGCTGCCGCTCGCGGTACGCCACCGCGCGCTGCTGCGCCGCCGCCCCGCGCTGCTCGCCGGGTTCGGTCTGCTCGGCGTGGCCGGCGTCCAGGCCTTCTACTTCGCCTCGATCTCCCGCATCCCCGTCGGTGTCGCGCTGCTCGTCGAGTACCTCGCGCCCGCCCTCGTGCTCGGCTGGGTGCGATTCGTGCAGCGGCGGCCGGTGACCCGGGCCGCCGCGCTCGGCGTGGTCCTCGCGGTGGGCGGACTCGCGTGTGTCGTGGAGGTCTGGTCGGGGCTCGGCTTCGACGCCCTGGGGCTGCTCCTCGCGCTCGCCGCCGCCTGCTGTCAGGTCGGCTACTTCGTCCTGTCCGACCAGGGCAGCGACTCCGGCGACGACGCCCCGAACCCGTTCGGTGTGATCGCGTACGGCCTCCTCACCGGCGCCGCCGTGCTGACGGTCGTCGCCCGCCCCTGGGGCATGGACTGGTCCGTGCTCGCGCACTCCGCCCGCATGGACGGCACCGAGGTCCCGGCCTGGCTGCTCCTCGTCTGGATCGTGCTGATCGCCACGGTCGTCGCGTACGTCACCGGCGTGGTCTCCGTGCGCCGGCTCTCGCCGCAGGTCGCGGGCGTGGTGGCATGCCTTGAGGCGGTCATCGCGACCGTCCTGGCGTGGTTCCTGCTCGGCGAGCACCTCTCGACGCCGCAGATCGCGGGCGGCGCGGTGGTCCTGCTGGGCGCCTTCATCGCCCAGTCGTCCACGCCCTCCAAGGGCTCCGCCGAGCCGGTGGCCGCCGGCAGCCCCGAACGGGAGTTGTCCGCCCGGGGGACCACCGCCTGAGGTGCCGATCGCACCTCCCGGCCACTCGTTCTTCCGCCTCCGGCCGCCTGAGCGGGCCCTCCGGTGAGGGCTGACGGCGGCCCCGGGGCGGGCTGTCGCCGGGCTGGCCGGACCTACGGCGTCGCCAGGTAGTCCGGGACCTCGGTGCCGGGACGCAGGTCCGCGTCGGGGACGGGGGTGTCGTAGCCCTTGCGCAGCGGGACCACGCCCGCCCAGTGGGGGAGGGCGAGGTCCTCGGGCTCGTCGTTCACCCCGCCGGTGCGGGTCTTGGCCGAGACCTCGTTCAGGTCGAGGCGGATCACCGCGGTGGCCGCCAGCTCCTTCCTGTTGGCGGGCCGCGAGTCGGCGGCGCGGCCGGGGACGACATGGTCGACCAGGGCGTCGAGCGCCGCCCGCTTCTCCTCCGGGTCCGTCACGTCGTGAGCCAGGCCGTGCACCACCACGGAGCGGTAGTTGATCGAGTGGTGGAAGGCCGAGCGGGCCAGGATCAACGCGTCCACGTGCGTCACCGTCAGGCACACCGGCAGCCCCGGGTCCGCCTGGCCCGTCATCCGCAGCGGGCGCGAGCCCGTCGAACCGTGCACGTAGAGCGTGTCGCCGACCCGGCCGTACAGCGTGGGCAGCACGACCGGCGCGCCGTCGCGGACGAAGCCCAGGTGGCAGACGTACCCCTCGTCGAGTATCGCGTGCACCGCGGCCTTGTCGTAGGAGGCCCTCTGCGGGGCCCGGGTGGGGACGGTGCGGTCGGTGGGGGTGTAGGCGGCGGACTGCGTCGTCGGCTGTACGGACTCCGGCATGGCGCTCTCCTTGACGCTGTTTTGTACTAGTGCATAATGAGCTTTGTGCTAGGAGAGTATCCGATCAAGGGGCGCCGCGCAGCAGAGATTTCCGCGAGCGTGGAGCGCGCGGTGGGTGCCGGTGAGCTGGAGCCCGGCCAAGTGCTGCCTCCCATGCGGGAGTTGGCGGAGCGGCTCGGGGTGAATCCGAACACCGTCGCGGCCGCGTATCGCACGCTGCGCGAGCGGGGGGTGATCGAGACCGACGGACGCCGAGGCAGCCGGGTGCGGGCGAAGCCGGCCACGACCGGGCGGGAGTTCATCCGGGTGGAGGTTGCGGAGGGGGTCCGGGACGCGGCCGCCGGCAACCCGGACACCGCGCTGCTGCCACCGTTGGCGCCCGCGTTCGCCTGGGCGGCCGCGCAGGGCGACCGGGATCCGGTCCTGTACGGACACGAGCCGGTGGAGCCCGAACTCGCGCGCCTGGCCCGGGCCGACCTGGACGTCGACGGAGTACCGGCCGGACCCGTGGCCGTCACCTCCGGATCGCTGGACGCCGTCGAGCGTGTCCTCGCCGCCCACCTCAGGCCCGGCGACACGGTGGCCGTCGAGGACCCCGGCTGGGGATCGCTGCTCGACCTCGTCCCCGCCCTCGGGCTGCGCACGGTCCCGGTCGGCCTGGACGACGACGGGCCGCTGCCCGAGGACGTGGCCCGCGCCCTGGAAGGCGGGGCACGCGCGCTGATCGTCACCGACCGGGCGCAGAACCCGACCGGCGCGGCGGTGAGCGCCGCACGCGCGCGTGCCCTGCGCGCCGTGCTCCGGCGGCGTCCGCAGACCCTGCTCGTCGAGGACGACCACGGTCACCGGATCGTCGACCTGCCCCTCCACCCCCTCGCCGGCGTCACCCGGCACTGGGCCTTCGTGCGCTCGGTCGCCAAGGCGTACGGGCCCGATCTGCGGCTCGCCGTCCTCACCGGGGACCAGCTCACCCTCGACCGGGTCCGCGGGCGACAGCGGCTCGGGCCCGGATGGGTCAGCCGGATCACCCAGCGGGCGGTGGTGCGGCTGTGGGCCGACGGGGCGGTGGACGTGGGGACGGTCGCGGCGGCGTACGGCCGCCGCCGCGACGCGTTGATCGCCGCGCTGGCCGAGCGGGGGGTCGAGGCCCGGGGGCGCAGCGGGATGAACGTGTGGATTCCCGTGCCCGACGAGACGGGGGCCGTTGCCCGGTTGCTGCAGGCGGGGTGGGCGGTCGCGCCCGGCGCGCGGTTCCGGATGGCGGCCCCGCCCGGAATCCGGATCACCGTGTCGACGCTGACCGAGGACGAGGTGGGGCCGCTGGCGGACGCGGTGGCCTCCGCGGTGCGGGCGGTGCCGGGGCGCGGCTATGTCTAGGTCGCGGCTGTGAGGCGCCGTCCCTCGGTTTCGTCTACGACCTTGCCCTCGCCTGCGTCAGCGCCGCCCCCGCCAGCACCACCACCGCTCCCACCGGCGTCGACCAGGTCAGCGTCTCGCCGAGCAGGGCGACGCCCGCTGCCGTGGCGATGACCGGGATGAAGTAGGTGACCATCTGGGCCGTGGTCGGGCCGACCTCGGTGACCAGGCCGTACTGGATCAGGACGGCCAGGCCGGTGCCGAGGGCGCCCAGGGCGGCGACCGCGAGCAGCGGGACGAGGGGGAGACGCGTGGGGAGGCTGGTGAACAGAGGGGTGACCAGGGCCAGTTGGGCCGTGGCCAGGAGCAGCTGCGCGCCGGTCAGGGACAGGGCCGAGGAGCTGGTGCCGGCCAGCGTGCGGCGGACGTAGATCCAGCCGACGGGGTAGCTGAGCGAGGCCAGCAGGGCCAGGGTGGTGCCGCGGGCGTCCAGGCCGTCGAAGCCCTGCCAGGCGCCCAGGACCGTCAGCACGCCGAGGAAGCCGAGACCCAGGCCCGCGACCCGGCTCCGGGTCGGCCGGTCCTCGGAGAGGGCGACCAGGGACAGTGCCATGCCCCACAGGGGGGAGGTCGCGTTGCAGATGCCGGCGAGCGTCGAGGGGATCGTCAGCTCCGCGTAGGCGAAGAGCGAGAAGGGCAGCGCGTTCAGGAGGAGGGCGGCGACCGTCAGATGCCCCCAGGTGCGCGCCCCGCGCGGTAGCCGCTCCCGCTTCACCGCCATCGCGGCCGCCAGCACCGCCGTACCGAACACCAGCCTGCCCAACGTCACCTGGAAGGGGGCGTATCCCTCGGTGCCCACCTTGATCAGCAGGAAGCTGAAGCCCCAGATCAGGGAGAGGGCGCCGAAGCGCAGGCGCCAGTCCAGGGCGCGGCGGGAGCGGGCCGGGGCGGTCGGGGAGGCAGCGCGGGTGGTGGAGGTGACGGTGGTCATGGTCTTCACGGTGCTGGACATTGACCTCGTAGCACAAGCGAGAATCCGCACGCGGTATCTCGTAGTATCGCTTACATGTTGAACCTGGAGCGCCTGCGCACCCTCGACGCCCTCGCCCGGCACGGCTCGGTCAGCGGTGCCGCCGCGGGGCTGCACATCACGACGTCGGCCGTCTCCCAGCAGATGGCCAAGCTGGAGCGGGAGGTCGGGCAGCAGCTCCTCGCCAAGCACGGGCGGGGCGTGCGGCTGACGGACGCGGGCCGACTGCTCGCCGATCACGCGGCCCGGATCCTGTCGCAGGTGGAGCTCGCCCAGTCCGATCTGGAGGCGCAACGCGGTCAGGTCGTGGGCGAGTTGAGACTGTCGGCCTTCCCGACCGCCGCGCGCGGACTGTTCCCCTGCGCGCTCGCCGAGCTGCGCAAGGCGCATCCAGGGCTGCGGGTGCGCTCCTGCGAGCTGGAGCCGGAGAACGGGATCGCCGCGGTGGTGCGCGGCGACCTCGACCTCGCCGTGGTCCTGGACTGGTACAACAAGCCGATGCCGCTCCCGGACGGCCTGGTCAAGGCGCCCATCCTCGACGACCCCGCCGATGTGGCGATGCCGGCCGACCACCCCCTCGCGGGGTGTGACGAGGTGGACCTGGGGGAGTTCGCCGAGGACGAGTGGATCACCTGGGGCGAGGGCGAGTTCTGCCACGAGTGGCTGATGTTCACGCTCCGCTCGCGCGGCATCGAGCCGATCGTCGGCCACCGCGCGGCCGAGACCCACACCCAACTCGCGCTCGTCGCCGCCGGGCTGGGTGTGTGCATCGCCCCCCTGCTCGGCCGGCACCCGGTGCCCGAGCGAGTCGTCATGGTCCCGCTGCGCCAGCGGGTCCGCCGGCACGTCTACGTCGTATGGCGGGCGGACGCCGACCGCCGCCCGTCGATCCGGGCGGCGGTCGAGGCGCTGAAGTCCGCGGCGCGGACCGTCGGTTGAGCTATCTGTCGGCCAGCTTGCGGAAGTCCCAGGAGACGACCTTCTCCGGCCGCAGCCGTATCCACGCGTGCCGACCGTCGTGCGGCATCGCGTCCAGGCCGAAGTTCTTGCGTGCGAACAGCGTCTCCACGGCGTCGAGTTCGGCGCACAGCTCGCCGGTGCGCGGGATCTCGCCCACGAACTCCACGGTGCCGGACAGCTCGACGCCCCGCAGCGAGTCGTACTCCTCGCCGGAGTCGATCACGATCGCGACGCGGGGGTCGCGGCGCAGGTCCGCCCACCGCTTGCTGCGCACCACCGAGTACAGCCACAGTGCGTCGCCGTCCCACAGGAACCACAGGGCGCTCACGTGCGGGGCACCGTCGGTGGAGACGGTGGCGACCCGGCAGGTGCGCTGGAAGGTGAGGAAGGCGTCCAGCTCCCCCGGCGTCATCATGATCTTCCGGCCCCGGCGCTGAGTGACGGTCATCCGGCCCTCTTTTCTGTTCTCTTCTCTCACGTCGTGCCAGAGATCCTCTGACACCACGTCAAAAAAGGCTTTTCAGGAAAGGATGAGTGTTCTTCCGGGCTCACGCAACGGTGGCTATTCTCACCCGACTTCACCGACCGACCCCCTGGAGGAACCATGCCGTCCCACGACCAGCTCGGTGACCTCCTCGACCCCGCGACTACCGTCCTGCTGACCGTGGAGTGCCAGCAGGGCGTCGTCGGACCGGACGCCGCGCTGCCCGAACTCGCCCGCGAGGCCCGGGCGTCGGGCGCCCTCACCAACGTCGCCCGCCTCGTGGCCGGCGCGCACGTCAGGGGCGTCCAGGTGATCCACGCCGTCGCCGAACGCCGTCCCGACGGCCGGGGCGCGAACCGCAACGCCCGGCTGTTCCGCGCCGCCGGACGTCTCCCCGTCCAGCAGCTCTCCGGCACCGCCGCCGTCCGCGTCGCACCCCCCGTCGAGGTCTTCGAGGAGGACTTCGTCGTACGACGGCTGCACGGCCTGTCGCCGATCCAGGGCACCGACGTCGACGCCCTGCTGCGCAACCTGGGCTGCCGCACCCTGGTCGTCACCGGTGTCTCCGCCAACGTGGCCGTTCCCAACGCCGTCTTCGACGCGGTGAACCGCGGCTACACGGTCGTCGTGCCGGCCGACGCCATCGCGGGGGTGCCGTCGGAGTACACCCCCGCGATGATCCGCCACACCCTCGCGCTGGTCGCCACGGTCGCGACCACGGACGAGGTGCTGGCGTGCTTCGAACGGCCGGGTGCGCGCGTCAGGCGAGGCTGATCGAGTCCCCGCTGACCGTGATCTGCACCTCGGGCAGCGGCTTCGTCGCCGGACCGCTCTTCACACTGCCGTCCGTGACCGAGAAGTTGCTGTTGTGGCAGGGACAGTTGATCACCCCGTCGGCGACGCTCTTCACCGCGCAGCCCTGGTGGGTGCACACGGCCGAGAACGCCTTGTACTGGCCCGCCGTCGGCTGCACGACGACGACCTTCTCGGCATCGAAGACCTTCCCGCCGCCCTCGGGGATGTCAGCGGTCTTGGCGAGCGCGCTGCCGGCCGCCGCGCCGCCGGTGCTCGCGGAGTCGGAGCTGCCGGTGGACCCGGTCGACCCGGTGGTGCCGCCGGACGAGACCGACGAGCTCGACGCGTCGTCGTCGGAGCCCCCGCACGCGGTCAGCGCGACGGTGAGGCCCGCGGCTCCGGCGGCCGCCACGACGGTACGGCGGGCGGGTCCAGAGACGGGGTTGACGGATGCGCTCGTCATGCTGAGGTTCCCTTCGGGGGAGGATCGATGATCTGCAGAGATGTACGGGCTGTCGGCGCCGCGTGTTCAGCAACCGCGCCAGCTCCGGACAGTGTCGAGATATTGACCCGTTCGAGATCAGGGGGACGTAAGCCACAGCTGTCGCGGAGCTGTCGGCCGGGCGCCGGAGCGCGTCTGCGCCCCAGTAGCCTGGGGCGATGCTCAAGGAAGTCGTCGCGACCCGTTACATCACGCCTCTGCGTGAGGGCGGCTCGCTGCCGGGGCTCGTGGAGGCCGACGACCTCGGGACCTACGTCCTGAAGTTCTCCGGCGCCGGACAGGGCCGCAAGACGCTCGTCGCCGAGGTGGTCTGCGGGGAACTCGCCCGCCGGCTGGGCCTCAGGGTGCCCCGTCTGGTGACCGTCGAACTCGACCCGGTGCTGGGCCTCGGCGAGCCCGACCAGCAGGTGCAGGACCTGCTGAGGTCCAGCGGCGGCACCAACCTCGGCATGGACTTCCTCTCCGGAGCCCTCGGCTTCGACCCGCTCGCCTTCCCGGTGGGCCCCGAGGAGGCCGGCCGGATCCTCTGGTTCGACGCCCTCGTCAACAACGTCGACCGCTCCTGGCGCAACCCCAACCTGCTCGTGCACCGCGGCGACCTCTGGCTCATCGACCACGGCGCCACCATGATCTGGCACCACAACTGGCCCTCCGCCGAGACCTCCGCGGCCCGCCCCTACGACGCCGGCGACCACGCCCTCGCCCGCTTCCGCCCCGACCTCGCCGCCGCGGCCGCCGACCTGGCCCCGCTGGTCACCGCCGACCTGCTCGCCGAGGTCACCGCCGAGATCCCGGACACCTGGCTCGCCGACGAGCCCGGTTTCGACACCCCGGACGCGCTGCGCCGTGCCTACGCGGCACCCCTCCTCGCACGCGCCGCCGTCATCCACGAACGCATCAAGGGGGCCGAGTGAACGAGCGCCACATCATCAGGGCGAGCGAGGCCAACGACCGGGACGTCTACGAGTACGCCCTGCTGCGCGTCGTCCCCCGCGTCGAGCGTGGCGAGTGCATCAACGCCGGCGTGCTCGTCTACTGCCGCGCCCAGGCCTACGTCGGCGCCCGCACCCACCTCGACGAGGCGCGACTGCTGGCCCTCGACCCGCATGCCGACGTGGCCGGTGTGCGCGCGGCGCTGAGCGCCGTCGAGAGCGTGTGCGCCGGCGGCGAGGGGGCCGGGCAGGCGGCCGCGGACGACGCCGGGCGGCGCTTCCGCTGGCTGATCGCGCCCCGCTCGACGGTCGTCCAGCCGGGGCCCGTGCACACCGGCCTCACCACCGATCCCGCGGCCGAGGCGCGGCGGTTGCTGGACCTCCTGGTGAGGTAATGGATCACACGCGCCCGGTGTGCCGTTGACACCGGGTGCCATGGCTTCTAGCGTCACCTGTGCTGAAGGTACTAAGCGGTCGCTCACCCAAGGCGTACCGTGGAGCCGCAGACCAATCCAGGCGTTCAGGCTTTCTCGAGGGCGAGGAGATCCAGCAATGTCCACCACTGAGCAGCGGGTCGCAGTAGTCACCGGCGCGGCACGCGGCATCGGCGCCGCCACCGCCGTACGGCTGGCGGCCGAGGGCCGCGCGGTCGCGGTGATCGACCTCGACGAGGCCGCCTGCAAGGACACCGTCGAGAAGATCACCGCCGCCGGCGGCCGGGCCGTCGCGATCGGCGCCGACGTCTCCGACGAGGCCCAGGTCGAGGCGGCGATCGCGCGCGTCGTCGAGGAGCTCGGCGCGCCGACGATCCTCGTCAACAACGCGGGCGTGCTCCGCGACAACCTGCTGTTCAAGATGAGCGTCTCCGACTGGGACACGGTCCTGAACGTGCACCTGCGCGGCTCCTTCCTGATGACCAAGGCCGTCCAGAAGCACATGGTCGACGCCGGCTTCGGCCGCATCGTCAACCTCTCCTCGTCCTCCGCCCTCGGCAACCGCGGCCAGGCCAACTACTCCGCCGCCAAGGCCGGTCTGCAGGGCTTCACCAAGACCCTCGCCATCGAGCTCGGCAAGTTCGGCATCACCGCCAACGCGGTCGCCCCCGGCTTCATCGCCACCGACATGACGGCCGCGACCGCCGCCCGGGTCGGCATGGGTTTCGAGGAGTTCAAGGCCGCCGCCGCCACCCAGATCCCGGTGCAGCGCGTCGGCGAGCCCGACGACATCGCCAACGCGATCGCCTTCTTCACGGGCGAGGCCGCCGGCTTCGTCTCCGGCCAGGTGCTGTACGTCGCCGGCGGACCGCTCAACTAGATCACCAGGGATCACGACCATGACTGAACTGCCCGCACTCTCCGGCAAGGTCGCCCTCGTCACGGGCGCCAGCCGCGGCATCGGCTACGGCGTCGCCGAGGCCCTCCTCGCCCGCGGCGACCGGGTCTGCATCACCGGCCGCAACGAGGACGCGCTGAAGGAGGCCGTCGACAAGCTCGGCGCCGACCGCGTCATCGGCGTCGCCGGCAAGGCCCACGACGTCGACCACCAGGCCGCCGCCGTCGAACGGACCATGGAGGCCTTCGGCCGCGTCGACTACCTGGTCAACAACGCCGGTACCAACCCGGTGTTCGGACCGATCGCCGACCTCGACCTGAACGTGGCGCGCAAGGTCTTCGAGACCAACGTGATCTCCGCGCTCGGCTTCGCCCAGCGCACCTGGCACGCCTGGCAGAAGGACAACGGCGGCGCGATCGTCAACATCGCCTCCGTGGCAGGTCTGTCGGCCTCGCCCTTCATCGGCGCCTACGGCGTCAGCAAGGCCGCGATGATCAACCTGACCCAGCAGCTGGCGCACGAGTTCGCGCCCAGGGTGCGGGTCAACGCGATCGCCCCGGCCGTGGTGAAGACCAAGTTCGCGCAGGCCCTGTACGAGGGCCGGGAGGCGGAGGCGGCCGCCTCCTACCCGCTGGGCCGGCTCGGCGTGCCCTCCGACATCGGCGGCGCCGCCGCGTTCCTGACCTCGGAGCAGTCGGACTGGGTCACCGGCCAGACCCTCGTCGTCGACGGCGGCATCTTCCTCAACGCCGGCGTCGGCTGATCTCACCGCCGCTGCAAACCGGACATGGGCGCCGCTTCCCCTACGGAAGCGGCGCCCATGTCGTCGTAGAACCGCCGCAGCCCCCGATGACAACGTCGTCACGCGCATGTGATCAGAACGCTGTATCAGCCACGGGTTCACCCGGCGTGGCGCTGCGGTATCGTTCGCCGACCCTTGGTATGGCAGATCGAGGAGCGTGCGCGTGTTCAACCGGAACCGATCCTTGCAGCAAATGGCGGCGATCGTGTCCATATCGCTGGTGGCCGGATGCAGTCTCCTGGGAGAGGAAGGCTCCGACGACGCCGGGCCGATCGTCGTGGGCACCACCAGCGCCCCCAGCACGCTGGATCCCGCAGCCTCCTGGGACGGCTCCTGGGAGCTGTTCCGCAACGTCTACCAGACCCTCCTCTCCTACCCGACCGGCGCGGCCGAGCCCCAGCCGGACGCCGCCAAGAGCTGCGAGTTCACCGACGCCTCCAACCGCTCCTACCGCTGTGAACTGCAAGAGGGCCTCACCTTCTCCAACGGCGACAAGCTCGACGCGGCGGCCGTGAAGTACTCGATCGACCGGATCAAGGAGATCAACGCGATCACCGGACCCGCCGGGCTGCTGGGCAGCCTCGACCGGGTCCAGGTGGTCGGCGACCGCGAGGTCGTCTTCCAGCTCAACAAGGCCGACGCCACCTTCCCGTTCGTGCTCGCCACCCCGGGCATGTCGATCGTCTCGCCCGAGGACTACCCCGAGAAGTCGCTGCGCAAGGACGGCGGCATCGTCGGCTCCGGTCCGTACAAGCTGGACGGGTACGACGAGGGCAAGCAGGCGAAGCTCGTGCGCAACGACCGCTACAAGGGCTTCGCCAAGCGCCGCAACGACGCCGTGACCATCCGCTACTTCCAGGACTCCGGCGCCATGGTCAAGGCCCTGCGCGGCGGGCAGATCGACATCACCTACCAGGGTCTCGCCGCCGACGACATCGTCGCCCTGGAGAGCGAGGACAACCAGGGCCTGCAGCTCATCGAGGGCGCCGGCAGCAACATCAACTACCTGGTCTTCAACCCCAAGGACCCCTGGGCGAACAAGCTCGCCGTCCGCAGAGCCGTCGCCCAGATCGTCGACCGGCCCGCGATCGCCCACAAGGTCTACAAGGACACCGTCGACCCGCTGTACTCGATGGTCCCGAAGGGCCTGACCGGCCACACCACCGTCTTCTTCGACGACTTCGGCGAGCCCGACCGCGACAAGGCCCGCGCGATGCTCACCGACGCCGGCATCACCGCGCCCGTCCCGCTCACCCTCTGGTACACCACCGACCGCTACGGCTCCGACACCGCCCTGGAGTTCAAGGAGATCAAGAGCCAGCTCGAGGCCTCGGGCCTGTTCACGGTCACCCTGAAGAGCCGCCCCTGGAAGACCTACGTGCTCGGCTACCAGAACGGCGAGTATCCGGTGTTCGGCCGCGGCTGGGCCCCCGACTTCCCCGACGCGGACAACTTCATCGCCCCCTTCGTCGGCGAGCAGAATGCGCTCGGCACGCCCTACCCGGCGAAGGAGATCACCCAGGTGCTGCTGCCCCGCTCCCGTGAGGAGAGCGACCGCGCCAACGTGGTGAAGGAGTTCCAGGAGGCCCAGCAGATCCTCGTCGACGAAGCCCGGCTGCTGCCGCTGTGGCAGGGCAAGCAGTACATCGCCGCGAACGAGGACGTCTCGGGCGCGGAGCGGGCGCTGGACCCGTCGACGATCATGATGATGTGGGAACTTTCCCGCAAGACCAGCTGGTAGGGGCGGACCGCGGGACCGAGTGTCAGTGGTCACCTGTAGGTTCAGTGGCCTGGAAGTGACCGCACAACGGAGGACGTTGACGTGACCGACACCGCCATGCTGCCCGAGTCCTGGCGCGGGGTCCTGGGCGACGAGCTGCAGCAGCCCTACTTCAAGGAGCTGACGGAGTTCGTCGAGGAGGAGCGAGCGAGGGGTCCCGTCTACCCTCCCCGGGAGGAGGTCTTCGCCGCGCTCGACGCCACACCGTACGAGCGGGTGAAGGTGCTGATCCTCGGCCAGGACCCGTACCACGGCGAGGGCCAGGGGCACGGTCTGTGCTTCTCCGTGCGGCCCGGCGTGAAGATCCCGCCGTCGCTGCGCAACATCTACAAGGAGATGCACGAGGAGCTGGGCACGCCCATCCCGGACAACGGCTACCTCATGCCGTGGGCCCAGCAGGGTGTGCTGCTGCTCAACGCGGTCCTCACCGTCCGCTCCGGCGAGGCGAACTCGCACAAGGGCAAGGGCTGGGAGAAGTTCACCGACGCCGTCATCCGCGCCGTGGCCGACCGGCCCGACCCGGCCGTCTTCGTCCTGTGGGGCAACTACGCGCAGAAGAAGCTGCCCCTGATCGACGAGACACGGCACGTGGTGGTCAAGGGCGCGCATCCCTCCCCGCTGTCCGCGAAGAAGTTCTTCGGCTCCCGCCCGTTCACCCGGATCAACGAGGCGGTGGCCCAGCAGGGCCACGAGCCGATCGACTGGACGATCCCGAACCTGGGCTGACGACGATCCCGGGAACCAGGGCCGAAAACGACCGCCGGGCCGGTCCCTCCTCGGACCGGCCCGGTGCCGCCTGACCGGGATTGCCGTCGCCTGCGGCTAGCGTCGTCGCAACGACGCAAGGAGGCCATGCGGTGGCGGAGCAACGACAGGAGCAGGCGACGCCGGACGCCGTGCTGACACGCATCGGACAGGTCGTGATGCTGCACCACGGGGGAGATCGCGAGGAGGCCCGGCGCCGCCTCCTCGACCTGTGGACCGAGCTCGGCGAGGAGGGCGACCCCCTGCACCGCTGCACCCTGGCCCACTACCTGGCCGACACCCAGGACGACCCCTTCGACGAACTGGCCTGGGACCTGCGTGCCCTCACGGCGGCGGAGGAACACGAGGGCTCCCTGGAGGTGCGGGCGCTCTACCCCTCACTGCACCTCAACCTGGCGGCCGACTACGAGAAACTGGGCCGCTCCGAGGCCGCCCGCACCCATGTCCGCAGGGCACGACGAGCGGCCGGCGCCCTGCGCGACGACAGCTACGGGGACGGGGTACGGGCGGCGATCAGCAGGATGGAACTGCGGCTCGGCGAGCCCTCCGGCGGGCCGGCCTAACGCCCATAGGTCCGCTCGCAGATCACCGCCTCCGGGCTGTCCGCTCGCCAGCCTCCGTACTTCCTGCCGAGGGCGCACACATCGGTGCTCCCACGCCCCTCATGGTCCAGGCCCTGGCCCGCCTCGGGGAGCTCGACCCGAGGTGGGGCGGGGCGCCGCGGCTCGGGGTGAGCCGGCCGGGGGTGCGGACGCGGCTGCGGGTGGGAGCGGGGCGAGGGCTGCCGCACCGGTGCCGCCGGGGCGGCCCGCCGACGCTCGGCGGGTGGCGTCGACTCCGGCCCGCGGTCCGGCCCGACCATGCCCAGCGCCTCCTGCGCCGGCGCCTGCACGACCGGCGTCTCGGCCGTCCCGTCCGGTCGGGGCGGCGACGGCCGGGGCGCGGACGGCCGGGAAGGCGCGGTCGGCGGCCCCGCCACGGGCGAGTGCTGGACGGTCACACAACCGCCCAGGGCCGAGACGGCCACGGTCAGCAGAAGCGTTGCGGTGGTCGTCGTCGTTCGATGCACCCACGCCACTCTGCTGGGTCCCGCCCCCACAGGTACGGGGCACCGGCCCAGGATGCCCCGACCGGGTGATCCACCACCCCGTACGAGGGGCGTCCGCCCGCTCGGACTGACGGCACGTCAGTCGCCGGTGACGCCGTCTATGCGCTCACGGATCAGATCGGCGTGGCCGTTGTGGCGGGCGTACTCCTCGATCATGTGGGTGTAGATCCAGCGCAGGCTGAACGGTTCCTCGGTGAACCGGCTCTTACCCCGGGAGAGGTCGTCCAGAGCGAAGCCGGCCGCGTTGCGCCGGGCGATGTCGATCTCTTCCTGCCAGGTGGCGTACGCCTCCTTCCAGGTGTCCTCCTCGGTGAGGTGGAACTCGCCGTCGCGGTCCTCGTCGCTGAAGTAGATCGGGCCGGGGTCGTCCCCCATGAGGACCTTGCGGAACCAGCCGCGCTCCACATCCGCCATGTGCCGCACCAGCCCCATCAGGGACAGCTCGGACGGCGGCACCGAGGCGGTGCGGAGCTGGTCGTCGGTGAGGCCCTCGCACTTCCACGCCAGGGTCTGCCGGTGGTAGTCCAACCAGCCCTCCAGCATCGTGCGTTCGTCGGCGGTCTGGGCGGGTTCCCTGCGTTGCGTCGTCATGGACGCATCGTGTCGCGGGCCCGCGTGATCCGACCACGGGTTTTCCTGCCCTGACGTCCCGGCGAGCAGTTTCCGCAGCTCGCGGCGGCGCGTGGCCGCCATGACCGGCGGTTGGCAGGGGCGGGCGTCGGCTCGCGAGCTTCCGGCGCGCTCTCGACGGGATCGTCGACCGGCGGCCGCGCGTGGAGGCCCCTCCCGCTCGATCGAAGCCGAGAACGGGGGACGCCGTATGCTGCCGTGCAGGCAGGCGTGGACCAGCAGGGAAGGAGCCCCCGTGAAGGTCGGCTGCATCGGACTCGGTGACATCGCTCAGAAGGCGTACCTGCCGGTGCTGGGCGCGCTGCCCGGGCTCGAACTGCACCTCCAGACCCGCACGCCGGCCACTCTCGACCGGGTCGCCGACACCCTTCGGGTGCCCGGGGAACAGCGCCACCGCGACCTCGACGCGCTGCTCGCCGAGGGCCTCGACGCGGCCTTCGTGCACGCGCCCACCGTCGCCCACCCCGAGATCGTCACGCGACTGCTGGAAGCGGGCGTCCCGACCTACGTGGACAAGCCGCTGGCGTACGAACTCGCCGACTCCGAGCGGCTGGTGGCGCTCGCGGAGGAGCGCGGGACGAGTCTCGCCGTCGGCTTCAACCGGCGTTACGCCCCCGGGTACGCGCAGTGCGCCGACCACCCGCGCGAGCTGATCCTCATGCAGAAGAACCGGATCGGGCTGCCCGAGCGGCCGCGCACGATGATCCTCGACGACTTCATCCACGTCGTCGACACCCTGCGTTTCCTCGTGCCGGGGCCGGTGGACGACGTGACCGTACGGGCCCGGGTCGTGGACGGGCTGCTGCACCACGTCGTCCTCCAGCTCGCCGGGGACGGCTTCACCGCGCTGGGCGTGATGAACCGGCTCAGCGGCTCGAACGAGGAGATCCTGGAGGTGTCCGGGCAGGACACCAAGCGGCAGGTCGTCAACCTCGCCGAGATCGTCGACCACAAGGGGCAGCCCACGGTGCGGCGGCGTGGCGACTGGGTTCCGGTGGCCCGGCAGCGCGGCATCGAGCAGGCGGTGCTGGCCTTCCTCGACGCGGTGCGCGCGGGCAAGGTGCTCAGCGCGCGGGACGCGCTGGCGACTCACGAACTGTGCGAGCGTGTGGTACGGGCGGTGCGGGAGCGTTCCGGCGCAGCCTGATCGCCCGCGCCCCCTCCGTGAGAGCGACGGCCGCGAGCACCAGCAGGGCCGCGTGGACCGGCCAGTCACCGAAGCGGACGTACGCGGTGACGCCGTCCGTGAGCGGTACCTCGTAGACGGCCGCGGTGCTCGCGCTCGTCCCCAGCCACGGGCCCAGGCGCCGGCCGCTCGCGTCGTACACGGCGGAGACACCCGTCAGCGTCGAGTGGACGAACGGGCGGCCGGTCTCCGCGGCGCGCAGGGCGCCGAGGGAGGCGTGCTGCTCAGGGGCCCAGCTGTCCTGGAAGGTCGACGTCGACGACTGGGCGACCAGCACGTCGGTGCCGTCCTCGGCCAGATGACGGCTCATGTCGGGGAACGCGGTCTCGAAGCACACCATCGGGCCGATGCGCAGCCCCCGCCCGGCGTTCATCACGACCTGCTCGCTGCCGCGCCGGCGGTCCTCGCCGGCGGCCTTGCCGACCGAGGTGGCCCAGCCGAGGAGCGAGCGGGCCGGGATGTACTCACCGAACGGCACCAGCCGCATCTTGTCGTACCGGTCGCCGGTCGGGCCGTCCGGACCGATCAGGATCGAGCTCTTGTAGATGCCGGGCCGGTCGGAGCGGCGGGCGTCCACGTTGACCAGGATGTCGGCGCCGGTCGCGCGGGACAGCGCCGCGAGCCGCCGCGCCAGGTCGGGCCGGTCGTGCAGATCATGACCGACGCTGCTCTCGCCCCAGACGATCAGGTCGACGTCCTGCCCGACGAGCCGGCGGGTCAGCTGCTCCTCACGGTCGAAGCGGCGGTCGGGGCCGGCGACGACACCCGGCTGTACGACGGCGATCCGGGCCTGCCGCCCCTCCGCGTCCGGACGCGGCGCCCACCCCCACGCGGCACAGGTCGCTGCGGCGGTCGCCACGAGTCCGGCGACGGCGGGCACCCGGTGCGCCGGAACGGCGACGAGGACGGCGACCGCGACGTTCACGGCCACCACCAGGAAACTGAGCAGCCACACCCCGCCGACGGACGACAGCCGCAACGCCGGCTCCACCTGCCACTGGCTGGACCCGAGCATGCCCCACGGCCCGCCCAGCCCCTGCCAGGAGCGGACCAGCTCGACAGCGAGCCAGCCCGAGGGCAGCACGACCAGCGCGGCCCCGACCCGCTTGCCCGAGGGCACCCCGGCGAGGAAGCGGCGCACCAGCCAGCCCCACGGCGCCCACAGCGCGCCCAGCAGCGCGGCGAGCACCAGGATGAAGACATGCAGGTTCGGCAGCAGCCACAGATGCATGGCCAGCATGAACCCGAAGCCGCCGCTCCAGCCGTCGTACACCGCCCGCCTGCCCGTCGGGGCCGAGCGGGCGAGCAGCAGCCAGGGGACCAGCGCCAGGAACGCCCACCACCACAGGGCCGGCGCCGGAAACGCCGGCACGGGCAGCGCGCCCGCCAGCGCCCCGACGGCCGAGCGCCGCCACGGGGAGGTGAGCCAGGGACCGAACGTCTTCATACGGCACCTCCCTACCCGCTGGTGGCTCCAGTGTGCGCGCCGGAGACGATCTCCCACCAGATGGCCGGGATCAGCCGGTGGCCTCCCTCCCGGCCGGCCGGCGCCACTTCTCCTGGACGACCACCTCACGCACCCGCCAGCCGTCGTCCGTGCGCAGCAGCGCGAAGGCGTACCGGCCGCCGCAGACGAAGTCGGGCTCGGCGCGGGAGCCCCCGCCGCCCAGCCGCATGGGATTGACGTAGTCGGCCTGGACCCGGGCCGTGTCCCCCCTGTCCTGTTCCAGAACCCCGAAGCGGAGCCGACGGTTCACGATGAGGTGCTGCCGCATCGAGAACACCCGCATGCTCTGCGCGAGCCACGCGGCCACCTTCCCGGCGTCCCCCTCGATACCCCCGGCCGAACGGTAGTCCGCCCGCCCGTCCGGCGTGAACAACCCCCGGTACGCCGCCCAGTCACCGTCGTCGACCGCCACCGCGTAGTCGGTGATCAGCCCGTCCACGGCCAGCCGGTCCATCACGGTAGCGAGCTCCACACGCTGCGTCATGGCCCGAGTGTTGGGCATACGGCGTACCGAGCCAAGAGGCGTGCGGACACCGGCGCGGAAATCCGGTGGCCGTACGGCTCGGTGGTGGCGAGGCTGGTGCCGTGAACGATCAATCCGTCGAACGACACGTTGACCAACCGGACGACCACTCCGCCGAACGACCACGCGACCACTCCGCCCCCCAGGAGCCGAAGTTCCGCATCCGCGCCCTGCACACGGACTCCACGGTCACCGTCTACCAGGCGTACCGCCCGGAGATCGGCAAGGCAGCGGCCCGCAACGGGCGTTTTCCGTCGGCTTGGAGCCGGGAGCGCATGACCTGGGTCATCAGACAGCGTTGACAGAGCACTGCGCGTCGGTCGGGAAAGGGGAGCCGCTGCGGTTCTCAGAGGCCGGCTGGGTGGCTGGAAAGCCAATCTGTGTGTTGGTCACGCACACGGTCACGCTCCGCAGGCGTGGCAAGGATGACGTCTGCGCCGCCGTCGTAGGGATGGTGGATGCGTCGCAGTTCCGTGTCGGCAACGAAGACTTCGACGAGCGCCTCGTCCGCGACGGCTCGCAACAGACCGTCGAGGCAGCCGCGGTTCCACCGGCGCCGGTCGGCGTACAGACGTGTGTGGGTGTGGAACTCCGGGTCGGGGTCGTCCTGCTCCGACTCTGTCCACCAGCGGATGCCGTCGGGATGCAGTGTCTGTCGTGGCGTCGGGTAGCCCGCGGGCCCGGTCGGTGTGTTCGACCAGTCCATGGTCACCACGAACACGTCCGTGCCCGCGAACAACTCGTCGAGGATCGTGTTGTACCGGTCCAGCACGATCGCGTACTCGTCCCCGGACTCCGGGTAGCGCTTCGAGTCGGGAAGGCTATGGAAGCGCACCCAGCGATCCGCGTACCTAGTGCGAAACGTGTGAGCGACAGGAGGGCCCGACGGATGGCTTTCCCTCCACAAAGCCGCCAGGAGCTCAGGGTCGATTGCGGAACTCCCCCCTTGGCCGGAGCCACGCCGATCGGACAGGAAACACCGGTCCCGCCCTGGCCGTTGATGTTGCGGTCAAGATACTGCTGGTGGTGGCCGTCCGCCGTGCGGAACGTACAGCCCACCAAAGGGGGCACGCGGTTTCCCCGGTCACTATGGATACAGTTTGTGAACGAGGCTTGACGTGGGTCATCAAGCCGCGTTCACAGACTGCAAGAGCATGTGCTTGAGCGCTGGCCTGCATCAACTCCGTTGGGGAACCCGCCGAAGCGTGGATCATGGAGCCGTGAGGAAGTGGACGAAGAAGGCGGCTCCGGTCGAACAGTCGGAGCGTGAGCCCGAGCTCTCGGTGTACCAGCAGGCGATGCGGAACCGGCTTCTCGCGGCCCCCGTGGTGCCCGCTCCTGAACCCTGGCAGCCCGTCTTCGAGTACGCATACGGCGTTCCTGTCGGCGGACTGCTCGGAATCGGCTTCGCGACGCATCCCGCCAGCGGCCACGATTTGGTGATGGTCGTCTCCCACGACGGTCACGGTCTCTTCGACGCCGTCACCGGGGAGAAGATCGCCAGGGACCGTGACCCCGACCCCGAGGACAGCACCCCCGACGCGGTTGCCGACCTTTCGTGCCCCGGACTGGGGCCGATCGCCGGAAGCCGCGTGCGCATCGCGGGGCTTTTCGGCGGGGGGCTGCACACCACCACCACGGACGGCTGGACCCTGGAGGTCGTCACCCCGGCCTGGCCGAACGAGCGTGTCCTGCTGTCCCGCGACGGTGGGTTGCCCCACGCGGGTCCGCACGGAGAGCAGTGGTGGCACATCTTCCACTCGAACTACTCCACATTCCGCACAGCAGGCTTCTCGCCCTCCGGACAGACCATCGCCGTGGCGACGAGCAGCGACCTTTCCCTGTGGACACGCGGGCCGGCCGACACCCTTTTCGGCAGCACCGAAGCCTGATCAAATCGGACTTCACATCAAGCACTGGGAACGCCCTCCGCCGCTACGCTTTGCAATCTGTCGGTGTCCGTGTCTTGCGGGCAACGATGGGGCGAAGCGAGGTCACACGTCGGATTGGGTCCACTCGATGGCGGCATCGGCCAGCGGGGCGAGGGCGCTGCGGTGGGTGGCGCCGGCCCAGACACTGAAGCTGTCGTCAACACGGCGAGGAGCACCGCATCGCGCCCGGTGACTGCCTCACGCGGTGCGACAGCCAGCACTTTGTGCTCCAGCCGCTCAGCAAGCTTCTCCGCCTTGACATGCGACCGTCCGCCGATCACCACCTCATGTCCCGCACGTGCCCAGCCCTCACCCAGGGCCGCCGCCAATGTCCCTGTTCTCAGGATCCCGATGCGCATCTGTCCGTGCCTCTCCCCTGGTGGTCGGTCGGGTGGCCACGGTAGGGAAGGCGTTACGCACCGATCAGTGCGTGACCGGCGCGCGATGATGGACGGCGAGATGACTGATCACGACGCCCGCTGCCATGAGTTCGTCGCTGATTGCCGTTTGCGCGCGGCCACCGATCTCTTCGCCCATACCTGGGATCCCGTCGTACTGGCGGCGCTTCGCTTGGGACCGCACCGACGCCGCGAGTTGCACGCTGCGATCGGCGGCATCAGCGACAAGGTTCTGACCGACTCCTTGCACCCTGCTCGCAAGCGGACTGATCGAGCGCCACGCTCACGCCGAGGCACCGCCACGCGTCGACTACGCCTTGACCGGCTTGGGGCAGAGCCTGGGCGAGGGCCCGGTGATGGCGCTTGGACGCTGGGCGATCGGGCACGGTGACGAACTTCTTGAAGCCCAGGAGAGCAGTACCGCAAGAGGTCTGTGAGCGCGCCTTGACATGAATCATCAAGCCGCGTTCACAGACCTCAACCAGTGCAACAGTGGGACCCCAGGTGGACTACTCCACCTCGATGCCGAAATCCTGAACGAGTTCCTCCAGACCGCCCATGTAGCCCTTGCCGCCCAGGACGAAGTCCCAGTCTCCGTTCGCCCTTCGGCGGAAGGAGCCGAGTACCAAGGCGGTTTCGCGCGCCCGGCCGTCGGAGACTTCAAGCTGTCCCAGCTCAGCCAACCCTGGGTCGAGCAGGCGGATGCAGGCGTCCGTGAAACCGGAGAGGTCGGCGTCCGGGTTGACCTCTGGGTCGATGGCCGCCACGAGCACGAACCGGTCGGCCTCATCGGGCAACCCGTCGAAGGAGACACAGATCGCGGCCTTGTCAGGTGCAGTGGCCGGGAGAGCACGCACCGAGCCGTCCGGCGTTTGCGGATTGTTGAAGAAGACGAAGTGATCGTCACTGAGGACCCGGTTGCCACGGCAGACGAGAGCGCACACGTCCAAGGCAACGCTTCCGGTCCACGACATGCCCAGGACGTTGTAATCCTCTGGCAGCCGAGTGTCCGGCACCGAGGGCCTCGGCTGTGCGTGGACTTGCCGACCGCCGTCACCAAGCCGCCCACGCAACCCATGACGATGCAGCAGGTCCACGAGTTCGGGGCCCGAGACGAGTTCCAGCGGCTTGCCGTTGGCGAAGGCGTGTGAGCCGGGGCCGAACCCTGACGTCGTCACGAGGACACCCTTGTTGGCGCCGGCGTCCTGCACGGTTCCGTACAAGTCGCGCACAGCGGTGGGCGGCACCGTGTTGCGATAACGCTTCACCTGCACGACGATCTTGCCGCCTCGGATGGGTGTCGGATCCAGTGCGTCGACGTCCACACCGCCGTCGTTGGAACGCTGGGTGGTCACCGCCTGCATCCCCATGGCCCGGAAGAGATCGGCAACGAGATTCTCGAAGGCGATCGGGTCCATGGCAAACAGGTCCGGTTCCTCGTCGCTGCCGTGAGCGACAACACGGTTCCCGACATCCTGCGGCCGCCTACTCGGCCGTACTGGTGTGAGTTGGTCCGGTCGAGCCGAGAGCTGCCCACGCAGTGCATCAGCCAGGCAACTACTTGCGTCCACCTGCGCCAGGTGCAAGTCACGGAACGAAGAGCGTGAGGCCATGACGGTTGCGAGGAAGATATGGCCCGGTCGGCCCGTCGTAGGGTCATGCCCATCGACGAATCCGTTCAAGGTCACTGACTCAAGCGCACCCAGCTCATCTGCGGCGAACAGCTCGTGCAGAACGAGGAGCATGCACTGCGCGAGAACCTCCCTGTACAGAGCACGGCGCTGGCCTACTGGGCGGGGAGTCTCCTTGTCCTGGTCGACCCCGGACATGTACCGAACGGCCTTGACCTCCGGCACGATGCTGTAGGCGGGCAGCTCCCAATCCAGTACCAACTGTCGGGCCGCCGGGTCGTAGGCTGCTGCGACCTGGCGCGGGAAACCCTCCGGCCATGCCGTCGAGGCGTAGAGAGCAGCTGAGAAGTACTCGACCACGGAATCGGGATCTTGACGCCTTACGCCGTCAGCTATCGCAACGACGCCGGCGTTGTGCCGCCGTACATCAGCCAGCTGAGCATCGGCCCACTGTTGGTATTCCCGCTGATACGACGCCAACTGCTGCTGTCGGTGAGCCTCCGCGGCTTGGGCGGCCTGCCAGTCCCGCTCGAAGCGTGCTCGAGCTTCGGACTGTGCCCGTGCCCGGCTACTCGCAGTCCAGCCGCTCTGCGTTTGGTAGTGATTGAAATCCGGCATGGGCACTGGCTGTGCCAGTGGCCCCGGAGCGAAGGGCTGGACGTCTTCGGGTCGCATGAGAGAGGCAGCCCTGAAGGGCGGAGCCTGGCAACCCGAGGCAAGAAGACCCTGCAACGATGCAACCTGCGCATCCAGCTCCTCCGTGCGCCGTAGAGCTTCTGTCTGCCGGTACTCACGGTGGCTCTGGGCAGCTCGCCGCTGGTAGGCCCGCGCTTGCTGTTCTTGCTGTCTCCGCCGTCTGGCTTCGGCTTCCAGCTGACGCTGCTGCTGCCGTTGCATTTCAGCCCAGACGCCGACAAAACCAGTAGAGCGACGACTCATGTGCTGCAGGCCCTCCCCAAGGCGCTTTGGTTGTCCCCACAACCAGTTGTAACTAGACGACTGTAGCCAGCAATCACCGTCTCGCATATCCACTTGCCAAAGGAAGCACCGTCGGTCCATCCCTGCAGGTCAAGGTGACTGGAGGGTAACCAGGACGATGCCAGGCCGCAGAACCTAAACGGTCGCTTCCCCATCGCTGGACGCCCTGTGTGCGCCGGTTGCAGAAAGGACTGTGAAGGCGGCTTGACGCGGATCAAGCCGTCCTTCCTGTGGATGATGTACCGCTGCGGCTGGGGTCAGAAGGAGGGCCAGGAGACCGTCCTGGCCGTCGAGATCAGCCGGGAGGGCTTCGAGTGGGCGTTGCGGCGTGCATGTCTCTCACACCATGTGCCTGAGCTGCACGGTGACCAGGCCGAGTGGAAGCGGCAGTTGAAGCGGGCGCCGGCGCGGGTGCAGTGGGATCCCGAGCGCGATCTGCGGCTGCGGCCTCTGCCGTACCGGTCGCTGCAACTCGGACTCTCCGGCGAAGCCGTACGACGTTACGCGGACGAGTGGATCGTTGCCATCAGGGACGTGACTCCACTCGCCCACGAGACCCACGCACTCGTCCGTGACGGCGATCTGGACTCCGCAGCCCGACTGCTGCCCGAGGAGCGTCCCTACGCCGCAGGGGACGATGTGCTGGCACACCTGCGCTTGGGGCCGGGCGAGGTCGCCGAACGGTGCGAAGGTTCCCCGGGATGACAATCCACGCGCGCGGCCATGCGGTCAGTGAGCTGTGCTCCGCCTCGTCAGCCGCGCGGACGGCGTCGCCGTAGTGCCTGGCATTGCTTGTTCAAGCGGCAGGCGCGTCGATTCCCCCGGCGATGTCGCCGATCACATCGGCCAGCAGTCCCGGGTGGGACAGAAACGGGTGGTGGCCGGTCGGCAGGTCGATCTGCCGGGACGTCCGCAGGGCGAACTCCCGCTGCTTCGCCGGTCATGGGAGCCGTGATGAAGTGGACGAAGAAGGAAGCTCCGGTCGAGCCGCCGGATCTCGAGCCAGAGCTCTCCGCGTACCAACAGGCGATGCGGAAGCAGCTCCTCGCGGCTCCTGTGGTGCCTGCCCCCGAACCCTGGCAGCCCGTTCCCTTCGTCCCGGTCGGCGGGCTCCTCGGGATCGGTTTCGCGTCGCATCCCGACACCGGCCACGATCTGGTGATGGTCGTCTCACACGACGGTCACGGTCTCTTCGACGCCGTCACGGGAGAGAAGATCGCCCGCGATCGCGATCCCGACCCCGAGGACAGCACTCCTGATGCCGCTGCCGATCTCTCGTGCCCGGGGCTGGGACCGATCGCCGGAAGCAGGGTGCACATCGCCGGGCTCTTCGGGGGAGGGCTGCACACCACCACCGGGGACGGCTGGAGGCTGGAGGTTGCCGTCCCGGCCTGGCCCCACGAGCGTGTCCTGCTCTCCCGCGGCGGCGGACTGCCACACCGCGGCCCACAGGGAGAGCGGTGGTGGCACATCTTTCACTCCGACTACTCCGCACTCCGAGCAGCCGGCTTCTCGCCCGGCGGGCAGACCATCGCCGTCGCGACGAGCAGCGACCTCTCATTGTGGACTCGCCGGGCCGACCACAGTCGCAGGAACAGCCCCGACACCTGACCGTGCGAGACCGCATCCGCCGCAAGTACCACCGGTCCGAAGAGGCCGGCGCCGAAGCTGTGAGGGACCCAGGGGTGGGCGGAAACCCGGAGGCGGGACCCGATGTCGAGGGCGCCCGGAGTCGTGCATGATCAGGTCGCCGGGGTCGGAGCAGCAGCGGGAGGCAGGGTTGAGCGTCACGGGTGTGTGGATCGTTGGCGCGGTGCCTGACGAGAAGGCAAGGGACCTGCTGCGCGCTGCGGTGCAGGGCTCGTCGCCGGTACCCGCGTCGCTGCACGGAGATGTGCCGGGGGAGCTGGCTTGGTGGCGGGGCAGGGCGCAGGAGTCCCTCTTCAGCGCGTCGACGACCTCTCCTGGCAGTTGGAGCGCCGACCAGGACGCCTTCCGGCTGAGCGCATTCCTCGACGCCTGCCGTGACGGATCCGAGCACGTGGAGGCACTGCGCGACGCTGTTATGGACCAGTTTCCGCCCGATGCCGAGGAGGGCCGGTTCGCGGCCGTGGCACGCAAGGCCAGCCCGTTTTCGGCCTTGGCCTACGCGCTGGGTCCCGACGCGGTGCTGCGGCTGCCAGGCTGGTTCGGGGACTTCCTGCTCGACGCCGAGCAAGTCCGCGCCCAACTGCCTGCGGCCGAGGAAACCCTCGCTCTGACCGGAGCCCAGCGGCGGAACGCGGTCGAGCGGATCCACGCGTGGCTGGCCGGCCTGGGTGACGATCCCGACCACGACGCCGACGAGCTCCTTGACGGCCCGCTGCGCGTTCTCCGCCACGCCGCCGGCACGGGCCAGGGCGCGGCCGGCCAGGTCCGCTGGTACTGACGAAGCGGAACGAAAGGACTGTGAACGCGGCTTGGCATGGATCGTCAAGCCGCGTTCACAGCCCCTTCCGCGCTGCGGGAGCCACCGGCTCAGGCCGCTCCACTCCACGTCTTTCAGCGACGTCTTCTCATGTCAGACGTGCGCAGGGCCGTGTGTCCGGGCCGGTGGCCGCCGTTCGGATCACCCGAGGCGGCCCTTCAGGTGATTGCCGGACGCCTCATGAGCCGGGCAGCCGTCGCAGGGGTACGACGTCTCAGCGGAAGACGAATCCAGAACGCTGTGAGGAGCTTGGCGATGTACGCAGCAGTCCGGCGGTACGAAGGGGTGACCGATTCGGCCGAGGCCGCACGAATCGTGAACGAGGGGTTCGTGCCGCTCATGCGTCAGGTGTCCGGCTTCGTGGCCTACTACTGGATCGATGCCGGGGACGGAGTGATGGTCTCGACCAGCGTCTTCCAGGACCAGGCCGGTGCCGAAGAATCGATCTCGAGGGCTGCGGACTTCGTGCGGGACAACCTTGCGTCACTGCTCCCCAACCCTCCCCAGGTCATGGCCGGCGAGGTGGTGGCTTCGGCATGACAGCGTGCGGACCCGCCACATGAGCCGAAGCGGTGGACGAGGAGGGGCTGGCGCGTCTGCGGAAGCAGGCAGGGGCCACCACGTGGGCACTCCCCACAGCGGCGGGTGACCTGCGTACCCATAGGGTGACCCCATGTCTGCCACGCTGAGTCCCACGAAGACACGTGCCGCGCTGCGCACATCGGCGCGTATCTCCGTCGAGTTGCTGCTGACACTCCTCATGCTCACCGTGGCCCTGTGGGTGCTGGGCCGGATGTGGTCGGTCGTCTGGCCGCTCATCGTCGGTCTGCTCCTCACCACGCTGACCTGGCCCCTGACGCGTTTTTTGCGTCGTCACGGATGGCGCCCCGCCCTGGCCGCGTCGGCCGTGACCGTGCTGTTCCTCCTGGGCTCCGTGGGCGTCGTGGCGCTGATCGCGGTGCCGGTGGCCTCCCAGTCCGGCGAACTCTCCGACGGCGTCGTCGAAGGCCTGCAGAAGCTGCGGGAGTGGGCGGCCGGGCCGCCGTTGAACATCGGTGACGACCAGATCACCAAGGCGCTCGACACCGCGGTCGCCCGGGCTCAGGACGGTCTCGGCAGCATGGTCACCGCTGTCGTCACGGGGGTGAGCACCGTGGTCAACGGCGTGATCACCGCCGTCCTGGCGGTCTTCCTGATGTTCTTCTTCCTCAAGGACGGCCCGCGGTTCCTGCCGTGGCTCGCCCGCCAGCTGCCCGGCCGGCTCGCCGATGACGTCCCGGCCGTGGCCGCGCGCAGCTGGGACACCCTGGGCGCGTTCGTGCGGTCCCAGGCACTGGTCGGTCTGCTCGACGCCGTCTTCATCGGCCTCGGTCTGTGGATTCTGGGGGTGCCCCTGGTCCTTCCGCTGGCGGTGCTGACCTTCGTCTCCGCGTTCGTGCCGATCGTGGGCGCCCTGTTCGCCGGCTTCGTCGCGGTTCTCATCGCCCTGGTGTCGAACGGCCTGACGGACGCGCTGATCGTGCTGGCCATCATCGTCGTGGTGCAGCAACTCGAGGGCAACGTGTTCCAGCCCATGATCCAGAGCCGCGGGCTCGGCCTGCACGCGGCGGTGATCCTGCTGGCGGTGACGCTGGGCGGCAGCCTGGCCGGCATAGTGGGCAGTCTGCTCGCCGTACCGGTCGCCGCGGTGATCGCGGTGGTCTGGAACTACGTGCGCGAGCAGCTCAGCGATCCGCCGCAGGAACCGGAGACCGACGAGCCGCACACCGGTGTGGCCGTCCCGTCGTAGCAGGTCGCTCCCTTACTCCGGAGGGGGACGCCGATCGGTCATCGGCGCAAGGAAGTTGATGGGACGTCAGGTCGGGAGGGGCAGTCATGAAGCGGCTCGTCACCGTCGTCACCGGCGGCAGCAGGGGCATCGGCGCCGCGGTCTGCCGGCGGCTCGCGGCCGACGGGCACGATGTGGCGGTGGGCTACGTCCGTGACGCCGGAGCCGCGGAGGCGGTGGCCGGCGGAGTGCGGGACGCCGGTGGCCGTGCCGTCGCCGTGCGGGTGGACACGTCCGTCGAGGCGGACGTGGAGCGGCTGTTCGCGGTGGCGGAGGGTCAACTCGGGCCGGTGACGGGCCTGGTGAACAACGCCGGTGTGACCGGGCCCCTCGGCCGGCTCGCCGACACCGACACCGCCGATCTGCGCCGGGTCGTGGACGTGAACCTGCTCGGCGCGCTGCTGTGCGCGCGGCGGGCGGCGCAGCTGATGACGCCACGCTGCAGCGGAGTGATCATCAACATCTCGTCCGCGGCCGCGACCCTGGGCAGCCCCGGCGACTACGTCCACTACGCGGCCACCAAAGCCGCCCTCGACGCCCTCACCGTCGGCCTGTCCAAGGAACTCGGCCCCGACGGCATCCGCGTCAACGCGGTCGCGCCCGGCATGATCGACACCGAGATGCATGCCGCGATGGGCGCTCCGGACCGGGCCCGTCAGGCCGCCGCTTCCATCCCGCTGCGGCGAGCGGGCCAGGCCGAGGAGATCGCGGCGGCCGTGTCATGGCTGATGTCCCCCGAGGCGTCGTATGCGACGGGGGCGGTGGTGCGGGTGGCTGGCGGGCGGTGAAAGGGCGAGGGCAGCGGGGCCCGTCCTGGGGCGGGCAGCGCAACGGGGCCCGTCGTGAGGGGCTGTGCAGCGGGGCCTGGCGTGAGGGTGGAAGGCGGCGGCGCCTGGGGTGAGAGGCGGGAAGTCGGACCGTCGGCGGTCTCAGGCCGCCTCGACGACCTCGCCCTGCATCGCCGCCGCCCACTCCACCACCAGCAGCTCGTACTCCGCCCGCTCCTGGGCCGACAGGGAGCCGCCCGCGCGCAGCCACAGTGCCCGGATCTGCTCGTTCAACTCGGCGGCAGACCGCACGGAACCAGGGGCAACAGAACTGGGGGACATGCGCAACAGCGTAGGCGCAAGCACTGACAGTGCGCTACCGGGCGGCTACCCAGACCGTATGGGGTTGGTCACGGCCACCGCTCGACCGACCGGGGCGGCTGGTCGTGGTGTTCTGAGTCGGCCCAGAGGAGATCATGCCCGCGTCGGCGCTCGTGGCTCCGGAGGCCCTCGCCCGGAGGGGCCCAGCCCGGCGTCCCGTCCGGTGAGTCGAGGGACGACTCCCGGCAGCGGGAGAGGTAGGCGGGGGAGACGCGGGCGAACTGCTGGGTGAGGGCCACGGCCGGCCGCCGGAGGCGTGCTCGCTCAGCCCGCCGACTCGGCCGCGTGCGGGCTGAGCACGCCCGCCATGACCAGGCCGATCAGCACGATGCCGAGGACGACGCGGTAGTAGACGAACGGCATGAAGGACTTCGTGCTGATGAACTTCATGAACCAGGCGATGACGGCGTATCCGGACGCGAAGGCGATCACCGTGGCGAACGCCGTCGGCCCCCAGTCCACATGGCCGCCCTCCATCGCGTCCTTCAACTCGAAGGCGCCGGAGGCCAGCACGGCGGGAATGGCGAGGAGGAACGAGTAACGGGCCGCCGCCTCGCGCTTGTAACCCATGAACAGACCGCCGCTGATGGTGGCGCCGGAGCGGGAGACGCCCGGGATGAGGGCGCAGGCCTGGCAGAGGCCGAAGATCAGGCCGTCCTTCACGCCCAGGTCGTCCAGGGACTTGCGCTGCTTGGGGGCGCGGTGACGCCCGCCGTTCTCGTCGCGCGCGGCCAGCCGGTCGGCGATACCGATGACGATGCCGACGACCACGAGCATCGTCGCGGTGACCCGGAGGTCCCGGAACGGGCCCTCGATCTGGTCCTTGAGCGTGACGCCGAGCACACCGATCGGAATGGAGCCGACGATCACCAGCCAGCCCATCTGGGCGTCGTGGTCCTTGCGCATCGTCTTGTCGAACAGCGACTTCGACCACGCCGAGATGATCCGCCCGATGTCCTTGCGGAAGTAGATCAGCACCGCCGTCTCCGTGCCGATCTGGGTGATCGCCGTGAAGGCGGCCCCGGGGTCGTCCCAGCCCGAGAAGGCCGCGGTCAGCCGCAGGTGCGCGCTGGAGGAGACGGGGAGGAACTCGGTCAGCCCCTGGACGAGTCCGAGGATGAGGGATTCAAACCAAGACATGAGGTTACGGAGTCCAAGTGCCGATCGGAGAGGGGCGACGGACACGGCGGGCCGCCGCGCGCGGTGATCAAGTGGTGTTCGAAGGCAGCGTAGCGTCCCCGGGCGACAGGCCCGACACAGGGGTTTCGAAGGGGACGGCGGAGGGGAAGCGCGCGCGGCGTCCCAGCTGGGCCGATGTGTTGACCGGTCGCCCGGCCTCCGCTTACTTTGCTGCCGGAGTGAAAGCGCTTGCTGCCGGTCGCGCTGACGCTCGTCGGTCCGGTCGTTCGTCGGAGGAGTGCTGATCACGCCCATGACCCCATCCGCATCCGCTCCGCTCGCCGGCCGCCGCATTCGCGCCGCGGTCATCGGTACCGGCGCCATCGCCCGCGGTTCCCATCTGCCCGCCCTCGACCAGCTGGCGGCCGAGGGGGAGACCGAGGTCGTCGCGGCCGTCGACATCGATGCCGGCGCGGTCGAGGCCTTCTGCGCGGAAGGCGGGGTTCCGCACGCCTACACCGACCTGGAGCGGATGCTGGCCGAGCAGCGTCCCGACCTGGTGACCATCTGCACCCCGCCGACCCTGCACCGCGAGCAGAGCGTGGCCGCGCTGCGGGCCGGCGCCTGGGTGTGGTGCGAGAAGCCGCCGGTGCCGACCCTCGCCGACTACGACGCCGTGGAGGCGGAGGAGGTGGCCGAGGGCGGCCCGTACGCCTCGATCGTCTTCCAGCACCGCTTCGGGTCCGGTTCCCGGCACGTCGGGCGGCTGCTGGCCGAGGGGGCGCTCGGGCGGCCGCTGGTGGCGCACTGCCAGACCACCTGGTACCGCGACACCGCCTACTACGCCGTCCCCTGGCGCGGTCGCTGGCAGACCGAGGGCGGCGGTCCCGCCATGGGCCACGGCATCCATCAGATGGACCTCCTGCTGGACCTGCTCGGTCCGTGGAGCGAGGTGCGGGCCATGGCCGGCCGGCTCGTGCACGACGTGGAGACCGAGGACGTGTCCACGGCGCTGGTCCGTTTCGACAACGGCGCCCTGGCCACGATCGTGAACAGCGTGCTCAGCCCCGACGAGGTCAGCCGTATCCGCATCGACTGCGAGCAGGCCACCGTCGAGCTCACGCATCTCTACGGCCACAGCAACGCCAACTGGCGCATCACCCCGGCCCCCGGCGTCCCCGGCGACCGCGCGGCCGCCTGGCAGGACTTCGGCGCGGACGTGCCCAGCTCGCACCTGGCGCAGCTGCGCGCGCTGGTCGCGAGCATGCGGGCGGGGGAGCGGCCGCGCAGCAGCGGCGCCGACGGGCGCACCAGCCTGGAGCTGATCACCGCGCTGTACAAGTCGGCGTTCACGGACACGACGGTGAAGCGGGGCGAGATCGGCCCCGGCGACCCCTTCTACACGGCCCTGCACGGAGGTACCCCCGGCTGGGCACCGGCCGCCGCGGCCGTACCCACCGAGGTGTCCGCGTGACCGGCCTGCGTCTCGTG
Organism: Streptomyces aurantiaciflavus; assembly: GCF_049808595.1. Classification (NCBI taxonomy): domain Bacteria; kingdom Bacillati; phylum Actinomycetota; class Actinomycetes; order Kitasatosporales; family Streptomycetaceae; genus Streptomyces; species Streptomyces aurantiaciflavus. The sequence continues at coordinate 169,580 of NZ_JBNCAQ010000013.1, read as the reverse complement.
CACGCGCACGGCGACCGCATCACCGTGACCGACCCGGCCACCGGCGTCGAGCTGCTCGCCTACGTCTACCGGCCGGAGGCCGCCTGGGAGGCGCCGAAGCCGTACCTCCACCCCCTGCGCACGCTCGCGGGCGACGTCGTCACCGACTACCGGCCCAACGACCACCGCTGGCACAAGGGTCTGTCGCTGACCGCGTCCCATCTCTCGGGCGCGAACCTGTGGGGCGGCAACAGCTACGTCCACGGCGAGGGGTATCTCGAACTCCCCGAACGGGTCGGGTCGATGGTTCACGTCGCCTTCGACGAGGTGGCGGCCGACGGGGACCGGGCCGTCATCGCCGAGCGGCTGACCTGGCATCCGTACAGCGGCGAGTTGTGGGCCGAGGAGCGGCGCCGGATCGAGGTGCACGACGTCGACCAGGCCTTCGGCTCCTGGGCGCTGACCTGGACCAGCGCCATCACCAACCGGCGACCGGAGCCGCTGCGGTTCGGCAGCCCCACCACCGCCGGACGCGAGGGCGCCGGCTACACCGGCCTGTTCTGGCGCGGCCCGCGCGCCTTCCGGGGCGGCCGGATCATCGGCCCCGAGGGCGACGGTCCGGAGCTGATGGGCACGCAGAACCCCTGGCTCGCCCTGTCCGGCGAGCACGACGGCACCGACGGCCACGCCACCGTCGTCGTCGCCCACGCCCCCGAGAACGACCACTCCGGTGCTGAGGGGGCCCACCCCGCCCACTGGTTCGTCCGCAACGAGCCCTTCGCGGGCATCGCCCCGTCCTGGGCCTTCTACGACGAGCTGGAGCTCGCCCCCGGCGACACGCTCACCCGCCGCTACCGCGTCGTCGTGGCCGACGGCGCGTGGGAGCGGGAGGAGATCGCCAAGTACCTGGAGGCGCATCCGTGGTGAGGACTCACGGAGGCCGGCCGGAGCGGGCGCCGGGCCGGTGATCCGATCCGCTCCGGGCGCGTGACGTGCCCGGAGCGTCAGAGGGTGTCGGTATCGCGGAGACCGCTCAGAGGGAGTCCCGCTCGGGGGAGAGTCCTGCTTCGGGGAGAGTCCCGTCTCGCGGAGCGGGCGGCCGGAGCCTCTCAGGCCGCAGTCGGTCCCGCCACCGTCCATCCCGGTGCCTGTGGGTGGGCCGTCAGGTCCTCGTGGCGGACCTCGTCGCCGCAGGCCGCGCAGATGACCACCGGGACCATCTCGTGGCCGCAGATGTGCTCGACCACCATGGGGCGATCGTCGTCCTTGCGGAGATGGCGGTCGCCCCACGCCATGAGCGTCATCAGGACCGGCTCCAGGTCGAGCCCCGCCTGTGTGGGCCGGTACTCGAAGCGCTGCGGGCGCTCGCTGTAGACGCGCCTGGTCAGGATCCCGGCGTCCACCAGGCGGCGCAGGCGGGTGGTCAGGATGTCGCGTGGGGCGCCGATGTTGCGCACCAGCTGGTCGAAGCGGCTGTTGCCGAGGCACACCTCCCGCAGGACGAGCAGGGAGTACTTCTCGCCGACGAGCGCCAGGGCGTCGGCGATGGAGCAGGGGCGCGGGTCTTTGGAGGAGGCGACCATGCAGCCCAGTCTAGGCGAGGGTTTGATTTTCCAACTCACAGCGTTATGGTGAGTTCGGATTTCCTACTCACTGGTAATCGCCCGGGTGGCCCGAAGGGGCCCGGCGGCCCAAGGAGGCCCGCACATGCGTGACGCAGTCATCGTCGAAGCCGTACGCACCCCGATCGGCAAGGGCAAGCCGAACGGTGCGCTCGCCCACGTGCACCCCGTCGAACTCCTCGCCCACACCCTGCGCTCCCTCGTCGAGCGTTCCGGCGTCGACCCGGCGCTGATCGACGACGTCATCGGCGGCACCGTCGACCAGGTCGGCGAACAGGCCATGAACACCACCCGCTACGCCGCCCTGTCGGCGGGCTTCCCGGAGACGGTGCCCGCGACCACGGTCGACCGGCAGTGCGGCTCCTCCCAGCAGGCCGTGCACTTCGCCGCGCAGGGCGTCATCTCCGGCGCGTACGACCTCGTCGTCGCCTGCGGGGTCGAGTCGATGAGCCGGGTGCCGATGTGGTCGAACGTGCCGCCCGGCAAGGACCCCTTCGGCCCCGGCATCGCCGAGCGCTACCCCGAGGGCCTCGTCCCGCAGGGCATCAGCGCCGAACTCATCGCCGCCAAGTGGTCGATCACCCGCGAGCAGATGGACGCCTTCGCGGTCTCCTCGCACCGCAGGGCGGCCGAGGCCTGGGAGAAGGGCCTCTTCGACGCGGAACTCGCGCCGCTGGACGGCGTCGCCCGCGACGAGTGCGTACGGCCCGGCAGCACGACCGAGATCCTCGCCGGCCTCAAGCCCGCCTACTACGACCCGGCCTTCGCCGAGCGCTTCCCGCAGATCGAGTGGAACGTCACCGCGGGCAACGCCAGCCCGATCAACGACGGCGCCTCGGCCGTGCTGATCACCTCCAGCGAGACCGCCGCCCGCCTGGGGCTGCGCCCGCTCGCCCGTCTGCACAGCTTCGCCGTCACCGGGTCGGACCCGCTGCTGATGCTCACCGGCGTCATCCCGGCCACCGAGAAGGTGCTGCGCAGGGCGGGCCTGTCCCTCGACGACATCGACCTCTTCGAGGTCAACGAGGCGTTCTCCAGCGTCGTCCTGGCCTGGCGGCAGGAGACCGGCGCCGACCTCGCCAAGGTCAACGTCCACGGCGGCGCGATCGCCCTCGGGCACCCGCTCGGCGCGAGCGGGACCCGGTTGACGACGACTTTGGTGCACGCGATGCGGGAACGGGGCGCCCGCTACGCGTTGCAGACGATGTGCGAGGCGGGCGGCCTCGCCAACGCGATGATCCTCGAAGGGGTCTGAAGCGCTTTCAATGTCCCGACAGTCCCGGTGGTCTCAGTGGCCAGGGCTTCCCAGGCCTCTGGGGCGTCAGCGGCGGCGCAGGTGGTGGCGTTTGCGCCACGCCACCACCGCGCCCGCCAGGCCGGGCAGGGTGATGGCGGCCATCGCGATCAGGAAGAGCGGCGAGGTCGGGGAAGAGGCGGTGGCCCCGGCCACCACGTACGCGGCCGTGTTCGGGACCGAGCCGAGCGCGGTCGCGACCAGGAACGGCAGCCAGCCCATGCGGGAGACGGCGGCACAGTAGTTCGCGGCCCAGAACGGGATCCCCGGGAAGAGCCGGGCCGCCAGCATCGAGCGCAGCCCGTGCCGGCTCAACTGGCCGTCCGCGGCCTTCAGCAACCGGCCCCGCAGCAGCGGTCGCAGCGCGTCCTGCCCGAGGACCCGGCCCAGTCCGAAGGCGATTCCCGCCCCCAGCACCGTGCCGCCCATCGCCGCGCCGAGGCCCAGCTGCGAGCCGAACAGGGCGCCCGCGGCCAGGTTCAGCAGCGGCCGCGGCACGAACGCCACCGTGCACAGCCCGTACGCGACCGCGAACACGAGCGCCGCTGTGGCGCCGCCCAGTTGGGGTGGCCAGCCCTCCGCGAGCAGCTTCTGCGGTTCGAAGAGCAGCACGCTCGACGCGGCCGCCGCCAGCAGCGCGACCAGCAGCGCGAAACGGGACCAGGGGGAGAGCAGCACTCTGGTGCAGCGGGCGGCGAGACCGTCGGGCGCGGGCGTGGGCGCGGCGACGACGGGAACGGGCACGGGCACGGGAACGACGAGCTCCGTGGCGGCGGCCCGGGGAGAGGCCGTGGCGGTGCCCCCAGAGCGGGTGGTGGCATCGAGCATCCGGCGACACTAACCGACGGACATGTGTGATCGCCGTATGGTTCGTCTCATGACCGTCACAGGTGCGGAAACGGTCGATGTACCGCCCAGCGCTCTCGCCGACGCCGTGATGGAGCGGCTGACCGCCGCGTACGCCGGCGCGGCCGATCCCGTCCGGGCGGCGGCCATGCGCGCGTACATGAAGGACGTGGCGCCCTTCCTGGGCCTGCCCACACCCGAGCGCCGGGCCCTGTCCCGTGCCGTCCTGGCGGGCACGTCCCGCCCCGACGAGGCCGACTGCACGGCGATCGCCCTGCGCTGCTGGGCGCTGCCGCAGCGCGAATACCACTACTTCGCCGTCGACTACCTCCGCCGGCACGCCCGACGCTGCACCTCGGCGTTCCTGCCGGTGACCCGCCACCTCGTCACCACCGTGCCCTGGTGGGACACCGTCGACCCGCTCGCCGCCCATGTCGTCGGCGCCCTCGTCGCCGCCGACCCGCGCCTCACGGCCGACATGGACGCCTGGATCACCGACGACGACCTGTGGGTCGCCCGCGCCGCCCTGCTCCACCAACTCCGCTACAAGGAACGCACCGACGCCGACCGCCTCTTCGCCCACTGCCTGCACCGGTCCGGCCACCCGGACTTCTTCGTCCGCAAGGCGATCGGCTGGGCCCTGCGCGAGTACGCCAAGACCGACCCCGGGGCCGTCCGCGCCTTCCTGTCCCGTGAGCGGGGCCGGTTCGCTCCGCTGACGGTCCGGGAGGCGCTGAAGAACATCGGCGGCTGAGCGCGCGTCACGGCCGCCGGCGGGGTGCCTCGTCGTCGGGGGTGTCGGGGCTCGCGAAACGGAAGGGGACCGAGAGGTGGGCGGCCAGGGCCGCGCCGACCCGGCCGGCCACGGCGGCCGACGGGTGCCGGGGGAACGGGTCCTCGTCGCCGAGGTGCCGGGCGGCCGCGGACCGGTGGACGGTGGCGAGCGGCAGTTCCCCCTCGGGGTCGGCGGTGACCGCCACCAGCTCCACGAACCAGTCGTGCACGGTGTCCCCGTCCCAGACGGCCTCCACGGCCACGACGCGGCCGGGCGCGCCCGCCGCACGGGCGGTCAGCGACTCGAGGTCGAGCGGGCTGTCGGGGGTGCGGGCGACGCGGTCGCCGTGGTGGCGGTAGCGGTCGTGGACGACGAGCTGGGCCTCGGCGAGCCCCAGCCCCCGAGCCCGGCCGGCCTCCCAGACGACCCGGACCGCCGGCAGCAGGGCGTCCTGAAGGACGTATCCGTCGGCCTGGGCGCGGATGCCGGCCGGCAGCAGCTCCCACCACTCGGCCGTGGTCATGTCGGTCATGCGGACGGTGCCTCTCTCTTCCGTGCGGCCCCGCCCCCCAACTCCCCCGGGGAAAACCATTCGACACCGGTCGGACCGTCGGCGAGGATCTGTCCCATGTTCCGGTACGCCTTCGTCCTCGCAGCATCCGCCGTCGCGGATGCCCCGAAGGCTGCCGTTCCCGTTCTCACGGCCGCTGTCGACGGCGCCCGAAGCTGACCCTCTCCGGATCGTCCGGCGGACCCCGCAGGGGGAGGGTCGGCGATTTCCCAGGGGTCCCCGTCCCGGCCGGCGTTCCGCCGCAGCCGGGGCCATCACTCAGCACCCTTCCCTGAGAGGCTTCGGGTATCGCCATGCCCAAGACGGCATACGTGCGCACCAAACCGCACCTGAACATCGGCACGATGGGGCACGTCGACCACGGCAAGACCACCCTGACCGCCGCCATCACCAAGGTCCTCGCCGAGCGCGGAGCCGGCACGTTCGTGCCGTTCGACCGCATCGACCGCGCCCCCGAGGAGGCGGCGCGCGGCATCACGATCAACATCGCGCACGTCGAGTACGAGACCGACACCCGGCACTACGCGCACGTCGACATGCCGGGCCACGCCGACTACGTCAAGAACATGGTCACCGGCGCCGCGCAGCTCGACGGGGCGATCCTCGTCGTCTCCGCGCTCGACGGGATCATGCCGCAGACCGCCGAACACGTCCTGCTCGCCCGGCAGGTGGGCGTCGACCACATCGTCGTCGCCCTGAACAAGGCCGACGCCGTCGACGACGGCGAGGACGCCGTGCTCACCGACCTGGTCGAGCTGGAGGTCCGCGACCTGCTCACGGCGCACGGCTACGGCGGTGACGCCGCGCCCGTCGTACGGGTCTCGGGGCTGAAGGCGCTGGAGGGCGACCCGCGGTGGACGGCGTCCATCGACGCGCTGCTCGACGCGGTCGACACCTATGTGCCGATGCCCGAGCGGTACGTGGACGCGCCGTTCCTGCTGCCCGTGGAGAACGTGCTCACCATCACCGGCCGGGGGACGGTCGTCACCGGCGCGGTGGAGCGGGGCAGGGTGCGGGTCGGCGACCGGGTCGAGGTGCTCGGCGCCGGCGTGGACACCGTGGTGACCGGTCTGGAGACCTTCGGCAAGCCGATGGAGGAGGCGCAGGCCGGGGACAACGTGGCGCTGCTGCTGCGCGGGGTGCCGCGGGACGCCGTGCGGCGGGGGCACGTGGTGGCCGCGCCGGGGAGCGTGGCGCCGCGGCGGCGGTTCTCGGCGCGGGTGTATGTGCTGTCGGCGGCGGAGGGCGGGCGTTCGACGCCCGTCGCCACCGGGTACCGGCCGCAGTTCTACATCCGTACGGCGGACGTCGTCGGGGCCGTGGACCTGGGGGAGGCCGCCGTCGCGCGCCCCGGGGACACGGTCGCCATGACCGTCGAGCTGGGGCGTGAGGTGCCTCTGGAGCCGGGGCTCGGGTTCGCCGTTCGTGAGGGCGGGCGGACCGTGGGGGCGGGGACCGTGACCGCCGTCGAGTGAGCGTGGCCGAGGTGCGTGGGGGCACTGCGGGACCGTTGTGGCTGGTCGCGCAGTGCCCCGCGCCCCTTGCCGGGCGCCTTGGACAGGCACAATGAGAAGGTGAAGGACGAGCCCATACCCGTCACCCGAGCCGTCGACCACGGCACCGCCAAGCTGATGCCCGACGTCGACCGGGAGCGGGCGTGGCTGCTGACCGTGGACGGGGCGCCGCAGTCGTACGTCGACCTGGACGAGCCGACGCACCTGGAGTTCGAGTACGCGCAGCGGCTCGGGCACGTCCTGGACACCGTCGCCGAGGCGGGGCGGCCCCTGGACGTGCTGCACCTCGGTGGCGGGGCGCTCACCCTGCCGCGCTATCTGGCGGCGACCCGGCCGGGCTCCCGGCAGGACGTCGTCGAGGCCGATCGCGGCCTGCTGGAGCTGGTGGCCGAGCACCTGCCCCTCCCGCCCGGCACCGGCGTCACGCTGCACGCGGCCGACGCGCGGGCCTGGCTGGAGGCGGCCCCGGCCGACTCCGCCGACGCCCTTGTCGCCGACGTCTTCGGCGGCTCCCGCGTCCCCGCCCATCTGACGTCCCTCGCCTACGCCCGCGAGGCCGGACGCGTCCTGCGCGCCGACGGCGTCTACCTGGCGAACCTCGCGGACGCGGCGCCGTTCGCCTTCCTGCGCTCCCAACTGGCCACGTTCGCCGCGGTCTTCGAGGAACTCGCCCTGATCGCCGAACCGGCGGTGCTGCGCGGCCGGCGCTTCGGCAACGCGGTCCTCGTCGCCGCCCACCACCCCCTGGACGTCACCACCCTGGCCCGGCTCACCGCCGCCGACGCCTTCCCGGCCCGCGTGGAACACGGGCCGGGGCTAAGGGACTTCGTCGGCGACGCCCGGCCCGTGGGGGACGAGGAGGCGGTTCCGTCGCCCGAGCCGCCGGGCGGGGCGTTCGGTATCGGCTGACGGGGGAGGGAGTCGGCTCGACCCTCGGCTCGGCCGGTTCGGCCGTTCCCACCGCCCGAGCCGCCCCGTGCCTCAGGCCCTCCCGGACCCCGCGTCCACCTCCGTCAGGCCCTCACGACCTGCCTCGGTCTCCTCCTCGCCCGAATCGCCATCGCCTGCCTCGCCCCGAGTGACCTGCTTCGTGCGGCGGGTCAGATTCCGTACGTCCGGCACGCACAGCACCGCCGCCGTGACCAGGACGACCAGCGTGGCGCAGCCCCACAGGGCGGCCGTCCGGCCGAAGGCGGACTCCGTGGGGCCCGCGAGTGCCGTGGCCAGGGGAACCATGGCGACCGAGCCGAACCAGTCGTAGGCCGAGACGCGGGAGAGTTTCTCCTCGGGTATCTCCTGGTGGAGGGCGGTCATCCAGGAGACGCCGAACACCTCCAGCGTGACGCCGGTCAGGAACATCACGGTGCACAGGACGGAGATCGGTACCGGCACGGCGAGCGCGGCGGACGGCAGGGCCAGCGGGAAGACACAGAGAGTGCCGGCGAAGAGCAGACGGCGGGGCTTCCAGCGGGTCATCAGGACGGCGCCGGCCACCGTGCCCGCGCCGAAGAAACCGAGGGCGAGGCCCCAGGGGCCGGGCCCGCCGAGGTGGTCCCGGGCGACGAGGGGACCGTAGACCGCGTCGGCGGCGGCGACGACCGCGTTGGCGATCGAGAACTGCAGGACGATGCCCCACAGCCAGGGCCGGCCGCTGAACTCCCGCCAGCCCTCGCGGAGATCGGCGAGCATGCCGCCGCTCCGCCCGCGCGCCGGGATGTGACTCACGTCGAGGAACGCGCGCAGCGTCCCGGCGAGCGCGAAGGCGGCGGCGTCCGCGGCGAGCACCCAGCCCGGCCCGGCCACGGCGACCATCGCGCCACCGAGAGCCGCGCCGCCGAGGGCCGCTCCCTGCATCGCCATCCGGAACACCGCGAACGCCCGTCCGGCCTGCTCGCCCTCGACCGAGGACATCAGCATGCCCTCGGCGGCCGGGCTGAAGAACGCCTGGCCCGTGCCGCCGAGCGCGGTCAGCAGCATCATCTGCCACAACTGCGGCTCGCCCGCGAGCACGAGCGCGGCGAACGCGGCCTGCGAGAGACAGTTGAGGGCGTTGGCGGCGACCATCACCCGGTGCCGCGGGAGCCGGTCGGCGACCGCGCCGCCGATCAGCAGGAACAGCACCAGCGGCAGCGTGCGGGCCGCGGCCACCAGACCGACGTCGCCGCCGTCGCCCCCCGCCTCGAGGACGGCGAACGCGGCGGCGATGAGCGCTCCGTGACTGCCGAGGCTCGTGATGAACGCGGCGGCGGTCAGCAGGCTGTAGTTGCGGCCCGCCCAGGCGGGTCTGCGCAGGCGGGGGCGGGTGGCGGCGGCTGAGGTCACGGGACTACTCTCGCGGGCGGGGATCCGAGTTGACAAACCGATTCCAGGCCACGGTTGCGGCCCGCCTCCTGCGGGCGGGCCGCAACCGGGTGCGGGTCAGTCCACCGTCGGGTCTCCGTGGAGCCGTACGGTGCTGAGGACCTTCTGGATGGTCGCGTCGGGCACCTCTTCCTTGACGCCCTTGGCGCCGTAGAAGCTCCACGAGACGAAGTTGCCGGCCGAGTTCTTGAAGGCGAACGTGGTCGCCTTGCCGTCGAAGTCGCACTTGCGGGTCTTCGGGACGCCGGACGTGTAGGACGTCGCCACGCTGCCCGCGACCCCCGACTTCGTCGTGTACGGCTTCGCCTCGCCGATCTTCAGGTACTTCTTGGAGGACTCCTTCTGGTCGGTGTAGCCGCCGAAGGCGAACGCCGCCGCATCGCCCCGCGCGGTACTGGCGGTGTCCTTCGCCCCGTCCTCGCCCTTGGTGCCGGCTGCCGCCAGCGACGACGTCTCCTCGCTGCCGTCCTTGTCGTCGTCGGACGAGCAGTAGTCGTGCTTCAGGAAGGCGGGCGCCGAGAAGCCGATGTACGGGGAGCCGTCCCCCTTCTGCTGGTCCTCGAAGAAGGTGAAGACGCCGGGCTTCTCGACCTCCCACTCGGGGGGAACGTCGAAGGCCGTGCCGTACTTCGGGTTGATCACGACCTTCCAGCCGGGAACGGTCGGCTTCTCCGTCTCGGTGTCGCGCGGGTTGTCGTCCGCTGCCGACGCGCTCGGGTCGGCCGACGTCGGTGCCGATGCCGACGGCGACCGGCTCGTGCCGCCGCCCCCACCGTCCGCCTCGTCGTCGCTGTCGCCGCCCAGGACGAGGAAGCCGGTCACGCCCGCGGCCACGACGACGGCCAGGGCCGCCCCGATCGCCACCAGTTTCGTCCGGTTGCCCCCACCGCCACCGCCGCCGGGCTGCGGCTGGGGCTGGGGCGCGCCGACGGGCGAGGGCGCGCCCCACTGCGGCTGCTGCGCGTAGGGGTTGGGCTGCTGGAAGCCGGGTTGCTGATACGGATTCGGCTGCTGGTATCCCGGCTGCTGGTACGGATTGTTCTGCGCCTGCGGGTTCTGCTCTCCCCCGGGCGGCTGCTGTCCTGGCCACATGGCCTGAAACCCTAGTGCCGCCCAGGACACGAGTCGGTCACCGCCCCTTGTCGAGGCCGTACCGAAGCAGACCGCGGGGCGGTGACGGCCGGTGCGCCGGAGGCGACGCCGAGGACGGGTGCGTGCGGCGATCACCGCACGGCTCTGGCGAGCGCTGGCTACTCGTGGGTAACATCGCCGTCATGAGCGCAGACCAGATGTCCGTCGGCGAGATGCTCGCCGCCACGGTGCCCATGGCCCGGACCCTGAACCTCGAGTTCCTGGAGACCGGCCCGGAGAAGGCCGTGGTGGCCCTGCCGGACCAGAGCGAGTACCACAACCACGTGGGCGGGCCGCACGCCGGCGCGATGTTCACGCTCGGCGAGTCCGCCAGCGGCGCGATCGTCCTCGCCGCGTTCGGCGACCAGCTGGCGCGGGCCGTCCCGCTCGCCGTCGGCGCCGAGATCGCCTACAAGAAGCTCGCGATGGGCGCCGTCACCGCCACCGCCACCCTCGGCCGCCCGGCCGCCGAGGTCGTCGCCCAACTCGACGCGGGGGAGCGCCCCGAGTTCCCGGTGACGATCGAGATCCGCCGCGCCGACGGAGCCGTCACCGGTGAGATGACGGTGGTGTGGACCCTGCGCCCCAACGGCTGAGTCACAGGCGGGAGTCGGAGCTGCCTTCCGTGCGGGTGCCGACCGACCGCCCGTCCGTGACCGGGCCCCGCTGTCATGCCGCCAGTCGTGCGCGCTCCGCGTCGTCCGTCTCCCCGTTCTCCAGACCGGCCACGAACTCCTTGAGCCAGGACACGAACTCCGGGCCCAGGTCGGGCCGGTCGCAGGCCAGGCGGACGACCGTGCGGAGATAGTCGGCCTTGTCGCCGGTGTCGTAACGGCGTCCGGAGAAGACGACGCCGTGGACCGTGCCGGACGCGGCCAGCTCCTGGAGGGCGTCGGTGAGCTGGATCTCCCCGCCGCGGCCGGGCGCGGTGCGCTCGAGGACGTCGAAGACGGCCGGGTCCAAAACGTAGCGGCCGATGACGGCGTACCGGCTCGGCGCGTCCTCGCGGGCGGGCTTCTCGACGAGGCCGGTGACCCGTACGACACCGTCCTCGCCGGAGGGCTCCACGGCCGCGCAGCCGTAGAGGTGGACCTGCTCCGGCGGGACCGCCATCAGTGCGACCACGCTGCCGGCGTACCGCTCGCGGACCTCCAGCATCCGGCTGAGCAGGGTCTCGCGCGGGTCGATGAGGTCGTCGCCGAGGAGGACGGCGAAGGGCTGGTCGCCGACATGGTGGCGGGCGCACAGCACGGCGTGGCCGAGGCCGAGCGGGTCGCCCTGCCGGATGTGGTGGATGTCGGCGAGCCGGGCCGGGTCGCGCACCGCGTCCAGCCGCACGGTGTCGCCCTTGGCCGCGAGGGCCTGCTCCAGTTCGAAGGCGTGGTCGAAGTGGTCCTCGATGGCCCGCTTGTGCCGGCCGGTGACCATCAGGACGTCGTCCAGACCGGCCGCGGCCGCCTCCTCGACGACGTACTGGATGGCCGGCTTGTCGACGACCGGGAGCATCTCCTTCGGGGTCGCCTTCGTCGCGGGCAGGAAGCGGGTGCCGAGTCCGGCCGCCGGCACGACCGCCTTGCGGACCGCGGCAACGGTCGCGGGAGCGGACGGGGTGACGGGGGAGGGGTGGGGGGCGTTCATGGCGATCATGGTGGACCGGGCGGATGGGAGCAGCCCGGGAGTCACCTCTGAGATTCCTGTGGGGCGCGCCCGAAGTTGGAGATTGCGTGCCCCATCCGCCTTTCCCCGCACACAAGTTGACGCCCCGCCTCCGCCCCCACTCCGGTCAGATTTCGAAAACGGGTGCGGATACCGCCGGTAACTTATCTGAATACCCCGCACTTTGAACGGGAGTCACTCGAACTCCTTGTTTCCTGTGAGGCGCGTGTGCGAAGGTGAGCCTCCCCGCGGGCCGGTCGGATCGGGACAGGGACCTGGTCGGGCCAAAAGTACGCACCAATCAAAGGCATCAATCACGCATCATCGCGCACCACCCAGGTACCTCTTTCCGGCGGACGCGTATTGCGTGCCGTTCGTCGGCTGGGAAGGAAATGGTTCCCCGTGCAGTCCCCGAATCCCCCACGCCCGCCGTACCCGCCCCGCCCCGGATGGACCCCTGGGGATTCCGACCGCGACCTCGCGGCCCGGCTCGGCACCGACGGCAACGCCCGCGCCGTCGCCCTGCTGCTCACCCGCCACTGGCGCTCGGCGCACGACTACGCCACCGTCTGCCTGGCCGGCAACCCCGAGGACTCGGCGCGGCTCGTGGCCGCCGCCGCGTTCCACGAGGTGTTCGGACGGCTCGCGGGCGGACGCCCCGGCGGTGCGCTGCGCCCCCAGCTCCTCGTCGCCGTACGCAACACGGTGCGGGCATGGGCCGGGGCGGACGGAGTCGTCGCCGTGCTGCCGGAGCTGCGCAAAACCGTCGGCGGGCGCGGACTGCGCGCCGCACGCCCCGCGACCCCCGAAAGGCGCCGACTCGCCGAACGCGCTTTCCAGTCCCTCCCGGCCGCTTCCCAGTGCCTGTTGTGGCATACGGAGGTGGAGGCCGAGCCGATAACCGTACCGGCCGGTCTGCTGGGCGTGGACGGCATCACGGCGGAGGCCGGTCTGGAACGGGCCCACGAGCAATTCCGAACGGCCTGCGTGCGCGCCCACCGGGAACTCGCGCCGACCAGTGAATGCCGTTTCTACAACCGCCTCCTCGACGTTCCCCTGCGCCGCGGCGGAACCCTGCTGCCCGATGTCCGGCAGCATCTCGCCGAGTGCCGCCACTGCCGTCACGCCGCCGAACAACTCAGCCATTTCGACGGCGGACTGGACGTCCTGCTCGCCGAGACCGTCCTCGGCTGGGGCGCCCGCCGCTACCTCGACTCCCGCCCCGGACGTGCCGCCACCCCCACCGCCACCACGGGCACACCCGCCCGGCCCGCGGAGACGCGTCCGGCCGGCGGAGGCGGCCGCCACCGCGTCACCTCGGCCGGTCTGCTCGACCTGTCGGGCGGGCGCTCCCGGAAGGCCGTCCTCATCGGTGTCGGGCTGACCTCCCTCGCCCTGCTCGCGACCGTGCTCGTGACCCGGAGCTGGTCCGAGGACAACGGCGTCTCCCACCCCCGGGCCACGTGGGGCGCCCCCGCCGCCGGCACCAGCCCCGCGGGTTCCGCCGGCGCACCGAGCGCCCCGGACCGTCCCTCGTCCACCGGCTCCTCCTCGAACTCTTCCGCGGGCGCCTCCGCCGCCCGCCCCGCTCAGGTCGCCCACGGCAGGCTGCGCAACACGGCGGCGGGGCTGTGCCTCGACACCGCCGGCGGGCGGATCGAGGCCGGCGCCCCGGCCGTCCTGGCGGCCTGCTCGTCGGCTCCGTCCCAGCAGTGGTCGTACCAGGACGACGGACTGCTGCGCAGCACCGCCGCCCCGGCCCTCTGCCTGGCCGCCGACCCGGCCCGCGGAACGACCGTGCTGGCGGGGTGCGTGGTGCACGCGGGCGAGGTCTTCTTCGATCTGACCGTGCGCGGGGAACTCCTGCTGCGGCGCGGTGGGGGCGGCCAGGCGGTCGCGCCCGGCACGGGCCGGTCGCGGACGGACGTCGTCGTCGCGGACCGGGACGGCTCCGGGCGGCAGCGGTGGGTGTTCGACGCGGCCGCCGAGGCGCGGGAGACACCCGTTCCGGACGGGAAGGGCCCGGCGGAACCGCAGGCCGAGAGCCCGGAGCGGCCTGGTGCGCCGGGTGCCCCGGCCCGGCCGCGCGACGCCGTGCCGATGCCGCCGACCGCTCCCGAACCGTCCGCCGCGCCGGAGTACGAGCGGCGGTTCGCCCAGGTGGACTGCTGCGAGGCGTCCGACCCGGCGGACGGGGCCCCGGCACCGGCCAGCCGCACCGGCCCGGCCGAGGTACTGGGCGACGTCGTCGAGCACGCCCTCACCGGGGTGACGACGACCCTCGACGGCTGAAGCCGCGCCGCGCTACGACGTGCACACGCTCCTCAGCTTGCCGGCCGCCTTGTCGATCGCGCCGGAGTCGGGTGCGCGGCCGTCGAGGACGTCCCGGTTGTAGTCCTCGATCGCCCGGCCGAGGTCCTTGACCGCCTTGTCGACCTTGCTGTCGTCCGACCTGGCGTCGATCTTGTCGAGGTTCTTCTCGATGGTGTCGACGGACTCCTCGGTCTTCGTCGGATCCTGGGTCGCGTCCACGCCGGCCTCATGGATCGCCGTGAGGCTGTCGCTGATGTCGTCGGCGTGGGAGAGGCAGTCCAGGGAGTCGTCGACCTCACAGCCGGTGAGGAGACCGGCGGACAGCGCGACGGCTGCCGCGACGGAGGCGATGACGGCCCTGCGGCGGCCACGTCGGCGGTTCACGGCCATGGTGGGGGTCCCTTCGGAAGCGGTGCGGAACGGGTGGGCTCCTTCGCCCACCACGATCACGTGACCGGCCGCTTCGGACGAGGGACCGAACTCCCGGATCCGGGGTGTAGCGGACTACACCCCGGACCCCGCCGGGGCCGACCCGGTAGGCTTCCCGCCGTGCGCCCGCTCGCGGCGCGCGCCGGGAACAGCAGGGCAGTCAATGGGGAGGAACCGGCGGTGCACGTCCAGGAGTGGCTCGAGGCCGTACCCGCGGTCAGCATCTACGCGCTGGTGGGCGTGGTCATCGGTCTGGAGAGCCTGGGCATCCCGCTGCCGGGCGAGATCATCCTCGTCTCCGCGGCGCTGCTCGCCTCCCAGCACGGCGAGATCAACCCGTTCATCCTCGGCACCTGCGCCACCGCCGGCGCCGTGATCGGCGACTCCATCGGCTACGCCATCGGCCGCAAGGGCGGCCGGCCGATGCTGGCCTGGCTGGGCAAGAAGTTCCCCCGGCACTTCAGCGAGGGCCACGTCGCGACGGCGGAGCGCTCCTTCGAGAAGTGGGGCATGTGGGCCGTCTTCTTCGGCCGCTTCATCGCCCTGCTGCGGATCTTCGCCGGTCCGCTGGCGGGTGTCCTGCGGATGCCGTACTGGAAGTTCTTCATCGCCAACGTCCTCGGCGGGATCGTGTGGGCGGGCGGTACGACGGCGGTCATCTACTACGTGGGTGTGGTCGCCGAGTCGTGGCTGAAGAAGTTCTCCTGGCTGGGGCTGGTGGCCGCCGTGCTCATCGGCCTCACGTCGATGCTGGTGCTGAAGCGCAAGGCGAAGAAGGCGCAGAGTGCGCAGAGCGCTCCGCAGGAGGGCGAAGTGGAGGCTGTGGCGGCCGCCGAGTGACGTCGGGCGCGGGGGGTCCGTGCTGGTCGCGCCCACGCCGGCGGAGCCGCACAAGGACCCGGCCCCGCGCCCTGGGCGACCGCTGTCCTACTCGTGGATCTCGCCGTGGGCCTTGGCCAGCTCGGCGTACAGCGTTCCGTTCAGCGTGACGCCCTGCCGCTCCTCCTCCGTCAGCTCACGCTTCACCTTCGCGGGCACCCCCGCCACCAGCGACCCCGGCGGCACCTCCATCCCCTGTGGGACGAGCGCCTGCGCGGCCACGAGCGATCCCGCCCCGATCACCGCCCCGTTCAGGACGGTCGCCCCCATCCCGATCAGACAGTCGTCGCCCACGGTGGCCCCGTGCACGACGGCGTTGTGGCCCACGGACACCCGCTCCCCGATCGTCACCGGGAAACCGGGGTCGGCATGCAGCGTGCAGTTGTCCTGGATGTTGCTCCGCGCCCCGACGGAGATCGACTCGACGTCGCCGCGCACCACCGCGCCGTACCAGACGCTCGCGCCCGCCGCCAGCGTCACGTCCCCGATCACCGAGGACGTCGGCGCCACGAACGCCTCCGCGTCGACCTTCGGTTCCCTGCCGCCGATGCCCACGATCAGCGCCCTGTGCGTCATCACCGTCTCCTCGTGTCCGTCGTACCCCCCCCCGCACCGTACGTCACCCGGTGGGGTGAAGATCACAGGGCTACGGCGTCCTGGGGCCGGTGCGCGCTGAGTACGGTGAGCGGGTGCCGAAGCGCAAGAACACGTTCTCATCATGGTGGCGCCGCCTGGCGCAGCGCGCGGTCCACGCGGGCTGGGCATGGGTGCAGCGCACGGGCTCCGTCACCGCCGAGCACCCCGGCCGTCTCCGCTTCGGCTCCATGGGTCCGGGCACCCGGCTGGCCTTCCCGCTCGGCACCGTCTTCGGCGAGCCCTGGATCCACCTCGGCGCCCACTGCATCGTCGGCGAGCAGGTCACGCTGACGGCCGGCCTGATGCCCGACCTCGACCTCGGCCCGGACCCGATCCTGCGCATCGGCGACGGTGTGGTCCTGGGCCGGGGCAGCCATGTCATCGCCGACACCACGGTCACCATCGGCAGCGACTGCTACTTCGGCCCGTACGTGTATGTCACCTCCACCAACCACTCCTACGACGATCCGCACGAGCCCATCGGCAAGCAGTGGCCGCGGATGGAGCCCGTGGAGATCGGTCCCGGCTGCTGGATCGGCACCGGCGCCGTGATCCTGCCGGGGGCGCGGATCGGGCGGAACGTCGTCGTGGCGGCCGGGGCGGTGGTGCGCGGGCCCGTGCCCGACCACGCCGTCGTGGCGGGGGCACCCGCCCGGGTCGTACGGCGGTGGACGCCCGCCGAGGGCTGGCAGCCGCCGCTGCGGACCCCGGCGCCGGTGCCGATCCCGGACGGGATCACCTCGGAACAGTTGGTCGCGCTGTCGGGGCTGGACGAGGAGTCGGCGGCGCGGCTCGCGCAGCTGGAACCCGAGGGCTGACCCAGCCCGTCGGTCCGACGGGGGCGAACGCCGGCAGCGAGGTCCGGGTCAGGCCTCCCGGCCCCGTCAGGAGGCTCGTGGCCAGGGCGAACAGTGCCGTCACGAGGTCCTCGCAGTACAGTTCGTGCGCGATCGGGTGCACCACACCGTGGTGCGGGACAGTGAACTCTGTCATCCAGAACATGGGACTCCGGGGACGGGTGAACCGGACCCCGGACGGAATTGGACGGAATGTGTCGGACCTCGACCTGCTGACCCAGTCCCTGGCGCGCAACGTCAAGCGCTGGCGCACCGAGCGCGGCTTCACCCTCGACGCGCTCGCCGCCCGGGCCGGGGTCAGCCGCGGCATGCTGATCCAGATCGAGCAGGCCCGCACCAACCCCAGCCTCGGCACGGTCGTCAAGATCGGCGACGCGCTCGGCGTCAGCATCACCACCCTCCTCGACTACGAGCAGGGACCGAAGGTCCGGATCGTCCCGGCCGACCAGGTGGTCCGGCTGTGGCACACCGACGCGGGCAGCTACAGCCGTCTCCTCGCGGGCACGGAGGCGCCCGGCCCCCTGGAGATGTGGGACTGGCGGCTGATGCCGGGCGACAGCAGTGACTCCGACCCGCACCCCGCCGGCACGGTCGAGATCGCCCACGTCACGGCCGGCGAACTGACCCTCACCGTCGAGGGCGCCGAGTACCGCGTCCCGGCCGGCGCGAGCGTCACCTTCGAGGCCAACGCGGCCCACAGGTACGCCAACCGGGGCGAGGTGCCGACCGAGATGGTGCTGACCGTGTCGGTGCCGCCCGTGCACTGAGACGGCCCCCGGCGGCCGCCGGGCTGCTGTTAGCGTGCGCCCATGGACGCACCCATCGGACACTTCGACAACGCCAGGCCGGCCCCCGGCTGCCTCGACGAACTGACCCGCCCGGTCGCCGACGCCGTACGCCACTGGAGCGGCAGCGTCCCCGCCGACCAGATCGTGTACGTCGACACCGACCCGCAGTGGGCCGACACCGCCGTCTTCGTCGAGCACTACGGGCAGGAGCTGCTCGAGCAGTCCGCGAACTGTGTCGTCGTCGCGGGCAGGCGCGCCGGTGAGAGCACGCTCGCCGCGTGTGTCGTGCTGTCCACCACCCGCGTCGACGTCAACGGCGTGGTCCGCCGCCACCTGGGCGCCCGCAAGGTCTCGTTCGCGCCCATGGACACGGCGGTGGGGGAGACCGGCATGGAGTACGGCGGCATCACCCCCGTCGGGCTGCCGGCGGCCTGGCCCGTGCTGGTGGACTCGGCCGTCGTCGACCTGCCGTACGTCCTGGTGGGCAGCGGCCGCCGGCGCGGGAAGCTGCTGGTGCCGGGCAAGGCGTTCGCCGGACTGCCGGGCGCGGTCGTGCTGGAGGGGCTGGGCCTGGTCGGCTGAGTCACGCCCGCGCGTGGTGGGCCAGCCTCAGATGCGGATCCGTCTCGCCGGGGACCGGTGCCGGGTCGGCGTGGACCAGGGCGGCCGTCAGGCGGGGAACGGCGTGCAGCAGGGCGTGTTCGGCGTCCACGGCGATCGCGTGCGCCTGACGGACCGTCACCTCGCCGTCCACGACCACCGCGACCTCGGCGCGCAGCCGGTGCCCGATCCAGCGCAGCCGCAACTCGCCGACCTCCCGCACCCCTTCGACCGACCGCAACGCCCGCTCCGCCCGGTCGACCAGCGCCGGGTCGACGGCGTCCATCACCCGCCGGAACACCTCGCGCGCCGCGTCCCGCAGCACCAGCGCGATGGCCGCGGTGATCGCCAACCCCACGATCGGGTCGGCGAGTCGCCACCCCAGTGCCGCACCGCCGGCACCCAGCAGCACCGCCAGCGACGTGAAGCCGTCGGTGCGCGCGTGGAGCCCGTCCGCCACCAGTGCGGCCGAGCCGATCGCGCGGCCGACCCGGATGCGGTAGCGGGCCACCCACTCGTTGCCGGCGAAGCCGACGAGCGCGGCCATCGCGACCGCGGGCAGGTGCTCGACGGGCCGTGGGTCCAGCATCCGTTCGACCGCCGTCCAGCCGGCGAAGGCCGCCGACGCGGCGATGGTCAGCACGATCGCGATGCCCGCCAGGTCCTCCGCCCGCCCGTAGCCGTAGGTGAAGCGCCGGGTGGCGGCCCGTCGTCCCAGCACGAACGCGATGCCCAGCGGTACGGCGGTCAGCGCGTCCGCCGCGTTGTGCACCGTGTCGCCGAGCAGTGCCACCGAGCCGGAGGCGACCACGACGGCCGCCTGCGCCACCGCCGTCACGCCCAGCACAGCCAGTGAGACCCACAGCGCGCGCATACCGCGGGCCGAGGACTCCAGGGCCCGGTCGAGCTTGTCGGCGCTCTCGTGGGAGTGGGGGATGAGGAGATGGGAGAGGCGATGGCGGAGGCCGGGGGAGGCGGGGTGGTGCGGGTGTTCGTGTCCGTGGTGGTGCCGGTGCCCGTGACCGTGGTCGTGCTCATGGCCGTGACCGTGGTCGTGCCGCTCGCTCACGTCGATCCCCTTCCGGTGCGGCGTGGTGGACGCGTGCCGGTCCACGAGGCCATTATGTGCGTATGAGCGCACGCATGCACCTGTCACCTGCACACCATGCGCATCCGCGCAGCCCGGGCGAGGAGCAGTTCGCCCTCGCGGCCGAGCTGCTCGCCCTGCTCGGCGACCGCACCCGGCTCACCCTGCTGCACGCCCTGACGTCCGGTGAGGCGGACGTGACGACCCTGACGGAGGTGTGCGGGGCGGCGCGCCCGGCCGTCAGCCAGCACCTGGCGCGGCTGCGGCTGGCCGGGCTGGTGACCACTCGCAAGGAGGGGCGACGGGTGGTCTACGCCCTGCGCGACGGCCATCTGCGCCGTCTGGTGGACGAGGCGCTGAACGTGGCCGACCACCGGCTGAGCGGCCGGCCGGCACACGACTGAGCCGGCGACGGCGGGGGTGGCCGTGAGGGTGCTCCGCCCGGCTCAGTAACGCTCCGCCGTCCCGAGGTACTGCTCCGCGAACGCGGCGGCAGCGGCCGGCGAGGTGAACAGACGGCGCAGCCGGGCGAGGGCCGTCCCGGCACGGAACGGGTCGCCCGCGGCCGTGCCGTGGTAGACCTCCGCGAGCCACTGCGAGAACTCCTGGTAGTCCCACACCCGCCGTAGACACGCCTGCGAGTAGCCGCCCAGACCGCTGCCGTCGCCCTCCGACAGATACGCGACCAGCGCGTCGCCGAGCAGGAAGGCGTCGTGCAGCGCGAGGTTCATGCCCTTCGCGGCGATGGGCGCCACCAGGTGGGCCGCGTCCCCGGCCAGGAACAGCCGCCCGTACGTCATCGGCTCGACCACGTAGTCGTGCATGTCCAGCACGCGCTTCTCGATCAGCTTGCCCTCGGTGAGCGCCGGGACGCCGGCGGCCCCCAGGCGCTCGTGGAGTTCGGCCCAGACCCGCTCGTGGGGCCAGTTCTCGGGATCGTCGCCGGGCGGGCACTGGAGGTAGTAGCGGGTGACCTCGGGGCTGCGGGGCATGTGCCCGGCGAACCCACGCGGATGGATGCCGAACAGCACGCAGTCGGAGGACGGCGGCGCTTCTGCGAGCAGCGCCAGCCAGCCGATGCCGTAGTCGTGCCGGGCGATCCCCGCCCGCTCCGGCACCAGCGCGGCCCGGCTGACCCCGCGCGCCCCGTCCGCGCCGACGACGAAGTCGCAGTGCAGCAACCGCCGTCGCCCCGTCTCGGGGCAGGTGTACGACACCGAGGGGCGGTCCGTGCCGAGGTCGTGCAGCTCGACGTCCCGCACCGCGAAGCGGGCGTCCCCGCCGCGCACGTCGACGTACTCGCGTACGAGGTCCGTCACCAGCAACGGCTGGGGGTAGACGAAGTGGTGGCGTCCCGTCAGCTCGCCGTAGGGGAGGCGGTGGCGCTCGCCGCCGAAGCGGAACTCACAGGCCGTGTGCAGCTCGGCGCGCTCCAACAGGTTGACGGCCAGGCCCCGTTGCTGGAGTCCGCGCACGGCCCATTCCTCGATGACCCCCGCGCGCGGCCGGTGTTCGATGAACGCGCGGGTCTCCGTCTCCAGCACCACGCAGTCGATGTGCGCGGCGCGCAGGACGGCACCGACGGTCAGCCCGGCGGGGCCGGCACCCACGACGACGACCGGAAAGCGCTCCGGGGAGGGGGAACCGGGGCGGGGGGAGGTGGCGGTCACCCGCACATTATGAGTGCCCCCTCCCGGGGTGTCAGTGGGCCGGTACGTCGACCACCGCGACGTCCTCGATGCTCCGCTCGATGTCCTCGGCGCGGGACGCGGACGCCTTCGCCCAGTAGTAGATCACCAGCGAGAACGCGGCGACGACCAGCATGTCCCACCAAAGGCCCAGATGCCCCTGCCCGCCGAAACCGCCCTGCCAGGAGATCAGCCCGAGGCCCAGCAGATACACCGGCAGCCAGCGCGCGGCCCTCCAGTCCAGCCGGGGCGCGTCCGGGAGTCCGGCGGTCACCGCGTACCAGGCGTACCCGCCCAGCAGCGCGTACCCGATGACGATGGCCACCCCGAGCCGCCACAGCGTGTCCCAGCCGGCCCAGTAGATGATCAGGTTGGCCACCACGAACGACAACGGCGAGATCACCGTGCCGCCGGGCAGCCGGTACGGCCGCTCGCGGTGCGGCAGCCGATCCGCGAACACGCCGTACGCCAGCGGGGCGCCCGCGTACATCAGCACGCTCGCCGAGGTGATGAAGCCGACCAGCTCCTGCCAGCTGGGGAACGGCAGGAAGCAGACCACGCCGGTCACGAACGAGAGGATCAGCCCGAACCACGGCACGCCCCGCCGGTCGGTGCGGGTGAACATCTTCGGGGCGTAGCCGTTCCTCGCGAGACCGAAGGAGACCCGGGAGGTGGCGGTCGTGTAGATCAGGCCGGTGCCGCCCGGGGAGATCACCGCGTCGACGTAGAGCACCACGCTCAGCCAGCCGAGGCCCACCAGGGTCGCCAGGCCCGCCCAGGGGCCGCTGATGCCCTCGAAGTGCAGCTTGGCCCAGCCGTCGGCGAAGGCGGTGTGCGGGAGGGCGGCGATGAACACCACCTGGAGCAGGACGTAGACGACCGCGCCGATCGCGACCGACCCGAGGGTGGCCCGCGGCAGGTCCCGCTGCGGGTCGCGGCTCTCGCCCGCGAGCTGGATCGCCTGCTCGAAACCCAGCAGGGCGAAGATGATGCCGCTCGAACTGATCGCGCTCAGCACACCCTTCACGCCGAACGGGGCGAACCCTTCCGAGGTGAAGTTCCCCGGATGGAAGTGGCCGGCCGCGATGACGAAGATGGCGAGCAGCGGCACCGCGATCTTCCACCAGGTGGCCGCGCTGTTGGTGTGCGCGAGCACCCGGACGCCGAGGAAATTCACGGCCACGAACACCGCCATCAGCAGAACGGCGACCGCGAATCCGCTCCCGGTCAGCGTGCCGTCGGTGTGCTGGAAACCGTGCGCCCAGCCCCAGTGCCCGGCGTAGCCGATCATCGCCTCGACCTCGATCGGCGCCACCGTCGCCGCCTGCAGCCAGGAGAACCAGCCGAACGACATGCCGGCCAGCCCGCCGAACGCGTAGTGCGGATAGCGGGCCGTGCCGCCCGCGACCGGGAACATCCCGCCCAGCTCCGCGTGGACCAGGGCGAGGAGCACGATCGCCACCGCGCCGACGACCCATGACACGATCGCGGCGGGACCGGCCACCACGACCGCCTTCTCCGCGCCGTACAACCAGCCCGAACCGATGATGGATCCGACCGACGCCCACATCAGCCCGATCAGTCCGACGTCCCGTCGCAGGCCGCCCGGGTTACCCGTGACCTGTGGAATTCGGTCGACGTTTACCATTTTCTAAGGGGCCTCTCATGAAATGCACGCGACAGTCGGGTGGCGCGTTGCAGAGGCCTCAGACTAGGAATCGGCAATCGTCGAACTGAAGGGCGCGGGAAGAACTTTGACCAGTGTGCGGGTGATTCCTGGACAGCTCTTCAGCGGCTGCTGAGCAATTCGAAGGAATTCCGAGATATTGATGTGGATTCAGCGCAGTCGGGGAATCTCGATCGCCGGGCAGCGGTCCATCACCATCTCCAGGCCCGCGCCGCGCGTACGGTCGTAGGCGGCCTCGTCGACGACGCCGAGCTGGAACCACACCGCCTTCGCGCCCTTGGCGACCGCCTCGTCGGCGACGGCTCCCGCGAGGTCGCTGTTGACGAACACGTCGACGACGTCGACCTCGAAGGGGATGTCGGCGAGGGAGGCGTAGCCCTGCTCCCCGTGCACCGTCTCCGCCTTCGGGTGGACGGGCACCACCCGCTTGCCGAAGCGCTGGAGCACCTCCGCGACGCCGTACGCCGCGCGTCGTGCGTTCGTCGACAGGCCCACCACCGCCCAGGTGTCGCCGAGTTCCGTGAGGATCTTGCGGACCGTTGCCTCGTCGCCGTACACCGGCGGCCTCCTCTGACTGACGGGAAGGGTGCTCACCCGCTCAACAGCGTACGAGCGGTCCTGATTCCGTGCCTTCGGACTGCGGACGGCCCTTGGGCCGCCTACGCTCGCCCACGTGCTGCGCATCATCGACGCCCGAACCGGCGAACCCGTCGCCGCCGCCCCCGTCCGCCGTGGCCTGACCCTGGTCGAGGCCCACGCCTCGGGGTACGGCACCGGCACGCTCCGCGTCCTGCTCGTCGCCGACGTACTCGTCCGCGCCCTGGAACTCGGCGGTACGCCCGTCCTGGCCCTGCTCACCGGCGAGCACCGGCAGGCGGAACTGCGCGGGGCCGGGACCGCCCTCGGCATCCGGCCCTTCGAGGACGGACGGGACTTCGGCGCCGGAATCGGCGAGGCCCAGGCCCTGCACGTGGTGCGGGAGGGCGGCGAGGAACCCGAAGGGGTCAGGATCGCCGTGGCGCCGGTCCTCGCGGCTCCCGCGGAGCCCCCCGCCGCCCCCACCGCCGTCCGCCTCGCCCTGCTCTCCCGTCACCACCGCGACCCCGTCCCGCTCGACGCGGACGCCCTGCGCGAGGCCCAGGACACGCTCGTCCGCTGGCGCCGCGCCGTCGCCGGCTGGGCGCGACGGCCTTCGCGGCCGGTCCCCGACGAGGTGCGCGGCCGGCTCCGCACCGCCTGGGAGGACGACCTGGACCTGCCCGCGGTGCTGAGGGTGCTGCGGTCGGTGGAGGAGGCGGGGCCGGAGCTGCCGGACGGCGCCCGCTTCGAGACGTACGCCTACGCCGACCGGCTCCTCGGCCTCGACCTCACCCGTGACCTGGGAGCCCCGGCATGAGCGCGCGCACCGGCTCCGGACCGCTGCGGCGGCTGGTCGTCCTGCGGCACGCCAAGTCCGCCTGGCCGGAGGGCGTGCCGGACCACGAACGGCCGCTCGCCCCGCGCGGCCTGCGGGACGCGCCCGCCGCAGGGCGCGCGCTCGCCGACGCCGACTGTCTCCCCGACCTCGCACTGTGCTCCACCGCCGTCCGCGCCCGACGGACCTGGGACCTGGCCTCCGCCCAGTGGGGCACCCCGCCCCCGGTCCGCCACGAGCCCCGGCTGTACGCGGCCGACCCGGACGAGCTGCTGGACGCCGTACGCGAGACACCCGCCGGGGTCGAGACCCTGCTGCTGGTCGGCCACAACCCCGGCCTCCAGGACCTGATCCTGGACCTGGCCGGGGACGACCTCGACGACGCCCTGGCCGAGGTGCGGGTGAAGTTCCCGACGTCCGCGATCGCGGTCCTGGCCTGGTACGGCCCCACCTGGCGGGACCTCGCCCCGGGCACGGCCCTGCTGACCTGGACGGCGGTGCCACGGGGGAGGAAGGGCGGCTGAGCCGGCCCGCTTCCACCGTCCTGCGCGCATCCCGCGACCGTGACCCCGGCCCCGGCGCATAGGCTGGCCGGATGCAGGACGAGTACCGCACAGTCGCCCGCGCGGGCGTGCACGAGACCGAGGTCAACCGCTCCCGCTTCCTGTGCGCCCTCGCCCCGGCGGCCACCGAACAGGAGGCGCAGGACTTCGTCGCGGCCGTCCGCAAGGAGCACGCCGACGCCACCCACAACTGCTGGGCCTACGTCATCGGCGCCGACGCCTCCGTCCAGAAGGCCAGTGACGACGGCGAACCCGGCGGCACCGCGGGCGTCCCCATGCTCCAGATGCTGCTGCGCCGCGACATGCGCTACGTCGTCGCCGTCGTCACCCGCTACTACGGCGGCGTCAAGCTGGGCGCGGGCGGCCTCATCCGCGCGTATGGCGGCGCGGTCGGCGAGGCACTCGACGCCGTCGGCACCCTCACACGCCGCCGCTTCCGCCTGGCCACGCTCACGGTCGACCACCAGCGGGCCGGCAAGCTCCAGAACGACCTGCGCGCCACCGGCCGTGAGGTGCGTGAGGTGCGCTACGGCGAGGCGGTCACGATCGAGATCGGGCTGCCGGACGCCGACGTGGAGGCCTTCCGCGCCTGGCTCGCGAACGCGACGGCGGGAACGGCCGGGTTCGAGGTGGGCGGGGAGGCCTACGGGGACGCGTGACGGGAAGGCCCGCCGGGCGCGCGACGGGGGAGGTTGTGGCGAATTGTCCGCAACGTTCCCGTGTGGCGTCTGGCCTGACGGTGCGCTACGGGAGTAACCGCCCGTGATGTCGGACCCGCCCGTTAGTCTCGGGGATCATGAGGCTGCTGCACACATCCGACTGGCATCTCGGCCGGGCGTTCCACCGGGTGAACATGCTCGGTGCCCAGGCCGAGTTCATCGGCCATCTCGTCACCACCGTGCGCGAGCGCGAGGTCGACGCGGTGGTCGTGTCGGGCGATGTGTACGACCGGGCGGTGCCGCCGCTCGCCGCCGTCGAGCTGTTCGACGACGCCCTGCACCGGCTCGCCGAGCTGGGCGTGCCGACGGTGATGATCTCCGGGAACCACGACTCCGCGCGGCGGCTCGGCGTGGGCGCCGGGCTGATCGGGCGGGCGGGCATCCATCTGCGGACCGAGCCTTCGGCGGCCGGGACGCCGGTCGTCCTGCGCGACACGTTCGGCGACGTCGCCTTCTACGGCCTGCCCTATCTCGAACCCGCCCTCGTGAAGGACGAGTTCGGCGTGGAGAAGGCGGGCCACGAGACGGTGCTCGCCGCCGCCATGGACCGGGTCCGCGCCGACCTCGCCACGCGCGCGCGGGGGACGCGCTCCGTCGTCCTGGCCCACGCCTTCGTCACCGGCGGCGAGCCCAGCGACAGCGAGCGGGACATCACCGTCGGCGGAGTCGCCTCCGTGCCCGCCGGTGTCTTCGACGGCGTCGACTACGTGGCGCTGGGGCATCTGCACGGCTGCCAGACCATCACCGAGCGCGTGCGCTACTCCGGGTCCCCGCTGCCGTACTCCTTCTCGGAGGCCGAGCACCGCAAGACCATGTGGCTGGTCGACCTGGGCGCCGACGGCTCGCCGGCCGCCGAGCGGATCGACTGCCCGGTGCCGCGCGCGCTGGCCCGCGTCCGGGGCACGCTGGAGGAGCTGCTCGCCGATCCCGGGCTCGCGGGGTACGAGGAGGCGTGGGTCGAGGCCACGCTCACCGACGCCGTGCGCCCGGCCGACCCCATGGCCCGGCTCACCGAGCGCTTCCCGCACACCCTGAGCCTCGTCTTCGACCCCGAGCGCGCGCCGGACGACCCCGAGGTGTCGTACGCCCGGCGCCTGGCCGGCCGCAGCGACCAGGAGATCGCCGAGGACTTCGTGGCCCATGTGCGCGGGGCGGGCCCGGACGAGCGCGAACAGGCCGTCCTGCGGGACGCCTTCGACGCCGTGCGCGCGGACGACGCCGTGCGGGAGGTGGCCCGATGAGGCTGCACCGGCTCGACCTCACCGCCTTCGGCCCCTTCGGCGCCTCGCAGAGCGTCGACTTCGACGAACTGTCCGCCGCCGGCCTCTTCCTGCTGCACGGCCCGACGGGCGCGGGCAAGACCTCCGTCCTCGACGCCGTGTGCTACGCCCTCTACGGCTCCGTCCCGGGCGCCCGCCAGACATCCCAGGGCCTCACCCTGCGCAGCGACCACGCCGCCCCCGGCACGCGCACCGAGGTCACCCTCGAACTCACCGTCGCCGGACGCCGGTTGGAGGTCACCCGCCAGCCGCCCTGGGAGCGTCCCAAGAAACGCGGCACCGGCACCACCGTCGAGAAGGCCCAGAGCTGGCTGCGCGCATACGACGCCGCGACCGGGGCCTGGAAGGATCTCAGCCGCTCCCACCAGGAGATCGGCGAGGAGATCACCCAGCTGCTGGGCATGAGCCGCGAGCAGTTCTGCCAGGTCGTCCTGCTGCCCCAGGGCGACTTCGCCCGCTTCCTGCGCGCCGACGCCGAGGCACGCGGCCGACTGCTCGGCCGCCTCTTCGACACCCAGCGGTTCGCCGACGTCGAGAAGCGGCTCGCCGAGCGGCGCCGTACGGCCGAGGCACGCGTGCGTGAGGGCGACGCGGCGCTGCTCGCCGACGCGCACCGCATGCAGCAGGCCGCGGGCGACGCCATGGAGCTTCCCGAGCTGGCACCGGGCGAGCCGGGCCTCGCCGAGGCCGTGCTGACCGCCGCCGCCGTCGCCCGCGGCACCGCGCGGGAGCAGCTGACGATCGCCGAGTGCGGCTGTCTCGCCGCCGAGTCCGACCGCGCCGCCGCCGACCGCGCCCTGTCCGAAGCCCGCGAACTCGCCCGCCTGCAGCGGCGGTTCACGGAGGCGCGGGAGCGGGCCCGGCGGCTCGAGGAGCGGGCCGGGGCCCATCGGGACGCGCAGGCGCGGATGGAGCGGGCGCGCAAGGCGGAGGCGGTGGCGCCGGCGCTGGAGCTGCGGGAGGCCGCCGAGGCCGAGCACCGCAGGGCGGCCGCCGCCGAGACACACGCGCGTGCGCAGTTGCCGGAGCACCTCGTGGACGCCGGGGCCGCCGGTCTCGCCGCCGCCGCGCGCCGGGCCGCGGAGGAGCTGGGCGGGCTGGAGTCGGCCCGCCGCGGTGAGCGCCGGCTGGCCGACCTGCTCGCCGAGCGTGCCGACCTGGACCGGCAGGAGCGCGCCGACGAGGACGTGCTGGCGGAGACCGAGGGCTGGTTCGCGGAGTGGGACGCCACCCGCGCGGCACTCCAGGCGCGGATCGAGTCCGCCCAGGAGGCCGCCACCCGCGCCGAACAGCTCGCCGTGCAGCGCGAGCCCGCCCGGCGCCGGTTGACGGCGGCCCGGCTGCGCGACCAGCTGGCCCGCGACACCGAGGACGCCCAGCAGCGGGCCCTCGCCTCGGCCGAGCGGGCGCTGGAGGCCCGGACGCACTGGCTGGACCTCAAGGAGCAGCGCCTGAGCGGCATCGCCGCCGAACTGGCCGCCACCTTGGAGGACGGCTCGCCCTGCGCCGTCTGCGGCGCCACCGACCACCCCGCACCCGCCCGCAAGGTCGCCGGGCACGTCGACCGCGAGACCGAGGAGCGGGCCCTCGCCGCCTACCAGAGCGCGGAGCAGGACCGGGCGGATGCCGAGCGCGACCTCGGCCTCGTCCGGGAGGCGCTCGCCGCCGCCACCGCCGAGGCCGGCGACGCACCGACGGACCGGCTCGCCGCCGACGCCGACGAGCTGGAACGGACCTGGACGCAGGCCCGTCGCGACGCGTCCGCGCTGCATCCCGCGCGCGAGGAACTGCGCCGCGCCGAGCAGGAGCACGAGCGGCGGACGGCCGCACAGCGGGAGGCGCAGGTCCGGGCGGCGTCCCGCGTGGGCCGCCGCGAGCGGCTGGAGCGTGAGCGGGCGGCGCTGGAGGAGGAGCTGACTCAGGCCCGCGGCGCTGCGGAGAGCGTGGCCGCGCGGGCCGCGCAGCTGGAGTGGCGGGCCGCCCGGCTCACCGACGCGGCCGACGCCGCCCGCGCCGCCGAGGAGAGCGCCGCACGGCTCAAGGCCGCCGACGGACGCCTCGACGAGGCCGCCTTCCGGGCCGGCTTCGACACCCCGCAGGCCGCGTCCGACGCTCTCCTCGACGCCGCCGCCCACCGCGAGCTGCAACGCCGCCTGGACGCCTGGCAGGCCGAGGAGGCCGCCGTACGGGCCGTTCTCGCCGAGCCCGACACCGTGGCCGCGGCGCAACAGCCGTCCGCCGACCTCGCCGCGGCCGAGCAGGCCGCCGGCCGGGCGGCCGAACGGCTGCGCCGGGCCACCTCCGCCCAGGACGCGGCCGCCCGCCGTTGCGCCGAACTCGACCGCCTCTCCGCGCGCGCGGCCGACGGCGTACGGCGGCGCGCGCCGCTGCGCGAGGAGTACGACCGGGTGGCCCGCCTGGCCGGCCTCACCGCGGGCACCTCGGCCGACAACGCCCGCAGGATGCGCCTGGAGTCGTACGTCCTGGCCGCCCGCCTGGAACAGGTGGCCGCCGCCGCGACCGTCCGTCTGCAGCGCATGTCCTCCGGGCGGTACACCCTCGTCCACTCCGACGACCGGACCGGACGCGGCCGCAGCGGGCTCGGACTGCACGTCGTCGACGCCTGGACCGGGCGCGAGCGGGACACGGCCACGCTGTCGGGCGGGGAGACCTTCTTCGCCTCGCTCGCCCTCGCCCTGGGCCTCGCCGACGTCGTCACCGACGAGACGGGCGGGGTCCGGCTGGACACGCTCTTCATCGACGAGGGGTTCGGCAGCCTCGACGACCAGACGCTGGACGAGGTCCTCGACGTCCTGGACTCCCTGCGCGAGCGCGACCGCAGCGTCGGCATCGTCAGCCATGTGGCCGATCTGCGGCGGCGCGTCCACGCGCAGTTGGAGGTCGTCAAGGGGAGATCGGGGTCGGTGGTGCGGCAGCGGGGCTACCTGCCCAGCGGGCGGCGGGGGAGCGGTGAGGAGTAGACGACGCTCGTCGTGACCGACCCCAGCGCGCCGATCTTGCCCGACACCTCCTCCAGGTGCCGCATCGACCGGGCGGCGACCTTGATCACGAAGCAGTCGTCGCCCGTGACGTGGTGCGCCTCCAGGATCTCCGGTGTCACGGCGACGAGGTCGTGGAACGGCTTGTAGTTGCCGTTGGGATAGCGCAGCCGCACGAACGCCAGGATCGGCAGCCCCAGCCGCTCGGGGTCCACGACGGCCGCGTACCCCTGGATGACCCCCGCCTCCTCCAGTCGCCGCACCCGCTCGGTGACGGCGCTCGCCGACATCGACACGGCCCGCGCCAGGTCGGCGAAGCTTGCCCGGCCCTCACGCTGGAGGACTTCGAGGATGCGCCAGTCAGTGGCGTCCGGGGAATACGTGGTCATGACCGAGGGATAGCAGGGGAATCCCCGGCGGAACAAGTCACGCGCAGGGGAATGCCCCTTCAGGAAGACGATCAGCAACCGTAGATTTCTGGTCGTCCGCAGCCAGTCGGACACCAGTCCCACCACAGTCCGACTCCAGTCCGAATCCAGCCGCTCCCAGTCCGCCCCTGGTCGGACCCGCCTCGGAAAGGTCCCGCGATGACCGCTCCCACCGCCCCCGCCGTCACCGCCCCCGTCACCGCCGTGAACCCCGTCCTGCGTGTCGCCCCCGCCGCCCCGGCCGAGGCCGCCGCCTACTTCCGGGCGAGCCTCGTCTTCCACGCCGATGTCTCCGACGTGGCCGCGGCGCTCGCGGCCGACGGCGACCCCGGCTTCGTCGTCCTGGACTCCCGCTCCACCGAGGCGTGGGACCAGGGCCACATCCCCGGCGCGATCCACCTGCCGACCGCGCTCGTCCCCGAGCAGGCCCGGCAGCTCCTCGACAAGGACGTGCCGGTCGTGACGTACTGCTGGGGTCCCGGCTGCAACGGCGCCACCCGCGCGGCCCTCGCCCTCGCCGAACTCGGCTACCGGGTCAAGGAGATGCTCGGCGGCTTCGAGTACTGGGCGCGCGAGGGCTTCGAGTACGAGACCTGGGAGGGCCGCGAGCGGCGCGCGGCCGACCCGCTGACCGCCCCCGTGGACGCGGAGGACTGCGGCTGCTGACAGCCGGGCTCCCCGCTCAGTCCCGTACGACCTCCGGTACGGGACGCAGGAACCGGTGGTCCGCCGCCGCGAACTGCTCCTCGGGGCGGGCCGCGTGCAGCACGACGTCGAGTGCGGCGTCCGTGTCGCACGCGTAATGCCCGCTGGCCCAGGCGGCGTTGGCCTCCACCACCGCCCACCCGGCACCGTCCACCAGGCCGACGTCCACGACGACGGCGCTCGGCAGCCCCGTCCCGGCCAAACGCTCGGCGAACCGCAGCACCTCGGCGCGGCGCGGGTCCTCGGCCAGCGGGGCGACGTCGAGATCCCCCCGGGCCGCGTACCGGCTGCCGGTGCGCACCTCACCGTCCAGCACGAACAGCCGGTACTCCACGGCGAACGTCACGATGTCGCTCACCAGCACCGGTTCCGTGCCCTCGACGGCGTCCGGCCCCGGCAGCCCGCTGCCGTCCGCGTAGACCCGGGCCGGGAAGCTCTTGTCGTTCGGCGGCTTCATGAACGCGGGGCGCCGCAGCAGGCGTGCCTCGGCGATCGTGGTGAACTCGACGTCGCGGAGGGTGAGTTCGTGCGGCAGCCGGGCGAGCCAGTCCTCCGGCGCCTCCAGCAGACCGACCCCCAGCTCCCGCGCGACCGCGTCCGCGAACAGCGGACCGGCGTACAGCGAAGCCCCCGCCGCGCGCCGCCACTGCTCGGGCACCCGCCAGTCGCGCAGCGTCTCCACGTGCGCCCCACGCCGCCGGGCCGCGTCCGCGAGGGCGTGGCCGGTCGCGGTGACGCGTGGGGAGAGGAAGAGTGTTCGGGTGGTCATGACCGACGAGGGTGGCGCACGGGCGGGCCCGGACGACAGTGAATTTCCGTGGCCCGCCCCACGCGCTCCTCAGAGCCGCGCCAGCTCGTCCACCAGGTCGTCCAGCCCGAGCGACCCCTGCGAAAGGGCCGCCATGTGCCACGCCTTGAGGTCGAAGGCGTCGCCGTGCCGCTCGCGGGCCTTGTCGCGGCCCAGCAGCCAGGCCCGCTCACCGAGCTTGTAGCCGATGGCCTGGCCGGGGATCGACAGGTAGCGGGTCAGCTCACTCGCCACGTAGTCCGCCGGCCGGCTGCTGTGGGCGTTGAAGAACTCCTCGGCCAGCTCGGGGGTCCAGCGCTCGCCCGGGTGGAAGGGGGAGTCGGCGGGGATCTCCAGCTCCAGGTGCATGCCGATGTCGACGATGACCCGGACCGCGCGCATCATCTGCGCGTCCAGGTAGCCGAGCCGCTGCTCCGCGTCCGTGAGGAAGCCCAGCTCGTCCATCAGGCGCTCCGCGTACAGCGCCCAGCCCTCGCAGTTGGCGCTGACATGGCCGACGGTGGCCTGGTAGCGGGAGAGGTCCTGCGCGACGTGCGCCCACTGCGCGAGCTGGAGGTGATGACCCGGCACACCCTCGTGGTACCAGGTGGAGACGAGGTCGTAGACCGGGAAGCGGGTCAGGCCCATCGTCGGCAGCCAGGTGCGGCCGGGCCGGGAGAAGTCCTCCGACGGGGGCGAGTAGTAGGGTGCCGCCGCGCTGCCGGGCGGCGCGATGCGCGACTCCACCTTCCGCACCCGCTCGGCGAGTTCGAAGTGGGTGCCGTCCAGGGCGTCGATCGCCTGGTCCATCAGGCCCTGGAGCCAGTCGCGGACCTCGTCGACGCCCTCGATGTGCTTGCCGTGCTCGTCGAGGTGGGCGAGCGCCACCCACGGCGTCCCGGCACCCGGGAGGATCTTCTCCGCCTCCTGCTGCATCTCGGCGAGGAGCCGGTGGTACTCGGCCCAGCCGTACGCGTACGCCTCGTCCAGGTCGAGGTCGGTGCCGTTGAAGTAGCGCGACCAGCGGGCGTAGCGCTCCCGGCCGACGGTGTTCGGCGCGCCCTCGACGGCCGGCGCGTACACGTCCCGCATCCAGTCCCGCAGCTCGACGACCGCCGCGGTCGCCGCCCGCGCCGCCTCGTCCAGCTCCGTGCGCAGCGCCTCGGGCCCCTCGGAGACGAAGTCCTCGAACCAGCCGCGGCCCGAGCCGTCCGTGTCCGACCACTCGGTGAGCTGTCCGACGAAGGTGGCGGTCGGCCGCGGCGCCGCGTACAGCTTGCGTTCCAGGCCGAGCGCCAGGGACTCCCGGTAGCCGGTCAGCGCCGCCGGCACCGCGCGCAGCCGCTCGGCGATCGCCGCCCAGTCCTCCTCGGTCTCCGTCGGCGTCACGGTGAACACCTCCCGCGCCTGGTGCGCCGGCGTGACCATGTTGCCGACCGCGCGCAGGCCCTCCTCGGCGTCGTGCACGGCGAGTTCGGCGGTGAGGCGCTCGCGCAGCAGGCGCGCGCACCGGCGCTCGATGTCACGGTCCGCGCCGGGCCGCCGCTCCGCCTCGTCCAGCTTCGCCAGGGTGTCCCGCGCGAGCCGCGCGAGTGCCTCCTGTCCCGCCGGTGAGTAGTCGGGCAGGCGGCTCGAACTCTCCTTCACGCCGAGATAGGTACCGGTGACCGGATCGAGGGCGACGAGTTCGTCGACGTAGGCGTCGGCGACCTCGCGGGGCAGCGGGTTGTTGGTCTGCGACATGCGCACCATCCTCGTACGCGGCGGTGCCGCACGTCACGGCGTTTGTGGCGAAGTGGCCGGCGGCAGCAGCGGCCCGCAGTCCCACTGCTGGAAGATCAGCCGTGTCTCCACCCGGGCCACCTCCCGCCGTGCCGTGAACTCGTCCAGGACCAGCCGCTGAAGATCGGCCATGTCCGCGACCGCGACATGCACGAGGTAGTCGTCGGGCCCCGTGAGATGGAAGACGGTCAGCGCCTCCGGCAACGCCCGGATCCGCTCCACGAACGGCCCCACCAGCTCCCGCCGGTGCGGCCTGACCTGCACGGACAGCAGCGCCTGGAGGCCTCGGCCGAGTTTGGCCGGATCGAGCTGCAGCCGATGCCCGACGATCACCCCGGACCGGCGCAGCCGCGTCACCCGGTCCAGGCACGTGGACGGCGCGAGTCCGACCTGCGCGGCGAGATCGCGGTAGGTGGTCCGGGCGTCGTTCTGCAACAGCCGCAGCAGCTGCAGATCCACCGGGTCCAGTACGACGGATTCGCTCACTCGCCGAACGTAACACGGACACCTCCCAGACACACCCGTTCCCTGTTCACCCTGCGGTCCATGGACTCAGCCTCAGCGAGCACACACGCGTACGACGGCGTACGCACGTCGGGAGCGCCCCGCGCACTGGCCACCGAGGCCGTGCACGCCGGGCGGGACGACCTGGCCCGGCAGGGCCTGCACGCCCCGCCGATCGACCTGTCCACCACCTATCCCTCGTACGACAGCCGCGCCGAGGCCGCTCGCATCGACGCGTTCGCCACCACCGGCGCCGAGCCCGAGGGCCCGCCCGTCTACGGGCGGCTGGGCAATCCGACGGTCGCCCGCTTCGAGACCGCGCTGGCCCGGCTGGAGGGCACCGAGAGCGCGGTCGCGTTCGCCAGTGGCATGGCCGCGCTGAGCGCGGTGCTGCTGGTACGGGCTTCCATGGGCCTGCGGCACGTCGTGGCCGTCCGCCCGCTGTACGGCTGCAGCGACCATCTGCTGACCGCCGGGCTGCTCGGCTCGGAGGTCACCTGGACCGACCCCGCCGGGATCGCGGACGCGCTGCGCCCGGACACCGGCCTGGTCATGGTCGAGTCCCCGGCCAACCCGACCCTCGCAGAGGTCGATCTGCGGGCGGTCGCCCACGCCTGCGGTTCGGTCCCGCTGCTCGTCGACAACACCTTCGCCACGCCCGTCCTCCAGCGCCCGGCGCAGCAGGGCGCCCGGCTGGTGCTGCACAGCGCCACCAAGTACCTCGGTGGACACGGGGACGTGCTGGCCGGTGTGGTGGCCTGCGACGAGGAGTTCGCCGGACGGCTGCGGCAGATACGGTTCGCCACCGGCGGGGTGCTGCATCCGCTGGCCGGCTATCTGCTGCTGCGGGGCCTGTCGACGCTGCCGGTGCGGGTGCGGGCCGCCTCCGCGAACGCCGCCGAACTGGTCCGCCGGCTGGCCGCCGACCCGCGCGTCGTCCGGGTCCACTATCCCCGCATCGGCGGCGCGATGATCGCCTTCGAGGTCCACGGCGACCCGCATGAGGTGATCGCCGGCGTCCGGCTGATCACCCCCGCCGTGAGCCTCGGCAGCGTCGACACCCTCATCCAGCATCCGGCGTCCATCAGCCACCGCATCGTGGACGCCGAGGAACGGCGGGGCGCCGGGGTGAGCGACCGGCTGTTGCGGATGTCGGTGGGACTGGAGGACGTCGAGGATCTCTGGGCGGACCTGGACGCGGCCCTTGGAACGGGAGAAACGGTTCTCCGGTCCGAGCGGGGAGCCGCCACCGTATGAAGCGGGGAGCCCGGGCCCGTGCAAAGCGGGGAGCTCGGAACTGTATGAAGCGGCAAGCTAGGGACGGTACGAAGCGGGGAGCCGTCACGGTGTGAGACGACGGCCCGGCGGTGTCACACCGCCGGGCCGTCCGGTGGGCGCGGGTCAGTCGCGAGCGATGCGCTCCCCGTCCCCGCCCGGTACCGCCCGCGCCCCAGCCTTCTCCAGGCGGGCGGTGATGACGAGGGTTCCCTCCTCGATCTGGTAGTCGAGGGGCAGACCCAGTCCGCGCATGGCGGCGACCATGCCGGTGTTGGAGGACCGCGTCACCGCGTACACGCTCTCGCAGCCCGCCTCGACGGCCATCGCGACCAGCCGGCCGAGCAGTTCGGCGCCGATGCCGCGCCGCTGCCACTGGTCCTCGACCAGCAGCGCCACCTCCGTCTCGTCGCCGTCCCACAGCAGGTGGCCGAGGCCGACGAGGCGCCCGGAGGGGGTCTGCACGGCGAGGGTGCGGCCGAAACGGGGGCTGAGCAGGTGGTTGAGGTAGCGGTCGGCGTCACCGACCGGCCCGTGGTAGCGCATGCCGAGGGTGCGCGCAGAGCACCGCTCGTGCATCGCCTTCGCCGCCTCCAGGTCACCGGTGTCGGCCCGGCGCACGGTGATGGCGTTCCCCTCGGGCAGCGTCAGTACGTCCTGCCCGGCCGGGATCCGCGGGCCCAGCCGGGCGTCCAGCTCCACCAGCGCCCGCGCCCGCGCGAACTCGGTCGGTGTGAACGGCAGATACGGCCGCTCCACGGTGATCACTCCGCCTTCCGGCGCCCGCAGGCGCATCACGGTGTCCTCCAGGGCCCCTTCCACGGGCACGGCCTCCGGCCCCCTTCCGCCGCTCTTCGCGGCGGCGGGCAGGGAACGGATGGTGCACCGGCCCAGCAACTGCCGCAGCGCGAGCGGCAGTTCGGCCGCGTCCAGGGCGGTACGGGTGGCCAGGCCCAGGACCCGGGTCGGGGCGTCCACCAGATCGTGGGCGTCGGCACGCTCGATCCAGGTGCCCGCGCCGCCGGCCCGCGCCACGGCCCGGGTGATGTCGGCCGCCGTCAGCGCGCCCGGGGCCCGCAGCAGGAACTCGTCCACCGTGTCCTCGCCCAACGGGTGCGTCTGCAGGCTCAGGATGTCGACCCGGTGGCCGGCCAGCGCCGTGCACAGCGCGGCCAGCGATCCCGGCTCGTCCTTCACCGTCGTCCGCATCCGCCACAGGGTGCTCTGCGCGGTGACGTCGGCGGGGAGCTCGGACGGCCCGGCCTGCCCCTCGTAGGAGGGCGGCCGGGCATCGGTATCACTGGTGGGCGGCGCGTGGCCGTGGCGCCGGGACCACCAGACGTGGAATCCCGCGGTGGCGGTCAGGGCGGCAGCGGACAGGGCCAGGAGTCCGGGGCCGTCGGGGCCGTGCCCCACGAGGTTCGCGACCACGTCGGCCACCGCGACCGCCGTGAAGAGGGCGGCGAGCTCCACCATGTCCCGCCGCCAGTGGTGCACCGGGCGCCCGTGTTTGCGGCGCGTCACATCAGACATGTCTCGAGTCATGCGGCCACTGTGAAGGAACGGTGTTGCGTGATCACGAACGCCTTGTGACTGATGGGTAAAGCGTGCATTTGACCGTTTCGTTCACTCTTCTACGGCTACGGCGCCGTGGTGCGCCACGACGACGCAGCCGCAGGTCGTGCGGGGGCCGCACCGCGCACCGGGAGATGACGCCGGTGCGCGGAGCACCCTTCGAGAGTACGGGAGTTACTGGCCGACCCGGCCCGGCTGGAGCACCTGGGTGAACAGCACGGTGCCGTCCTGCTCGCGCAGCCGCACCGTCAGCTCCCCGCTGTCGCCGTCGATGTCGACCTCGCCGAAGAACTGGTAGCCGCCCGCCGGGGAGACGTTGGCCGTGGTCGGCGCCTTGACGAAGACACGGTCCGGGCCGAACGTGCCGTCCAGCGTGTTCGCCGGGAAGGCGCCCGCGTTGAGCGGCCCGGAGACGAACTCCCAGAACGGCGCGAAATCCTTGAACGCGGCCCGTGACGGGTCGTAGTGCTGGGCCGAGGTGTGGTGGACGTCGGCCGTCAGCCACACCGTGCCGGTGATCCGCCGGTGCTTGACGAACCGCAGCAGTTCGGCGATCTGCAGCTCACGGCCGAGCGGCGCGCCCGGGTCGCCCTGCGCGACCGCCTCGAAGTTCGGCTTGCCGTCCGTGCCGTCGGGGACGACCAGACCGAGCGGCATGTCGGAGGCGATCACCTTCCACACCGCCCGTGAGCGGGCCAGCTCGCGCTTGAGCCACTCCAGTTGCTCGCGGCCGAGGATGCCCTGCGGGTCGGTGGTCCGGTCGTCCGGCGAGTTCGCGTCGCGGTACGTGCGCATGTCGAGCACGAACACGTCCAGCAGCGGGCCGTGGTGCTGCACCCGGTAGACCCGGCCGTCGGGGCGGCGCAGCGTCGAGATGGGGAAGTACTCGGAGAACGCCTGCCGGGCGCGGGCGGCGAGGACGTCGACGCTCTTCTCGGTGTACCGGCTGTCGGCGAGGATCTCGCCCGGGTACCAGTTGTTGGTGACCTCGTGGTCGTCCCACTGGACGATGGAGGGGACCCGGGCGTTGAAGGCCCGCAGGTTCTCGTCCAGCAGGTTGTAGCGGAAGTTGCCGCGGAACTCCGCCAGCGTCTCGGCGACCTTCGCCTTCTCCTCCGTGGTGATGTTCCGCCAGATCCGCCCGTCGGGCAGGGCCACGGTCTCGGTGAGCGGGCCGTCGGCGTAGATGTTGTCACCGCTGCAGAGGAAGAAGTCCGGGTCGAGCGCGGCCATGGCGTCGTAGATCCGGTAGCCGCCCAGCTCCGGGTTGATGCCCCAGCCCTGCCCGGCGAGGTCGCCCGACCAGACGAACCGCACGCCGTCGCGCCGCTTGGCGGAGACGGTTCTGAACGTGCCGGTCACCGGCTCGCACGTACGGCGCGGGTCGTCCGGGTCGGCCAGCAGCACCCGGTAGTGGATCTGCTCGCCGGACGGCAGCCCCTGCAGTCGCGTCGTGCCGGTGAAGTCGCTGTCCGCGTCGAGCAACGGGCCGTGCCAGCGGCGCGCGCCCCGGAACGACTCCGTGGCCGCCGTCTCGACGATCATCCGCGCCGGCCGGTCGGACCGCACCCACACCAGCCCGGAGTGCGCGGTCACGTCACCGGTCTGCACGCCCCATTCGGCCCGGGGCCGCCCCGACAGCGCGAGGGCCGGCGCCGCACCGACGGCGGCGGGCAGGGTCAGGGCCGCCGACGCGACCAACGAACCACGCAGGACGCTGCGGCGCCCGGGAAGCGGACGATGTGACATGGAAGGGCCTCCTGTGACGGGAACCGGCCGGTGTGCACAGCCACAACTACTGGTGCGCCGCAGCGCCCACGGAAACCTCAAGTGAACAGCTGGGCGTGGGAGGAGGGGAGGAGGACGCGCAGGGGCTGGGCGGATCCGGGGAGGAGGGGGGAGGACGCGCAAGGGCTGGGCGCATCGGGGAAGGAGGGGAGGAGGACACGCCGGGGCCGGGCGGATCGGGGGAGGACGGGTCGGGGTGGCGTGGGGCCCACGGGGCGTGAGGGGGCCGAGTCAGGCGAGCATGTCGGTCCGGTGCCGTCCTCGTCCGCCGTCGGGCGCACGACGATGAGCTGCGGTGCGCGGCAAGCTGCGGTCGGGGGCTCTTCGTGCTTGCCACCGTGCGCTTCGCGACGCTGGAGCTGCGGGCTCTTCGTGCTTGCCACCGTGCGCTTCGCGACGCTGGAGCTGCGGGCTCTTCGTGCTTGCCACCGTGCGCTTCGCGACGCTGGAGCTGCGGGTTCTCGCGCTTGCCACCGCGCGCTTCGCGGCACGCCGGCGTCGGGGGCTGGTCGCGCTGGCCACCGCTCGCCACGCGGCATCTGGGGGCTGCGGGCTCGTGGCTCTTGCCACCGGGCCACCGGGCCCCTCCCGGCCGCCCGGGGCGCCGGACGCTCCCTCAGAGCCCGAGTCGCCCCGGCGGCAACGGCGTTGAGTCGCCCCCTGCCTCAGCGGCTGCCGTCGAGGATCACCCGCGCCACCAGCGCCGGGTCGTCGTTCATCGGGCAGTGGCCGCAGCCGGGCAGGCGGACCAGGCGGGCCCGGGGGATGATCTGCTTGGCGCGGACGCCCTGACGGCGTACCAGGAGCCAGTCCCGGGTGCCCCAGGCCACGGTGACCGGGAGTCCGGGGATGTCGTCGGTGAACTTGACGGTCGTACCGGCCCGCAGAGTCTGGTCGAAGCCGGTCGCCTGGGCCAGCGCGAGCGTCTCGGCGACCACGGCCTCGGGGGAACGGCGGCCGGGGCGGGCGTAGATGGTGCTGGTCAGGGCCGTGCGGCCGGCCGCCGTACGCGACAGGCGCTCGACCAGGGGTAGCGGCAGCCGCTGGGAGATCTGACGCATGGTGAGCAGGACGCCGAAGGCGTACCGCCGCTCCGCCTCCGACCAGAACCCGGCCGGCGACAGCGCGGTGACGGACCGTACGCGCTTCTCGCGGCCGAGTTCCAGGGCCAGCAGCCCGCCCAGCGAGTTGCCGGCGACGTGAGGCCGTTCGAGCTCCAGCGCCTCGCAGAAGGCGCCGAACACCGCGGTCGTCGTGGGCAGGTCGTAGGCGAGCCCGTCGGGCAGGGCGGGGGACGCGCCGAAGCCGGGAAGGTCCACGGCGATCACGTCCCGCTCGGCGGCGAGGATGTCCACCACGGGGTCCCAGGCCTGGCGGTGATGCCCGATGCCGTGCAGCAGGAGCAGCGGCTCGCCGCGCCCGGCGCGCGCGTAGGAGACGGTGACGGGCTGCGGGCCACGGGGGCCGGGAACCGTGAAGGAGACGGTGGCGGACATGGGGGTGCTCCTCGTCTGTACGGGCGGACGGGCCGACGGGGTCCGGGCGGATCGGCCGACGCGGCGTAGACAGCTTGTCAGCAATTGCTACCCACGGGTAGCCCCTGTTCGCGCGCCGTCTGGACACCGGCAGACGCGTCGGATGGGATGGCACCGTGACCGCAGACACCGCCACCGACGTCTTCGAAGACCACCGCCCGCTCCTCCTGGGCGTCGCCTACCGCATGCTCGGACGTGTCGCCGACGCGGAGGACGTGGTCCAGGACGCCTGGCTGCGCTGGTCGGCGGCCGACCGCGCCGACGTGCGCGAACCCCGCGCCTACCTGGTCCGCGTCGCCACCCGCCTCGCCCTCGACCGCCTCGCCCGGATCAAGGCCCGCAACGAGGCGTACGTCGGCCCCTGGCTGCCCGAACCGTACGTCACCCACTTCGGCGACACCGTCCAGGACAGCGCCGAGCAGGCCGTGCTGGCCGACTCCGTCTCCCTCGCCGTCCTCGTCGTCCTGGAGTCGCTGTCCCCGCTGGAGCGCGCGGTGTTCGTCCTGCGGGAGGCCTTCGGCTACCCGTACGCCGAGATCGCCGCCGTCCTCGACCGGACCGAGCCCGCGGTGCGCCAGCTGGCCGGCCGTGCCCGCCGGCACGTCGAGGAACGGCGCCCCCGCTACGACGTCGACCCCGTCCAGCGCCGCGAGCTCACCGAGCGATTCCTCGCCGCCGCGGCGGAGGGCGACCTGGAGGGCCTGATGGCGCTGCTCGCGCCGGACGCCCGTCTCGTCGGCGACAGCGGCGGCAAGGCGAAGGCACCGCTGCGGGTCCTGGAGAGCGCCGACCACGTGGGCCGGTTCCTCCTCGGGGTGGCCCGCAAGGGCGTCCAGGACCCGTCCTTCCGCTTCCTGGAGGTCAACGGCGGCCTCGCCGTACTGATCCTGTCCGGGGACAAGCCGGACGCCGTCTTCCAGCTCGACGTGGCCGAGGGGCGCGTCCAGGCCGTCTATGTCATCCGCAACCCCGACAAGCTGCGCACGCTCACCGTGTAGCGCCAACTCCAGTACCGCGGCCCCCGTTTCGCGACGGGGGATTTGCCGTCATGTCAAGAAAACGGTTCCTCGAGAACGTTCAGTGAACGCTTTCTCGTCCGGTGTAAACCAACGTCCCCAGGGTTCCAGGATTGGTCTTGACCAGGCATGGGGGCCGCCCTATGGTCGCAGAGAAGTACAACAACCTTTAATAAACAAGGGCGCGAAAACGCCGCCGGACCACGGCGATTGCGGAGGACAGGGTGGGGACCACGCAACTGGAATCGGTGCCGGAACCGAAGTACTGGCATCTCAAGACCGTGCTCAGTGAGGCACTCGACTCGGAGTTCACCGTGGGCGAGATCCTGCCCAACGAGCGTGAACTGGCCGCCCGATTCGGGGTCGCGCGCGCGACGCTCCGTCAGGCCCTGGAGCAGCTCGAACTGGAGGGCCGGCTGCAGCGCCGTCGCGGCGTCGGCACCACCGTCGCGCCGCCCCGCGTGGGCGTCGACGTGGGAACGGAACGCGGAACCTGGCCCGGCGCGAGTGGTGACACGTGGCAACTCGTCGACTGCACGGTCGCCGCCCCGCCGGCGGCCGTCGCCGACGCCCTCGGCATCGACCGCGAGCAGCCCGTGCACATCGTGCGCCGCTCCCGGGTGTCCCACGGCCGGCCCGTCGCCGCCGAGCTCCTCTACGTCCCGCAGTCGTCGGTGCCCGGCCTGACCGCGATCGACGCCCCGTCCGGTACGGCACGCGCGCGTGCGGCGCTGCGCGAGCTGCAGCACCTGGCCCTGGAGGGGCAGGACCGCGCCGTGGAGCTGGGCTCGGCCCGCGCGGACGACGCGAAGGAACTCGACCGGCTGCCGGGTGCCCCGGTGCTCGTCGTCACGACCCGCTTCTTCGCCGAGGGCCGCACCGCGGCGCTCTCCGTCGCCACGTACCGCGCGGACACCTGCCGGCTGACGTTCGGCGCGTCGGGCGGGGTGGAGATCCACCACGGTCCGGAGCGCCAGGCGTCCTGACGCTCCGATCCCGCCTCACGGCCCTACGGCAGGCACCTGAACGGTCTGCGCCCCGGCCGCCGAGGCCCGCGCCACCGAGCGCACACCTCCGCCGCGCCCCGGAACTCCTCCGGGGCGCGGCGCGTTTCACGGACGACCCACCGCCGAACGCCCCGTCACCGTCCCCTCCACCGCGAAGAGCTGCTCCTCGACATGGTCGAGAGCCAGCCGCAGCGCCCCCGTCGCCACGGCCGCCTCGCCGAGCATCGACAGGGCCACCTTCGGCGGCCGCAGACAGTACCGCTCCAACTCCCGCCGCAACGGCTCCAGGACACCGTCCAGCCCGGCCGCCCAGCCGCCGACCACCACCAACTCGGGGTCGAGGGCCAGCACCAGCGCGGCCACGTCGTGGACGAGCCGCTGGATGAAGCGGTCGACGGCCGCCCGGGCCCGCTGATCACCCTCGCGCGCCTGCGCGAACACGCCGGCGACCGCCTGCTCGTCCAGCGGGTGCAGCGGCTCGTCCGTCGTGGACAACAGCGTCTCCGGGGTCACCTCCCGGCCCAGCAGGTGCAGCGCGCCGATCTCCCCGGCGGCCCCGCCGTACCCGCGGTGCAGCCGCCCGCCGATCAGCGAACCGGCGCCCGGGCTCAGCCCCGCCAGCACGAACACGACGTCGTCGGACTCCACGGCCGACCCCTTCCAGTGCTCGGCCACGGCCGCCGCGTTGGCGTCGTTCTCGACCAGCACCGGGCACTTGAAGGAGCGGCTCAGCCGCTCGCCCAACCGCAGCCCCGTCCACTGGGGGAGCGCCGTGCCCAGCCGTATCGTTCCGTCGGCCTCGACGATCCCGGGGGTGCCGACGCCCACGGCCCGCAGGGAGCTGCGCGCGACACCAGCCCGGCGCAACAGCTCGGCGACCGCGCTGCGCAGCCGCTCCAGCCGCTCGTCCGCCGGCGCCGTCTCGTCGACGTCCTTGGCCTGGGCGCCCAGCACCCGTCCGTCCAGGTCGGCGAGGAGCGCGGCCACGCGGTGCGCCCCGATCTCCAGACCCAGCAGATGACCGGCCTCCGCACGGAACCGGAACCGCCGCGCCGGCCGCCCCTGTCGCCGGGCGACACTCTCGTCGGCCGCCTTCTCGACGACGAGCCCGGCCCCGATGAGATCCTCGACGACCCCCTCGACGGTCGGCCGGGACAGCCCCGTGACCCGGGTGATCTCCGTCAGCGTCGCGCAGTCCGCGGCACGCAGCGCGTGCAGCACCACCGCGGAGTTGATCCTTCGCAGCAGCGAGGGATCCCCGCCGGTCAGCCGTCCCAACGTCCGTCCTCCCAGCTCGTGGCCGTGTTGGGCGGATCGTACTCGGCGCGGCCGACCCCGGCGAGTGCGGAATCCCACGAACGGACTTCCGACGCCGCTGGTCGCCCCGCCCGCTCGGCCCCGACTCGGCGCGCCGCTGGTGGGGCGCCCGCTGGGGCTTGCCGCGGGCCGGCTCGGCTCAGCGCGCTGTTGGGCGCCGTGCGTGGTTGGGGTGTCGGACCTGGCTCGGCGCGTCCCGGTGGACGCGCATGCTCGGGGCTGCCGCCCGCAGCTCGGCGTGCCGTTGGGTGCCGCGCATGCTCGGGGCTGCCGCCCGCAGCTCGGCGTGCCGTTGGGTGCCGCGCATGCTCGGGGCTGCCGCCCGCAGCTCGGCGTGCCGTTGGGTGCCGCGTGTGGTCGGGGCGTCCGGCCGTGGCTCGGCGTGTTGTCGGGTGGGCGCCCGCTGGGGCTTGCCGCGGGCCGACCCAGCGTGCCGTCGGGCGCCTCGCATTGTCGGGGCGCCCGGCCTCGGCTCGGCGTGCCCCGGGTGGCGCGCCTCGGGCCCCGGGTGGCGCGCCGGCCTGCCGCCCGCAGGCTCGGCGTGCCGTCGAGGACGTCGTGCGCCGTCGGGCGTCCGCCGGCCGCTCGGTGTGCCGCAGGTGTCGTGCGTCGGCTCAGCCTGCGCCCACGAACCCGGACTCGTACGCCGTGATGACGGCCTGCGTGCGGTCCCGTGCCCCCAGCTTGGCCAGGACCGCGCTCACATGTGACTTGACCGTCTCCGCGCCGACGACCAGCTGGGCGGCGATCTCCGCGTTGGACAGGCCTCGTGCCATCAGCCGCAGCACCTCGGCCTCCCGCTCGGTCAACCGCGCCCGTCGCAACACGTCCCGGGCCGCGCGGTTCCCCCGCCCCCCGTCGCCGTACTCGGCGGCGAGCCGCCGTACCGACGCGGGGA
Organism: Streptomyces aurantiaciflavus; assembly: GCF_049808595.1. Taxonomy (NCBI): domain Bacteria; kingdom Bacillati; phylum Actinomycetota; class Actinomycetes; order Kitasatosporales; family Streptomycetaceae; genus Streptomyces; species Streptomyces aurantiaciflavus. The sequence continues at coordinate 125,275 of NZ_JBNCAQ010000013.1, read as the reverse complement.
ACAGCAGTGACTCGCCCTCGGCGACGAGCCGCACCGCGTGCACGATCTCGGCGGGCCGCGCCCGCTTCAGCAGAAACCCGTCCGCGCCCGCCCGCAGCGCCTCGTACACGTACTCGTCGTTCTCGAAGGTCGTCACCACGAGGATCTTCGGCGGCTCCGGCACCGTCCGCAGCACCGCCCGAGTGGCCTCGATCCCGTCCATCAACGGCATCCGCACGTCCATGGCGACCACGTCCGGCCGGAGCTGCCGCACCAGCGGAATCACCGCCGCACCGTCCGCCGCCTCCCCGACGACCTCGATGTCGCCCGGCGCCTCCAGCACGGCCCGCAGACCCGCGCGGACCAGGGGTTCGTCGTCGACGAGGAGTACGGTCACCGGCATCCGGCCAGCGTAGATCAGCCCAGCGGCAGCTCCGCACGGACCTGCCAGTCTCCCGCGTCCGGGCCCGTGGACGCCCGCCCGCCGAGGAGCGCGGCCCGCTCGCGTATGCCACGCAGCCCGCTGCCGCGCCCGGGGCCGGGTGTGCCAGCCGTCAGCGGATTGCGGACCTCCAGGCAGAGGACGTCGGAGGCGACCCCGACACGGACCCGGACGGGGACGGCTCCCGCGTGTCTCAGCACGTTGGTCAGCGCCTCCTGGAGGATGCGGTAGCCCTCCCGGGACACCGGACCCGGCACCGAGTCCAGCGGTCCGGTCACCTCGGCGTCGACCTTCGCGCCCGACGCGCGCGCCGACTCCAGCAGCCGGTCGGCCTCGGCCAGCGTCGGCCTTCCGCTCGCCGGCTGCTCCGACTCGCGCAGGACACCGAGGACCCGCTCCAGATCGGCGAGGGCCGACCGGCCGGTCTCCTCGATCGCGCCCAGTGCCCGGTCGGTGAACTCAGCGTCGCCCGCCGCCCGCGCCGCGCCCGCCTGCACCACCGCCACCGTGAGCGCGTGACCGATCGAGTCGTGCAGCTCGCGCGCTATCCGATTGCGCTCCAGGAGCTGCTCGGTGCGCTCCTCCAGCGCCGCGAGCCGCTCCGCGGCGGAGGGGCCGAGGAGCCGCCGCGCGAGGGAGGTGACCGACGCGCCGAGCCCGACGACCAGCCCGTACAAGGCGAGGAGAGGGAGCGGCACCAGGAGGGCGTAGCCCCAGTGCGGTGTCGCTTCGGCGAGGACCGGGACGCCGTCGGGCACCCGCCCCCACGCGGTCCGGGCCAGCTCGAAGGCGAGGATCGGCAGCCAGACGCAGCCGAACACGGACACCGCCCCGAGCGCCATGCGCACTTCCAGCCACAGCACCGTGCGCAGCCGGTCCCGCCATCCCGTCGCCGGAGCCACGGAGAAGCCCGGATCCCGCTCGCCGGGCGTGAGCAGCAGCTGCGCCTGCACCCCCTCGCCCCTGCGCACCGCCGGGATCAGCCCGACCGGCACGAGCACGAGCGCGGGCACCCACGGCCGCGACGGATCGATGTACATCCAGACACTCACGACCAGCATCGGCACCCACAGGTGCAGCAGTCGTGTGTACGTCGTCCCCCGCAGCAGCGGGCGCAGGCAGCGGCCCATGCGGACATCGTGGCAGGCACCACTGACAACGGGCCTCCCCCGGGCGGGGGAGACGGACTCCACCGGCGGGGGAGGCCCCCGCACCGGGCCGGTCGCCAGGCTGGGGCCATGACCAGCATCGACATCCGCGACCTCACGAAGGAGTACGGCCGCCGACGGGCCGTGGACGCGCTCACCTTCCGCGTCCTGCCCGGCCGCGTCACCGGTTTCCTCGGCCCCAACGGCGCCGGGAAGTCCACCACCCTGCGCCTGCTCCTCGGCCTCGACCGCCCGACGTCCGGCACCGCCACCCTCGACGGCCGGACCTACGCCACCCTGCGCGAACCCCTGCGGCACGTCGGCGCCCTGCTCGACGCGCAGGCCCCGCACGGGTCCCGCACCGGCCGCGACCATCTGCGCGCCCTCGCCGCGAGCAACCGCGTCCCCGTCCGCCGGGTCGACGAGGTGCTGGAGGAGACGGGGCTCGCCCCGGCCGCCCGCCGCCGGGTGAGGACGTACTCCCTGGGCATGCGCCAGCGGCTGGGCATCGCCGCGGCCCTGCTCGGCGACCCCGAGGTGGTGGTGCTCGACGAGCCGTCCAACGGCCTGGACCCCGAAGGCATCGTCTGGATCCGCGGGTTGCTGCGTCGGCTCGCGGGCGAGGGGCGGACCGTGCTGGTCTCCAGTCACCTGATGAACGAGACCGCCTCCTTCGCCGACCACCTCGTCGTCCTCGGCCGGGGCCGCCTGCTGGCTGACACCCCGATGCGGGACTTCATCGACGCGCGCGTGCGGCCCCGCGTACGGGTCCGCACCAGCGACCCCGCCGCGCTCGGCAACGCCCTCGCCCGCCACGGCCACGACGCCGTCGCCCACGACGACGGGCACTGGACCGTGGACCACGCACGCGTGGACGACATCGGCCGCCTCGCGTCCGACGCCGGCGTCCCCCTGCTCGAACTGACCGCCGAGGAAGGCACGCTGGAGCAGGCCTACCTCGATCTGACCGCCGCCGACGCCGAGTTCACGGCCCAGCCGCAGGAGGCCTGACCATGGCATTCCAGCCCGCCCTCCACGCCGAGTTGATCAAGATCCGTACCCTGCGCGCACAGGTCGGCGGCCCGTGCGCGATCCTGGTCGCCACCGTCGCCTTCTCCGCGCTCGCCGGCGTCGACACGGACGGCGACGACTTCGACCCGCTGTTCTCCGCCTTCTTCGGCGTCACCTTCGGCCAGATCGCGGCGATCGCGTTCGGGACGACGGCCGTGGCGGCCGAGTTCCAGGGCGGGGCGCTGCGCGTCTCGCTGGCCGCGGTGCCGCACCGGGGCCGCTGGTTCGCCGCCAAGGCGACGGCGATCGCGCTGCCCGTCCTGGCCGTCGGCCTGGTCACGGGCTTCGTCACCTTGGCGGTGGGCAGCGCGGTACTGGGGGAGAAGGCCGACGGGTTCAGTACGGCCGAGGGCGTGCGCGCCGCGGTGGGCTGCGGGATCCACCTGACGCTGATGGCCCTGTTCGCCGCGGGGCTGACGGCCGTCCTGCGCAGCGGAGTGGCCGCGCTGAGCGTCCTGATCCCGTTCCTGTTGATCGTGTCCTTCGTGATCGGCGACCTGTCCGGCGGCGTCGCGGACTTCCTGCCCGACCGGGCCGGCCAAGTGGTGCTCCACGGAAGCTGGGACGGCGCCCTGGGACCGTGGACCGGGCTCGCGGTGACCGCCCTGTGGACGGCGGCCGCCCTCGCGGCGGGGGAGTGGCGGGTGCGGCGCCGGGACGCCTGAGCCCGGGTCGCTGACACCCTGACAGTTCCCCGTGGCCATCGCCTCACTGATTGTCAGTGGCAGCCGGTTTACTGGATCACATGGACATCGCGCGCTGGCTCGCCACCATCGACCTGCTGTGCGCCCGGGACTTCCCCGCGGAGCACGGCAGGACGGACGTGGGCACGGGAGGCCCCGGTTATCTCGTCGCCGAGTTACAGACCAGCGACGACTTCTGGGAGGACGACGGGACGCAGTGGGAGGAGACGGAGGCACAGTACGACGCCGACCGGGACGGGATCACCGCGCGGCTGACCGACCGCTGGGGGCCACCGCACCACATCAGCCTGTCCAGCACGCTGGAACGCTCGACGAACGGCGAGGACATACCCGAGCCCTGGCGCTCGCTCAGTGCGCACGTGCCGGACGTCCACCTGTGGCAGCTGCCCGGCACGGGACGCTGGCTCGCCCTGGGAGTCTCCCAGTGGGACAAGGAACTGCCGTTCCAGCTCCTCGCCGTCGTCACCGACACCGACCCGCCCTGACCCGGCCTCAGCCCTCCGCCGCCACCCGCAGCCGCGCGAACTCCTCCGCCATCGTCGCCGCCGTCCAATGGGCGTTGAGGCCACTGGGATTCGGCAGCACCCACACACGCGTGTCCCCGATCACCCGCTCCTGCGGACCCACCCGCGCCTTCCGGTCGTCGAACGCGGCCCGGTAGGCCGTGACCCCCACCACGGCCAGCCAGCGCGGCCTCAGCAGCACGACCTTCTCCGCCAGCAGCCGCCCGCCCTCGCGGTACTCCTGAGCCGTCAGCTCGTCGGCCCGCGCGGTCGCCCGCGCCACCACGTTGGTGATGCCGAGCCCGTACGACAGCAACTCCCGTTGCTCGGCCGGCTTCATCAGCCTCGGCGTGAAACCGGACAGGTGCAGCACCGGCCAGAAACGGTTGCCCGGGCGGGCGAAGTGGTGGCCCGTCGCCGCCGTCATCAGCCCCGGGTTGATGCCGCAGAACAGCACACGGAGGCCGCCCGCGACCACGTCCGGGACGAGACGGTCGCGGGCGGCCTCGAGCTCCGCCTGGGTGAAGCGGGTCAGAGGATCGCTCCCGGGGTGTAGCCGGCGGCCTCCGGGCGCTGCTTCACGATCTCCTCGATCCGGCCGACGACGGCGGCAACCTGGTCGGCGGCGGCGCCCGTGAAGGACAGCTTGTCGGCCATCAGCGCGTCGAGCTGCGCCCGGTCCAGCGGGATGCGCTCGTCGGCGGCGAGCTTGTCCAGGAGCTCGTTGCGCTCGGCGCCCTGCTCGCGCATCGCCAGCGCGGAGGCCACGGCGTTCTCCTTGATCGCCTCGTGCGCGACCTCGCGGCCCACGCCCGCGCGCACCGCGCCCATCAGCACCTTGGTGGTGGCGAGGAACGGCAGATAGCGGTCCAGCTCGCGCGACACGACCGCCGGGAAGGCCCCGAACTCGTCGAGCACCGTCAGGAACGTCTCCAGCAGACCGTCCAGCGCGAAGAACGCGTCGGGGAGCGCCACCCGGCGCACCACCGAGCAGGACACGTCACCCTCGTTCCACTGGTCGCCCGCCAGCTCGCCCGTCATCGACGCGTAGCCGCGCAGGACGACCATGAGGCCGTTGACGCGCTCGCAGGAGCGGGTGTTCATCTTGTGCGGCATGGCGGAGGAGCCGACCTGGCCCGGCTTGAAGCCCTCGGTGACCAGCTCGTGCCCGGCCATCAGCCGGATCGTCTTCGCCAGCGACGACGGCGCCGCCGCCAGCTGCACCAGCGCGGTGACGACCTCGTAGTCCAGCGAGCGCGGGTACACCTGGCCGACGGACGTGAACGCCTGCGAGAAGCCCAGGTGGCCCGCGATCCGCTGCTCCAGCTCGGCGAGCTTCCCGGCGTCCCCGCCGAGCAGGTCGAGCATGTCCTGCGCCGTGCCGACCGGGCCCTTGATGCCACGCAGCGGGTAGCGGCCGAGCAGCTCCTCGACCCGGCCGTACGCCACGAGCAGCTCGTCGGCCGCGGTCGCGAAACGCTTGCCGAGCGTGGTGGCCTGCGCGGCCACGTTGTGCGAGCGGCCGGCCATGACCAGCTCGGCGTACTCCCCGGCCAGCTTGCCCAGCCGGGCGAGGACGGCCACCGTACGGTCGCGCATCAGCTCCAGCGAGAGGCGGATCTGCAGCTGCTCGACGTTCTCGGTGAGGTCGCGCGAGGTCATGCCCTTGTGCACGTGCTCGTGCCCGGCGAGGTCGTTGAACTCCTCGATCCGCGCCTTCACGTCGTGCCGCGTGACCTTCTCGCGCTCGGCGATCGAGGCCAGGTCGACCTGGTCGAGGACGCGCTCGTAGTCGGCGATCGCCGCGTCCGGCACCTCGATCCCGAGGTCCTTCTGCGCCCGCAGCACGGCGAGCCAGAGCTGACGCTCCAGCCTCACCTTCTGCTCGGGCGACCAGAGCGTGGCGAGCTCGGCGGAGGCGTAGCGTCCGGCGAGGACGTTCGGGATGCGGGGCTTGGCGGGAGCGGAAGTCACGTGTACGGATTCTACTGGCGATTCGTGCAGGCCAGCGCCGCAGGGCTGTTCGGCGGAACCTACGAGACCCGCGTCACCCTCCGGCCTGCGCCAGCTCGGGCAGGACGTCCGCGTGACAGGGTTCCGGCGCTCACCAGCAGGCCGGCGTCTTCCCGCGCAGGCCGTCCACCAGCTCCAGCAGCTCCGGGTGTCCAGCGGATACGCCCGGTACACAGCCGTCACCTCGGCCCGCGTGCCGTCCCGTCTCCTCGTCGGGGTGTCGTAGGCGAAGGGGTTGCCCGGGGGTGCCGGGGGAGGTCTCAGCCTCCGAGGTCCAGCGGTGGCTCACCGCCGGCGCCGGTCAGGGCGACGTCCACGGGGGAGTCTTCCAGCCGGGGCCCGAACCCGTGGATCCGGCCCGGAGACCGATCACCCGCGCGGTCACCGCGCTCCTAGACCGCGGGGCCCTCGTACGGCAGCAGCTCCGGCCGCTTCGGCGGCAGGCCGTCGCCCGAGGAGCGGCCGGTCAGACGGCGTCCGATCCACGGCAGCAGGTGCTGCCGGGCGAACCGGACGTCCGCGACGCGGCGCGCAGCCCAGCCCGGCGGCAGGGTCGCCGGCATCGGTGTGTGCCACTCGGTGTCCTCGGGGTCGTGGCCGAGCGTCTGCCAGACCGCCTCGGCGACACGGCGGTGGCCCTCGGCCGTGAGGTGCAGCCGGTCCACGTCCCACAGGCGCGGGTCGCCCAGGGACGGGGCGCCGTACAGGTCGACGACCAGGGCGCCGTGCCGGGCGGCGAGGTCGTCGACGCAGGCGAACAACTCCTCCATGCGCGGCCGGAACCGCTCCAGGACCGGGCCCTGGCGGCCGGGGCTGCGCATCAGCACGAGCTGCTTGCAGGACGGGGCCAGCCGCTCCACCGCCTCCGTCAGCAGGCCCTTGACCCGCCCCATGTCGCACTTGGGTCGCAGCGTGTCGTTGAGGCCGCCGACGAGGGTGATCACGTCGGCGCCCATCGCGGCCGCCACGGGCACCTGCTCCTCGACTATCTGGCCGATCAGCTTGCCGCGCACGGCGAGGTTGGCGTACCGGAAGCCGGGCGTGCGGGCGGCCATCCGGCCCGCGAGGAGGTCCGCCCAGCCCCGGTAGGTGCCGTCCGGCAGCAGGTCCGACATGCCCTCGGTGAAGGAGTCGCCGACCGCGACGAGACTGGAGTACGGGGGTGTGGTGTTCGTCTGCATGACGTCAGCGATGGTAACCCGCGCACATACCCGTCGGTCGGTCGGCCTCCGTTCCCCTCGGGAGCAGGCTCACGGCGGGAGCTCGCTCACGGCAGGAGCAGCCTCACGCCCGCTGCCCGAACAGTTCCCGCAGCACGTCCTCCATGGTCACCATCCCCGCGAGCCGTCCGTCGGCGCCCAGCACGGCCGCCAGATGCGTACGGCTGCCCCGCATGGCGGTCAGGACGTCGTCCAGGGGCGTCGTCTCCCGTACGCGCGCGATGGGCCGCAGGTCCCGCAGCCGGAACGGCACGTTGTGGGGCGAGGCGTCCAGCGCGTCCTTGACGTGCAGGTAGCCGACGATCCGGCGCCCCTCGTCGACGACGGGGAAGCGGGAGAACCCGGACTCGCCCGCGAGCCGCTCCAGCTCCTCCGGCGTGACGCCCACGCGCGCGTAGACGACACGTTCCAGCGGAAGGACGACGTCCCGCACCGGGCGCCGGCCCAGCTCCAGGGCGTCGTGCAGCCGCTCCTGGGCGCGGTCGTCGAGGAGACCCGCCTCACCGGCGTCCTTGACGATCTGCGCCAGCTCCGCGTCCGAGAAGGTGGCCGTGACCTCGTCCTTGGTCTCGATCCGCAGCAGCTTCAGCAGGCCGTTCGCGAAGGCGTTGATCGCGAAGATCACCGGGCGCAGCGCCCGGGAGAGGGTGACCAGCGGCGGTCCGAGCAGCAGGGCGCTGCGCACCGGCTCCGCGAGCGCGATGTTCTTCGGCACCATCTCGCCCAGCAGCATGTGCAGATACGTGGCCAGGGTCAGCGCGATCACGAAGGACACCGCGTGGCCGGCGCTCTCGGGCACGCCGATCGCGTGGAACACCGGCTCCAGCAGATGCGCGATCGCCGGTTCCGCGACCACACCGAGGACCAGGGTGCACAGCGTGATGCCGAGCTGTGCCGCCGCCATCAGCGCGGACACGTGCTCCAGACCCCACAGCACGCTCCTGGCGCGCCGGTCGCCCCGCTCGGCGTACGGCTCGATCTGGGAGCGGCGTACGGAGATCAGGGCGAACTCCGCTCCGACGAAGAAGGCGTTGACGACCAGGGTCGCCAGGCCGATCAGCAACTGGACGGCGGTCACCTGCCGACCTCCTGTTCGGACGGGTCGTCGAGCGGCGCGTGCAGCAGCACCCGCGCGGCCCTGCGGCCGGAGGCGTCCACCACGTCCATGCGCCAGCCGGCGACCTGGACCCTGTCGCCGACGGCCGGGATGCGGCCCAGCTCGGTGGCGACCAGGCCGGCGAGTGTCTCGTACGGGCCCTCCGGGGCGTGCAGCCCCACGCGCGTGAGCTGGTCGGTGCGGGCGGCGCCGTCGGCCGAGTACAGGACACGGCCGTCGTCGTCCGTGCCCGCGGGGGCCAGGTCGGGTGTCTCGTGCGGGTCGTGCTCGTCACGGACCTCGCCGACGACCTCCTCGACGATGTCCTCCAGCGTCGCCACGCCCGCCGTGCCGCCGTACTCGTCGATGACCACGGCCATCGTCCGTTTCCCGGACAGCCGGTCCAGGAGCCGGTCCACCGTCAGCGACTCGGGCACCAGCAGCGGTTCACGCATGATCTCGGCGATGGACACGCGCGTGCGGCGCTCCGCGGGGACCGCCAGGACGTCCTTGATGTGGGCGGTGCCGACCACCGTGTCCAGGCTGCCGCGGTAGACGGGGAAGCGGGAAAGACCCGTCGCCCGGGTGGCGTTCGCCACGTCCTCGCAGGTCGCCAGGGCCTCCAGGGCGATGACCTGCACGCGCGGGGTCATCACGTTCTCAGCGGTGAGGTCGGCCAGATTCAGCGTGCGCACGAACAGCTCGGCGGTGTCCGCCTCCAGGGCGCCCTGCTTGGCGGAGTGCCGGGCCAGCGCCGCCAGCTCCTGGGGACTGCGGGCGGAGGCCAGCTCCTCGGCGGGCTCCAGGCCGAAGCGGCGCACCACACGGTTCGCGGTGTTGTTCAGATGGGTGATGAAGGGGCGGAAGGCGGCGCTGAACCAGCGCTGGGCGTTGCCCACCCGCTTGGCCACGGCCAGCGGGGCGGAGATCGCCCAGTTCTTCGGCACCAGCTCGCCGACGACCATCAGGAACACGGTCGACAGGGCCGTACCCAGCACCAGCGCGACCGAGCTCGCCGCGGTGCGCGAGAAGCCGATCGACTCCAGCGGCCCGGAGATCAGCTTGGCGATGGACGGCTCGGCGAGCATGCCGACCACCAGGTTGGTGACGGTGATGCCGAGCTGGGCGCCGGAGAGCTGGAAGGTGAGATTGCGGACGGCCTTGAGGGCGCCGGCCGCGCCGCGCTCGCCCCGCGCGACCGCCCGTTCCAGTTCGCCGCGCTCCACGGTGGTCAGTGAGAACTCGGCCGCGACGAAGGCGCCGCACGCGAGCGACAGCAGGATCGCCACCAGCAGCAGGAGCACTTCCATCATCGGGTCACCTCCGTCCCATGGTCGGACAGGGCAGGGAGGAACGCGCGATGTCGGGTACTGGGAGGCTCGCCCATGGGCGGACGCTCACACCTTTCATGAACCGATGGGAAGACCGTACTGTCCGTACGGTCCCCCCAATAGTAAAGGATCGGCAAAGCGGACGGTCGGCGGGCCGGGTCAGCCGGTGAGCGGCTTCACCCAGCGCAGCCACTGCTCCTGAGGCGTGTACCCCGCCGCGCGCCACGCATGGTGCGCGGTCTCGTTGCGTGTCAGCACCATCGCGTCCCCGCGCCGCCCGCCGAGCCGCGTGAACCGCTCCTCCGCCGCGGCCAGCAGCGCCGACCCGATGCCCTGCCGGCGGCGCTCCGGGTGCACGGCCAGCCGGTACAGATGGCAGCGCCATCCGTCGAACCCGGCGATGACCGTGCCGACCAGCTCGCCCTCCTTCTCGGCCAGGATCAGCGCCTCGGGGTCGCGGGCGACCAGCCGCTCCACGCCGTCCCGGTCGTCACTGATGCTCGTCCCCTCGGCGGCGGTCTTCCAGAAGGCCAGCACGGTGTCGAGGTCGTCGGGCGTCGCGGCCCGTATCCGCAGATCAGACATGCGCCGATCCCATCACGGGCGGTGCCTCCGGGGGCGGAATTCCAGCATCCGGACGCACCGCCCCGGCGCCGGCGCCGATCACCGTCCCCGCAACCGAGCGATCACCGGCGCGAACGCCTCGATGTACGGCTCCAGCACCGTCAGATACGAGAACCCGTACCGCTCCCGCTGCGCGAGCACCTGCGCGACGATCTCCTCGAACGTGCCGACCAGCAGCAGGGGCAGCTCCAGTGCCTGCGCCGGGGTCAGCTGCGGCACCCGCTCCAGGAGGGGCCGGACGGCCGCCTCGCGGTCCTCGGTGACGATCACCATCTGGATGAGCAGGTTGAGTTCCGCCGGTTCCGCACGGCCCCGCGCCAGCTCGCGGTAGCGCGCCACGCGTTCGTCGAGCTCGGCGGCCGTGATCGGCGTCAGCCCCGTCGGACTGTCCGGCGCCGACCGGGCGCCCGTGAAGGCCGCGATGTCCGCGTGTTCGGCGGTGAGTTCGAGCATCCGGTCGCCGTTGGCCCCGATCAGCAGCGGCACCCGAGGCCGCTGCACCGGCCGGGGCCTGTGCTCCGGCGAACCCAGCAGCCGGTCCAGCTCCTCGATCGTGCGCCGCAGATGCTCCACCCGCTCACCGGGCGAGCCCCACGGCAGCCCCGCCGTCTCGTGCTCCGCCCGTACGTACCCGGTGCCGAGTCCCAGTTCCAGGCGCCCGCCCGTCAGCGCGTCCGTCGTCGCCACCTCGCGCGCGAGCAACGCCGGATTCCAGAAACCGGCGTTGAGCACGAACGTGCCCAGGCGCGGCCGCTCGGTGGCCTCGGCGGCCGCGACCAGGGCGGGGAACGGCGCCGGCATCCCCAGGTGGTCGGGGACGAGCAGCACGTCGTAGCCGAGCTCCTCGACCCGGCGGCACTTGGCGCGCCACTCCTCGGCGGGCGCGGGCTCGATCAGACTGGCTCCGAAACGGAACGCACGTGGCATGAACTCTCCTCAGCAGCGAGCGACTCGAGCCATCACGCCTTTCCGTCAGTCGTGCGCGATGGCCGCCAGCACATTCATGCGGGACGCGCGCAACGCCGGGAGCAGCGCCGCCACGACGCCGACCACCGCCGAGCCGACGACGACCGCGACGATCGTGCCCCACGGGATCGCGAGCGCCTTCATCCCCTGCAGGGCGAGCACCTGCTGGGTGCACACGCCCCACACCAGCCCGAGCGCCAGCCCGAGGACCGCGCCGAACACCGCGATCACCACCGACTCCAGCCGGATCATCCGGCGCAACTGCCGCCGGGCCAGCCCGATGGCCCGCAGCAGCCCGATCTCCCGGGTCCGCTCCACCACCGACAGCGCCAGGGTGTTGACCACACCGAGCACCGCGATCACGATCGCGAGCCCGAGCAGCGCGTACACCAGGTACAGCAGCACCGCGATCTGGTTGTGGACCAGATCCTTGTAGTCGGCCTGGTCGCGCACCTGCACCTGTGGATACGGATCGAGCGCCTTCTCCAGCCGGGGCCGCAGGTCGTCGGCGTTCACGCCGGGGGCCGTGTTGACGTACAGCACGGAGTCCTGCCCGCCGGGCACGTACTTCTCGACGGTCGCGATACCGAGGAACAGTCCGCCCTGCATGCCGAAGCCCTCCGCGGCGTCCTGGTCGGTCAGCGCGCCGACCTTCAACGAGAGGGTCCGGTCGCCGGGGAACTCGACCGGGAGCACACTGCCGACCCGCACCCCGTGATCCTTCGCGAAGTCCACGTCCATGCCGATCGCACCGTCGGCCAGCGCGGCCGCCGAGTCGCCCTGGGCGTACGTCACGTGGGCGACCTCGTCGACCTGCGGGTCGTACCCGGCGGCGGTCGTCTCGGTCCGGCTGCCGTCCGGCAGCCGTACGGCGACCGGCGCGAACCGCTGCCGTACGACGGTGCCGACGCCCGCGGTGGCGTGGACCCGGTCGGTGACCTCCTGGGAGAACGGGGTGAAGTTGGTGTTCTGGATCACGAAGTCGGCGCCGAGTGTCTCGTCGATCTGCTGGTCGAAGGACTTCGACATGGAGGCGCTCGCCACCGACATGCCGCCCACCAGGGCGAGGCCCACCATGAGCGCGGCGGCGGTGGCGCCGGTACGGCGGGGGTTGCGCAGCGCGTTGCGCTGGCTCATCCGGCCGATCGAGCCGAACAGGGCCGGGACGGCCGCGCCGAGCACCCGGATCACCGGACGCACCAGCAGGGGTCCCGCGATGACGGTCGCGACCAGGGTGAGGACGACACCGAGGCCCAGCAGGGAGGCCGCGGACGCCGTCTGCGACGCGGTCACGCAGCCCACGAGGGCGGCCGCACCGAGGGCGCCGACGACCGCCCCGACCACCGCGCGCACCTTCAGCGGCCGTCCCACGCCGGCGATGTCCGCTTCCGCGAGGGCCGCCATCGGGGACACGGCCGCCGCGCGCCGGGCGGGCAGATAGGCGGCGACGAAGGTGACGCCGACGCCGACGACGTACGCCGTCACCGGGGTGACCCAGCCGACGACCATCTCCGTGGTCTTCAGGTTCATGCCGAACGCGCTCATCAGCCGGATCAGACCGGCCGCCAGGCCGATACCGGCCGCGAGGCCCAGCGTCGAGCCGACCAGGCCCAGCAGCACCGCCTCGGTGAGGACCGAGCGCCGCACCTGGCGGCGGTCGGCGCCCAGGGCCCGCAGCAGGCCCAGCTCACGGGTGCGCTGGGCGATCAGCATGGAGAAGGTGTTGACGATCAGGAACACGCCCACCAGGACGGCGATCCCGGCGAATCCCAGCATCACGTACTTGATGATGTCGAGGAACCCGCCGAGTTGCTCCGCCGCCGACTTCGCCTGCTCGTCGGCCGTCTTCACGTCGTAGGGGCCGGAGCCCAGCGCGGCGGTGACCCGGCGCTTCAGCTCCGTGTCGGTCACCCCCTGCGCCGCCTCGACGGAGACGCCCGTGACCTTGTCCGCCGAGCCCAGCAGCTGCCGGGCGGCGACCTCGGGGTCGACGAAGACCAGGGCCGCGCCCGGATTGGTGGTCCTGAAGGTGGCGATGCCGACGATCCTGACCTTGAAGGAGCCCGGCTGGGCCATCACCGTCAGGGTGTCGCCGATCTCCACGCCCTTCTTGTCGGCGGTGTCGGCGTCCAGCACGGCCTGGCCGGCGCCGCGCGGGGCCTCACCGGAGGTCAGCTCCACCGCGCTGCGGTCGGTGACGTACCAGTCGGCGGCGATGGTGGGCGCGCCGGTGGTCGGTCCCACGGACTCGTTCTCGCCGTCGACGACGGTGATGTTCTCCACGCCCACGTCGGCGTGGGCCGAGGCCACCCCGTCGACGCGGGCCACCCGGTCGACGAGGGCGGCGGGCAGGGTCTGGACCGCGCCGGTCGGCACGGAGGCCTTCAGATCGTCCTTCGGCTGCACCGTCACATCGGCCGACGTGGACGCGAAGAGACGGTCGAAGGTGCGCGTCACCGTGTCGGAGAAGATCAGGCTGCCCGCCACGAACGCCACCGACAGCACGACCGCCAGGGCGGACAGCAGCAGCCGGCCCTTGTGGGCGAGGAAACTCCGGAGCGTCGCCTTCAGCACCGGCTCAGTCCTCCCCGGCGGGGACGCCCGCCTCGCCACCGGCCCCGTCGGAGCCGGAGGCCTGGGAACTCCCGGTGGTGAAAAGGCGCATGCGTTCCAGGACCGCCTCCGCCGTCGGCTGCCCCATCTCGTCCACGATCCGCCCGTCCGCGAGGAAGAGCACCAGGTCGGAGTGGGCGGCGGCACCCGGGTCGTGGGTGACCATGACGACGGTCTGCCCCAGGCTGTCGACGGCTTCACGCAGGAAGGCGAGCACTTCCAGGCCGGCCCGCGAGTCCAGGTTGCCGGTCGGCTCGTCCGCGAAGATCAGCTCCGGGCGGGAGGCGAGCGCCCGGGCGCAGGCCACGCGCTGCTGCTGGCCGCCGGAGAGCTGGGACGGGCGGTGTTTGAGGCGGTTGCGCAGCCCGAGGGTGTCGATCACCTGGTCCAGCCACTTCTGGTCGGGCCTCTGCCCGGCGATGTCCATGGGCAGGGTGATGTTCTCCAGCGCGTTCAGCGTCGGGATCAGGTTGAACGACTGGAACATGAACCCGATCCGGTCCCGCCTGAGCCGGGTCAGCTCCCGCTCCCTCAGCCCCGTGATCTCGGTGTCGCCGAGCCACACCTGCCCGGCCGAGACGGTGTCGAGCCCGGCCAGGCAGTGCATCAGCGTGGACTTCCCGGAGCCCGACGGCCCCATGACCGCGGTGAAACGCCCGCGCACGATGTCCACGTCCACCGAATCCAGGGCGAGCACGGTCGTCTCGCCCGAGCCGTACGCCTTGGTCAGCCCTCGGGCACGGGCCGCCACGCCGTCGGCCGAGGCCAGGCCGGGGGCGTGCTGCGCAGCAGGTGTGGACAAGGTGCCTCCTCGCTCGCGTGGACGTGCCGACATGCCTGTCCGGCCGAGCGTAGTGTGACCGGGCCCACACTCGGTATCCCTTTTCGGCCCGAGGCCGCCCTTGCCGGTGCTAGCAGCCCGGCGCTAGCGTCGAGGTATGGCGAAGACCCAGCTGAACGTACGCGTCGACGAGGGCACGGCCCGGGCCGCCCGTGAGCGCGCCACCGCGCGCGGCATGAGCGTCAACCGCTACATCGAGGAACTGGTCCGACAGGACACCGGGGAGGCGGGGCACACCTTCGTGGAGGCGGCCGCCGACTTCATGAAGCAGTACGAGACCGTCTTCGCCGAGGAGTTCGGCGCGGCACGCGAGGGCGCGCACCCCGGCACGCGCGAAGGTCGCCGCTGAACCCTTGGACCATCTCAGCATCGACCTCGCCTGGCTCCTGATGCTCGCCGAACAGAAGACACCGGGAGACCCACAAGTCACCGACTGGGGAGCCCTGGTGGCCGCCGTGGCACGCCACCGAGCCGAGATCTTCGACGTCCCCGTCTACGACACCCCGCACGCCCGGGCGGCATCGCTGCTCCAACTGCTCCTCCACGTCCCCGCCTTGGAGCGCTCGAACGCCCTCTTCGCCTGCTCCGTCGCCTACGCCTACCTCGTGGCCAGCGGGGCGAAGGTCGTCACCTCGCCCGAACAGGTCCGTGACCTGGCCCGCCTGGTCAAGAGCGGTGAGGCCTCGGTGTACGACATCGCGCAGGAGCTGCGCCAGTGGAGCCTGTGAGGCTCGCGCCGGCCTGGTGCGGATCGAGCCGGAGCCCTTTGAAGCTCCGGCCGGAACGCGCGCGGCTCAGCTCCCGTCCATGACCGGCCCCCAGGCCGTCCCCAGCACGCAGTAGGACACCGGCAGCCTCGGCCCCTTCTCCGGCAGCACCAGACTCCGGTACGGGCCGAGTTCGAACCCGGCGTCGCGCAGCGCCCCCACCGGATCGCGGGACAGATGGCAGCCGCCGCTGAGGTGCGGCCACACCGTCCGGTCCAGCGCCCGCTGGGTGCAGGTCATCGCCGGCCCGCCGCCCAGACCGTGCTCCAGGAACCGCACCTCGCCCCCGGGCCGCAGCACCCGCCGCAGCTCGGCCAGGGCCCGCGGCACGTCCCGCACGCTGCACAGCACCAGCGACAGCACCGCCGCGTCGAAGGCCTCGCTCTTGACCGGCAGCGCCTCCGCCGCGCCCGGGGCGACGTCGACGGGCACCTCGGCGCGCAGCGCCGCCTCCCGCGCCAGCTTCCGCAGGTGGCGCTCCGGTTCGATCGCGACGACCTCCGAGACCGTACCCGGGTAGTGCGCGAAGTTCAGGCCGTTGCCCGCGCCGATCTCGATGACCCGGCCGGAGAGCCCGGCGAGCAGCCGGCCGCGCAGGCCGCCGAGACCGGCACGGGTCTCCGCGGCCACGCTGAGCCGGGCGTAGCAACGGGCGAACAGCGGGTGGCGGACGGGATCGCCGGGCACCTTGCCGGAGCCGGTGGCGGACCGTGGCGGCATGGCGACCTCCCGGGCAGGACGGGCCTACCGGGATTCTCCCCCGTACGGACCCGCCGCACCCCCGCTGTCCTCACGTGATGCGTCACGGGACGCGTCACCGGTCACCGGACGAAATCGCGCACCTGCTCGTAGATCCCGTGGTCGTTGTTCGTGTCGGTGTGCGAGACGCAGCCGACACCGACGTTGGCCGCCCCGCTCAGCAGCGCCGAGGAGTCGGGGTTGATCGCCTCGTCGCAGTTCGACCAGTACGCGGCGTACGAGACGCTGCCCGGTGTCTCGTCGCCGGAGTTGAGCGCGGTGAGGAACGAGCTGTTCGTCTGCATCTCGACGCACGAGGTGTACAGCCACCCGCACAGCGAGGCGACCGACGTGCCGTGGTTGGTGCCCGCGACCGAGACGAAGTCGTCCACGTACGCCGTCCCGCCGAGGTTCTTGAGGTAGTAGCGGGAGCTCAGCGCGCCCATGGAGTGGACGACGAGGTCGACCTTGCTCGCGCCGGTCCGCGCGAGCACGTTCTGGATCTCGGTGGCCAGCTGCCGGGCGGTGGTGACGTTCGACTGGGACCAGCTGTACGACCAGGCGTCCAGTTCGGCGGCGGTGTAACCGTCCGCCTTGAAGTCCGCGACCCAGTCGGTCCAGCTACTGGAGGAACTGCTGATGCCGTGTACGAAGACGACCGGGTTGCGGGTCGCCGCCTGGGCCGGGGGAGCGGAGAAGGAGAGTGCCAGAAGGAGCGATGAGGCCACGGCCGAGAGGGCCGCGGCGATGCGACGCTTGTGGCGCTGCATGATGCCTCCTGAAACGGGTGGGGTCGCCAGGAGTGTCCGGTGGGGTCTACGCGCGCCGCATCGGTGAAATCGCCGGTCTTTACGGTTCAAGTAACCCATCGGTAACGTCATTTGGGTGGTGACTCCGGTGAACCCCCCACCTCTTGACCGCACTTCGCCACCGCCGCTCGCCGACGCGTGGCCGCGCCCGGCCTCCGCGCTTCCCGAACGTGTCCGCGTCCGGGTGCTGCGCCTGGTGTACGGCGACCCGCGCGCGGCCGCCGAACTCGCGGCGCGGCTCACCGAACGCCAGGTGGCCGGCCTCGATCCGCTCCCGGTCGAACCCGCCCGTCTCGCCCCCGGGTTGCTCGCCGCCCGCCGCCGCGCGGTGCGGGCGCTGCCGGACGACACACGGCTGCTGCTCCTGCTCGCCGCGGCCGACCAATACCCGGTCGCCACCCACGCCTTCCTGCGGGCCGTGGCCGCCGCCCGCCTCGACACACGGCCCCTGGAGGCCGCCGAGGCCGTGGGCCTCGCCCACGCCACCGCCGGCGGCGTCGGCTTCGTCGACCCCTGGACCCGGATCGCCGTGTACGACGCGGCCACCCCGGCCGACCGGCGCGACGTCCACCGGCTGCTCGCCCGGGTCCTGCACGGCGCGGGCGAGACGCCCCGGCGGTCCTGGCACCGGGGAGCGGGCGCCCTCGGCCCCAGCGAGCGGCTCGCGGCGGAGCTGACGGCCGCCGCCGCGCAGGCCCGCGCCGCCGGGGACCCGACCCTGGCCGCGGCCCTCGCCGAACGCGCCGCCGCCCTCTCCCCGGACCCCCGCGCGCACGCCCGCCTGCTCGCCGAGGCCGCCGCCGACGCCTGGAACTCCGGCGACGGCAACCGCGCCCGCCTCCTCGCCGCCCACACCCCCACCGAGGCCCTGTCCGGGATCCTCGCCCTGCGCACGGGGCACGCGGGGGAGGCGTTCGACGCGCTGGTGGAGGGCGCGGCTCATACGGGCGCGAGTGTCGCTCTGCCGTCTGCGGCGGCGGGCGGCGCGGGCGGGCGTGCCGGTCCGCCGTCCGTGCGAGCCGACGATGCCGGCGGGCGCGGCGCGTTGCCCGACGTCGGTGCCGGTGCCGCGTCGCCGTCTGCGGGGGCGACTTTCGTGGGGGCGGGTGGTGGGCTGGTCGGGCGTGGTGTGTCGGCGTCTTCGGGGTCGGTTGACGCGGGCGGATGCGCCGCCCGCGCGCCGGGTGCGAGTGTCGCGTCGCCTCCTGCGGGAGTGGGTGGTGCGGTCGGTTGCGCCGCGTCGCCGTCTGTGGGAGTGGGTGGTGCGGGTGGTTGTGCTGCGTCGCCGTTTGCGGGAGCGGGTGGTGCGGCTGGATGTGCCGCGTCGCCGTCTGTAGGAGCGGGTGGTGCGGCTGGTTGTGCTGCGTCGCCGTCTGCGGGAGCGCGTCGCGCGGGCGGGCGCGCCGTGCCGCCGGGCGCGGGTGCCGCGTCGCCGTCTGCCGGGGGAAGCGCCGTGGAGGCGGTCGCCGAGCTCACGGCGAGGTTCCACCAGGACCCCCGCCACCTCCTCGCCCGCGCCGGGGAGGCCGCCGTCTACACGGGTGACCTGCGCCGCTGCCGCGAGGCCGTGCGGGTGGCCGGGCGGCTGGGCATCGCGCCGCCGGGTGTGCTCGGCGGGCTCGCGGCGGCCGTCGACGGCCGGTACGAGGACGCGCGGGACCTGCTGGAGGCGACCGCCGGGCGGTGCGGTCCGGGTGGCGACCCCACCCTCCTCGTCCACGCGGCCATCGCCGCCCTGATGCTCGGCGACCACGCCCGCGCCGCCACGGCCACCGTCCGGGCGGCCGCGGCCGCCCGCATCCGAGGCGTCACACCCGTCGTGTCCCAGGCCATGGAGTTCCGCGCCTACGCCGACTTCTGGACCGGCCGTACCCGCGCCGCCGAGACCGCCGCGCTGGACGCCCTGCGCCAGGCGTACATCACCGGGCAGGACAACGGCGCCTGCCATCTGCAGGCCGCACTCGCGATGTTCGGGGCGCTCGCCGGCGACGCCGACCTGTGCCGTGAGCGGGCCGCAGCCGCCCGTTCCCACGCCCTCGCCCACGGCCTCGGTCTGCCCGCCGCGCTCGCCCAGTGGGCGCTCGCCTTCCTCGACCTCGGCCACGGCCGCCACGACGCCGCCGCGGCGAGGCTGCGCGCCCTCGCCGGGTTCGGACCCGGCCACGGCCACCGGGCCATCCGCCACCTGGCCACCCCGCACTACGTCGAGGCCGCCGTTCGCACGGGCGACACCAGGGTCGCCCGCGCCGCCCACGCGGACTACGACCGCTGGGCCCGCGCCGTCCGCAGCGTCGACGACCTTGCCCTCAGCGCCCGCTGCCGCGCCCTGCTCACCCCGGGCGCCGACGCCGTCGACCACTACCGCACCGCACTCGACCTGCACGCTCAGGGCACCCGCGCCTTCGAACGCGCCCATACGGAGCTGCTGTTCGGCGGCGCCCTGCGTCGGCTCCGCCGGCGCACCGAGGCCCGCGAGCGCCTGCACGCCGCCCTGGAGGCGTTCGAGGCCTTCGGCGCTCCCCACTGCGCCGACCGCGCCCGCGCGGAACTGCGCGCGCTGGGCGCACCCGCCCCCCGGCGCGCCCTCGAGAGCCCCACGACCCACCTGACCGCCCAGCAGCTCCGGGTAGCCCGCATGGCCGCCGACGGCGCCACCAACCGCGAGATCGCCACCCGCCTCGCCCTCAGCCCCCGCACCATCGACCACCACCTACGTGGTGTCTTCAACCGCCTCGGCATCCGCTCCCGCATCGAACTGGTCCGCCTGCTCGCGGAGGCGGACGAGGGTTAGGGCCTGTCCGGCGGATCAGGTCGCAGGAAACCGGCGGTGACTCATCCGTGCGGGTGAGCGGGGCGATGGGGGTGCCCCGGCGCGAGGCTGTTCAAGCACCCAGCACGCGTGTCACCGACGTCCCGGGACAGCACCTGGGGGATCCGTCGGATCAGGTCGCAGGAAGCGGCAGTGCTTCATACTCCGGGGGCGGGCCAGGCTGGGCTGTGCCCCGCCGGGCCCGCCCCAGGAGACCGAGGTCCGCGGACCTGAGCGCCGACGCTCCCGCCGACAGCGCTGCCGGCTGGCTTCCCGCACTTCGCGAGGTGCTCAGGCCCCGGGCGCCGCGCTCTCCCGGAACGTCTCCGCCTGCCACGTCCCGTCCAGTCGCGGCGCCAGCCAACCCGGCGCCGTGGCACGGAAGTCGGCGGGCGTGAGTGACCCGGCACCGGCCGGGAGCGCCCCCAGCAGCGGGGCCCCGGCGACGTCCGGCAGGTCGGTGACGTTGCAACGCATCGCCAGGTCCGGGGAGTCGGGCCAGCTGCCGATGACCACGCCCAGCAGCTCGACCTTCCGCGAGCGCAGTTCACGAGCCGTGAGTTCCGTCGTGTTCAGGGTGCCCAGGCCCGGCGAGGCCACCACCAGCACCGGCGCCCGCAGCAGCTCCGCCGCGTCGGCCAGGGTTCCGCCCGCCTCGTCGAACCGTACGAGCAGCCCGCCGGCGCCCTCGACGAGGACCAGGTCGTGCTCGGTGGCCAGCTTGGCGGCGGCCTCGGCGATCTCGCGGGGGCGCACCGGTTCACGACCCGCCCGTCGAGCCGCCGTCGCCGGGGCCAACGGGTCGGGGTAGCGGGCGAGTTCGGCCGTCGTGACGGCGCCGGCGAGGCGCGCGACCTCGTCGGCGTCCGCGCGCTCGTCCGGCCGCACACCCGTCTGGGCGGCCTTCAGCACGGCCACCGAACGGCCGGCCGTGAGGGCCGACGCGGCGACGGCCGCGGTGGTGACGGTCTTGCCGACCTCCGTGCCCGTTCCCGTGATCACCAGGATCGGCATGCTCATCCTTCCCGCGCCGCCGCGCACACCGCGTGCGCGATCCGCGCCACGTCCGCGTCACCGGTGACGTACGGCGGCATCGTGTAGATCAGGTCGCGGAACGGCCGCAGCCACACGCCCTCGCGTACGGCCGCCCGCGTCGCCGCCGCCATGTCGACGGCGTGGTCGAGCTGGACGACGCCGATGGCCCCGAGGACCCGTACGTCCTTGACGCCCGGCACCTCACGAGCCGCCGCGAGTCCCTCCCGCAGGCCCGCCTCGATCCGCTTGACCTCCGCGAGCCAGTCCTGTCCGAGCAGCAGCTCGACGGAGGCGCAGGACACGGCCGCCGCCAGCGGGTTGCCCATGAAGGTGGGGCCGTGGGCGAGCACCGGCACCTCGCCCCGCGAAATCCCGTCGGCCACCCGTGAGGTGCACAGCGTCGCCGCCATCGTCAGGTAGCCGCCGGTCAGCGCCTTGCCCACGCACATCACGTCCGGCGTCACCGCCGCGTGCTCCGCCGCGAACAGCGCGCCCGTGCGCCCGAACCCCGTGGCGATCTCGTCGAACACCAGCAGCACGTCGTGCGCGTCGCACGCCTCCCGCAGCACCCGCAGATACGCGGGGGAGTGGAAGCGCATCCCGCCCGCGCCCTGCACCACCGGCTCGACGATCACCGCGGCCAGTTCGCCGGCGTGCCGCTCGATCGCCGTGCGCAGCTGCTCGGCGTACGCCTCCTCGTACTCGGCCGGAGGCGGGTCGACGAAGACCTGGCGGGGCAGCACCCCGGTCCACAGGTCGTGCATCCCGCCGTCGGGGTCGCACACGGACATCGGCTGCCAGGTGTCCCCGTGGTAGCCGCCGCGCCAGGTCAGCAACCGCTGCTTGGCGGGACGGCCCAGCGAACGCCAGTACTGCAGGCACATCTTGACGGCGACCTCGACCGACACCGATCCCGAGTCGGCGAGGAACACATGCTCCAGCCCGTCGGGCGACATGTCGACAAGGAGCTTCGCCAGCCGTACGGCGGGCTCGTGGGTGAGCCCGCCGAACATCACGTGGCTCATCCGTCCGAGCTGCTCGCGCGCGGCCTCGTTGAGTACCGGGTGGTTGTAGCCGTGGATCGCCGACCACCAGGACGACATGCCGTCGACCAGCTCGCCCGAGCCGTCCGCGAGCTTCAGCCGGACCCCGCTCGCCGACTCCACGACGAGCGGGTCGACCCGGCCCGGCATCGGACCGTACGGATGCCACACATGCCGCCGGTCGAGGTCCAGCAGCTCGGACACGGCCGGTTCAGGCATTGGGCGCGAGGTCCGTCCCGGCACCCCGGCGGCGGACGGCCACCAGGTCCGTACGGGGCTCGCTCGACGGCGAAGGAGCCGGCGAACCGCACACACCGCCGCCCTCCCCCGACCCGCAGCCCGCACTCTCGTGGGACCCGCAGCCCCCGCTCTCGTGGGACCCGCACCCCGCGCTCTCGTGCGACCCGCAGCCCCCGCCCGCCCGGTGCTCCGGCAGCGTCACCTGGTCCGCGCCCTCCACCTCGAACCCGGCGTCGGCGATCATCTCCAGGTCCGCCTTGCCCGCCTGGCCCTCGCTGGTGAGGTAGTCCCCGAGGAAGATCGAGTTGGCGAGGTGCAGCGCGAGCGGCTGCATCGTGCGCAGATGGACCTCACGGCCGCCCGCGATGCGCACCTCGACGTCCGGGCAGACGAAGCGCACCATCGCGAGGATCCGCAGGCAGCGCTGCGGGGTGAGGTTCCACTCCTTGGCCAGCGGGGTGCCCTCGAACGGGATGAGGAAGTTGACCGGCACCGAGTCCGGGTCGAGTTCACGCAGCGAGAACACCACGTCCACCAGGTCCTCGTCGCTCTCGCCCATCCCGGCGATCAGACCGGAGCAGGCCGACAGACCCGCCGCGTGCGCCTTCTGGACCGTGTCGACCCGGTCGGCGTACGTGTGCGTGGTCGTGATGTCCGCGTACGTCCCCTCGGACGTGTTCAGGTTGTGGTTGTAGGCGTCGGCGCCCGCCTCCCGCAGCCGCTCCGCCTGGCCGTCGGAGAGCAGACCGAGGCAGGCGCACACCTCGACGTCCTCGTTCTGCTCCTTGATGGTCCTGATGGTCTCGGAGACCCGGTCCACGTCCCGGTCGGTGGGACCGCGCCCGCTCGCCACCAGGCACACCCGCTTGGCACCGCCGGCCAGCCCCGCGGCCGCCGCCTGCGAGGCCTCGTCGGGCTTGAGCCAGGTGTACTTGAGGATCCCGGCCGTGGAGCCGAGCCGCTGGGAGCAGTAGGAGCAGTCCTCGGGGCACAGCCCCGACTTGAGGTTGACGAGATAGTTGAGCTTCACCCGTCGCCCGAACCAGTGCCGGCGCACCTTGCCGGCCGCGGCCACCACATCGAGCAGGTCGTCGTCGGAGGTGGCCAGTACGGCCAGTGCTTCCTCGCGGGTCGGCAGCTCGCGCCGAAGCCCCTTGTCCACCAGCGTGTTCAGCAGGTCCATGAGAGCCGATCCTGTCTTACGGACCCGCTCCGGGCCAAGGTAGGGATCACACAACACACCCGGTTCGACGTGTGGGTATTGCCACACCATGGGTGGCCGGACCTGCCGCTAGTGTCTGTCCGCTACCTACAAAAGCCCCGGAGGACCCATGGCGTTCGGCTGGATCGACGAGCAGGCGGAGCTGCGCCGCCGCGCCGGACTCGTACGGACCCTGCGGCCCCGAGCGGCCGACTCGCCGCTCCTGGACCTGGCGAGCAACGACTACCTGGGCCTGGCCCGTCACCCGGAGGTCACCGAGGGCGCGGCCCGGGCCGCCCGGACCTGGGGCGGTGGCGCCACCGGCTCCCGGCTCGTCACCGGCACCACCGAGCTGCACGCGGAACTGGAGCGGGAACTGGCCGATTTCTGCGGCGTCGAGGCGGCCCTCGTCTTCTCCTCCGGTTACGCGGCCAACCTGGCCGCGGTCACCGCGCTGGCCCCGCACGGCGCCCTGATCGTCTCCGACGCGGGCAACCACGCCTCGCTCATCGACGGCTGCCGGCTGGCCCGCGGCACCACCCAGGTCGTCGCGCACGCCGACCCGGACGCCGTGCGCAAGGCGCTCGGCACGCACGAGGGCCCGGCCGTGGCGGTCTCCGACACGGTCTTCTCGGTCGACGGCGACGCGGCCCCGCTGGCCGCCCTCGCCGAGGCGTGCCGGGAGCACGGCGCCGGGCTGGTCGTCGACGACGCCCACGGGCTCGGCGTCCTGGGCGACGGTGGCCGGGGCGCCCCGTACGCGGCGGGTCTCGCGGGCGCCGACGACGTCGTCGTCACGGTCACCCTGTCCAAGTCGCTCGGCAGCCAGGGCGGCGCCGTGCTCGGTCCCGCGCGTGTGATCGACCATCTGGTCAACGCGGCCCGGACGTTCATCTTCGACACGGGACTCGCCCCGGCGGCGGCCGGCGCGGCCCTCGCGGCCCTGAGGCTGCTGCGCCGCGAACCGGAACGCGCGGCACGCGCGCGTGCGGTGGCGGGTGAGCTGCACGCGCGGCTGACGGCCGCGGGTCTGGAAGCGGTGCGTCCGGACGCCGCGGTCGTCTCCGTGCGGGCTCCGTCCCCGGAGCAGGCCGTGCGCTGGGCGGCGGACTGCCGTGCGGCAGGTCTGGCCGTGGGCTGCTTCCGTCCTCCTTCCGTGCCCGACGGCATCTCACGCCTGAGGCTCACCGCCCGCGCGGACCTCTCCGAGGCTCAGATCGAACGCGCTGTAGGGGTGATCGACGGGGCACGCCCCTGAGCGGGCGTGACGCGGCCGTGCACCCGGGGGTCGGACGGTCGGGTGGACGGCCGGGGGTCAGCGGAACGCGGCCGTGAAGCCCGACCAGCTCTCGGGGGAGAAGAGCAGGGCGGGTCCGGCCGGGTCCTTGGAGTCGCGTACGGCGAGCAGGCCGGCCCAGGGCCCGGAGGCCGGGCGGGCCGTCTCGACGCAGTTGTTGGCTCCCGTGCTGTAGCTGCTGCGCAGCCACCGCAGACCCCGCGGAGGGTGGTGGTCGTGCGGGTCGGTACTGGAAGGAACGTTGCGAGGCAGTGCGGTCATGGTGCCTCCTTACGCGCCGGAAGCTGTCGCGGCGATGTATTCCAGTGTGTCCTCGGGCGAAAGAGCGTGCGCCCGAAGGGCGTTGAAGGCCTCCGTGTAGGCCTGGAGGTCTTCTTTCCGTTCGAGATAGAGGCTACTCGTCAAGTGGTCGAGAACAACCACGTCCAGATCAGAAGTGCTCGAAAATGAGAAGATAACGAAAGGGCCGGTGACGCCGATATGCGCCCCGGCCGTGAACGGCAGTACCTGCAACCGCACTTGGGGCAACCGCGCCGCCTCCACGAGCCGTTCCAGCTGTCGTGCCATGACGTCGGGACCGCCCACCTCCCGTCGCAGCACCGCCTCGTCCAGCACCGCGTTCAGCTCCAGCGGAGGGTGCGCGCGCAGTACGTCCTGGCGGGCCAGCCGCACCGCCACCAGCGTGTCCAGCTGCTCCTCGTCGACGCCCTCCACGGCGGCCCGCGTCACCGCCCGCGCGTACTCCGGCGTCTGGAGCAGTCCCGGGACCACGGTAGTCTCCAGCGTCCGCATCGCGCTCGCCTGCGACTCCAGGCTGATGAAGTCCCGGTAGGCGGGCGGCAGCACCCCGCGGTAGGCGTGCACCCAGTGGTCACGTCCGCCGCTGTCGGCGGATCCGGCCAACGCCAGTATCAGTTCCCGCAGTCGGGCATCGGTGACGCCGTAGGCGTCGAGGAGTAACCGCACGTCGGCCGGTTTCGTGCCGCTGGTGCCGGTCTCGATCCGGCTCACCTTCGACTGGTGCCAGCCCACGAGCCGGGCCGCCTCGCCGCTGGTGAGCCCCGCACGGGCACGCAGGGCCCGCAGCTCGGCGCCCAGTTTCCGGCGGCGCACCGCGGGACCGTGCTGCATGGAGCGCTCCTTACTCCTTACGGGCCGCCCAAATACGCTCTGCCGTAGCAGAGTTCACCGCATCGAGCGACAGATATATGCACATGTTGGAGGATCGCCGGCCGTGACCGGCGCGGTAATGGCAGTCTGGCGGCGAAGCACCGGTCCGGGACCGTACTCGAACCATCCGCACCGTGTCGGACCCCGGTCCCGTGGGAAAGGGACGACCTCGCCATGGCAGACCATCTGGAAGCATCCGTCACTCTGCCGAGCGATCCCGCCTCGGTGTCCACGGCCCGCGCGTTCGTACTGACCACCGTGGGGGAGTGGGGTCTGCCGGCGGAGACGGAGGTGGCCGACACCATCCGGCTGATCGTCTCCGAACTCGCCACCAACGCCGTGCAGCACACCCTCGGGCAGTCCCCCACCTTCACGGTGGACCTCGTGCTCCACCGCGACGAACGGCTGCGCATCGGCGTCACCGACAGCCACCCGCGCTTCCCCAAACGCCTGCCGGCCGCCGTCCAGCAGGACAACGGCCGGGGCATGGTGATCGTCCGCTGGCTCGCCGCGGAGTGCGGGGGAAGACTCCGCGTCCGCCCGACCCGTGAGGGCGGCAAGACCGTCTTCATCGACCTGCCGTGGACGTCACCGGCGGAGCCGGTGGCGACAGCGGGGCAGCAGGACCCCTGACACCGGCCCGGGGCTCCCCCTGCTGCGAGGAACAGCGCGGGGCGGTGGCGGCGTCCCTGACGCCGCCACCCCGGCCGGGGCCCCCCCCCGGGGGGGGGCCGCGGGGGGGGCGGGGGGGCCGCCCGCCCCCCCCCCCCCGCCCCGGAGGGTCACTTGACCCGGCCGTACCAGACGCTCTTGGTCCAGATCTTCTGCAGCCGCACCACGTCCCCGGTCTTCGGGGAGTGCCAGATCTTGCCCTTACCCGCGTAGATCCCGACGTGGTAGACGTTCGACCCCGAGTGGAAGAACACCAGGTCTCCGGCCTTGCGGTTGCTCGCCGAGATGTGGCGGGTCTTGTTGTACTGCTGGGCAGCCGTACGGGGCAGCTTCTTGCCCGCCTTCTTGTACGAGTACAGCGTGAGCCCGGAGCAGTCGAACCTGTTCGGACCGGTGGCCCCGTACTTGTACGGGGAGCCCTTCTTGGAGGCCGCGACCTGGAGCGCCTTCGTCGCGGGGGTGGCCGCGGCGGCGTCACTGGCGACACCCGGGACCACGATCGAACCGCCCACGGCGGCGATCGCGAAGGCCGAGGCCGTACCGGCCCGAACCATGAGCGACGGGACACGATTGAGCGCAGTCATGCGCAACCCTTCGTCAGCCGCCTGTGAAGGATGACCTGTCGGATTCGGGCTGACAAAGTTGCCCGGCCGCTGTCGCGGCTTCACCCCAAGGGTTGCTCGGCCCGGCGCCTCCATGCGGAGTCGACCGTTCCGGCGACCCGTCGTGCTTGGGTCCTCCACTCCTGCCGATGCACTTCTGTCGACCGGTCATCCGGGCGGCGGCAGGACTCGGCGTCCGCCCGGACCGCCCCGCCGCTTGTGGCGGGGGCTTGTCGTCAGTCACGGATCTTGACTCACCGATGTCCGAAAATCCCAACGCAACCGAGGATTTGTGGGGTTACTCACCACTCACCCGTTCGGGTGGACACCCTGATGTTCGGTCAGATGTCAAGGTGACGAAAGGCCCCGGACCAGCGCCGGAACCCTGCATTCCGCACCGGGACTAGGCCGATTGCGCAACCGCTGTGGCCTGGAAAAAGAAGAGACGGCTACGCCGAACGTGGGTACGCCGTTTGGTCCGTTTCAACTCCGGTCCGGACGTCACGCTCATGGCGAACACCGCCCGGACCGGACGCGCGTGCGTCAACTGTCGGGGAGCGGCGGCACCGTGACGCGCGCCGTGCGGCGCTCCCCGTCCAGGACGCGCAGCGCCCGCGCGAGCGTCGGCGCGTGCAGCTCGCTCTCGCCGCGCTGGTGCATCAGCGTCAGCGCGTCCCGCAGCGCGATCGCCTTGCCGACCAGTGCCTGGGCGGCGCGCAGCCCGCGGTAGGTGTCGCCGTGGTGGGCGGGGTTGATGCGGCCCAGCAGGTCGGCCACCTCCAGGTAACGGTCGATCAACTCGGCCTCGGCACGCGTCAGCGCGGGCAGCGGCGGCAGCTCGGGAGGCAGCATCGGCGGCTCACCTCGCGCCCGGCGCGTCACCCGTGACCCGGCGGCCCGGGATGATCCGGTCCGCCAGCCCGTACTCCACGGCCGCTCGCGCGTCGAGGATCCGGTCGCGCTCGATGTCCGCGCTCACCTGCTCCGGATCGCGCCCGGTGTGCCGCACGAGCATCTCCTCCAGGCGGGCGCGGGTGCGGACCAACTCCTCGGCCTGGATGGCCAGGTCGCCGGTCTGACCTTCGACCGGCTCGGGGAGCGCCGGCTGGCGGATCACCACTCGGGCGCTCGGCAGTACGTACCGCTTGCCCGGGGCGCCGGCGGCCAGCAGCACGGCGGCGGACGAACCGGCCTGGCCGAGGCAGATGGTCTCCACGTCACAGGTGACGTACCGGAGCGTGTCGTAGACGGCCGTCATCGCGCTGAACGAGCCGCCAGGGGAGTTGATGTACAGCGAGATGTCCCGGTCCGGGTCCCGGTGCTCCAGGTACATGAACTGGGCCATCACATCGTTGGCCGAGATGTCGTCGATCGGCGTCCCCAGCAGGACGATCCGCTCCTCCAGGAGCTTGGAGTACGGGTCCAGCGTGCGGTGCCCGGAGCTGGTGCGCTCGGTGAACTCGGGCAGGACGTGGCGTGCGGACGGTCGGGTCATGGGAACCCCCTCCTTCTGCGTCTGTAAAAAATGTACAGGATGTACGTGACGTTAGAATGGGGTCATGGCCTACGAGATTCCGGTGACGCAAGCCAGGGCTGAACTCGCCGACCTGATCAACCGCGTGGTGTACGGCGGTGAGCGCGTCGTCGTGACGCGCCACGGCAAGCCCCTCGTCGCCCTCGTCTCCGCCGCCGACCTGGAGCGGCTGGACGCGCTCGACGCCCCGGCCGAGGAGCAGGTGATCAGCTCGGTCTCCGCCGTCCGTGAGGTCGCGTCCGCTCCCGGCGAACGGCAGCGGTTCGGGATCGCGGCGGAGCATCGGGGGTCCGGCCCCTCCTAGGACGCCTCCGGCTCGCCGGACGGGAAGGTGCCGGACGTGAGAAGACCGTGCACCCCCGTCCGCTCCTGCGGGGTGCACGGTCGGCCGGGTGGCCGGGTGGCCGGGTGGCCGGGTGGCGGGCGGGTCAGCCGGCGAGTGCGGGCTCCTGCTCGGCGGCCGGTTCGGGGATCTTCGTGCGCGCCTTCGTCGCACCGCCGAGCAGCACCGCCCCGAGGCCCAGCGCGGCCCACCAGGTGAGGGTGAGGGCGGGGCCGGTCGCGGCCGCGCCGTCGAAGAACGACACCGAGCGCAGCAGGCTCGTCCCGGCGCCCGGCGGCAGCCACTGGCCGATCGCGCCGGCCGGCTCGGGCAGCATCTGCGGGGCCGAGGCCGCTCCGGAGAACGGGTTGCCGAGGAACATCATCAGGAACGCCGCCAGGCCGATGCCCGCCGGGCCGATCAGCGCGGCGGTCCCGGCCACGGCCGCGCTCACCGCCAGCGTCGACAGGCCGAACGTCGCCGCCTCCGCCCACCAGTCACCCGTGAGCACGCCGAGCCAGCTGTGGGCGAGCGCCGCCGCGACCATGCCGACCAGGGCGGCGGCACCGGCCAGTGCGAGTGCGGCCCGGATCCCGCGCAGGCCGAGCAGGGTCACCACCGCGCCCGCGGCGATGCCGGCCAGCGCCAGCGGCAGCACACTCGCGGTCAGGGCCGCGCCGCGCGGGTCCTTCTCGGGCGCGGCGACGACGTCCACCGTCCGGATGCCGGTTCCGTCGGCGGCGGCCTGCTGCGCCACCGCCTGCTGCAACAGCTGGGCGACGGCCGGGCTGGCGGCCGAGGCGGTCAGCAGTTCGGGGCCCCGGGGGGTGACGACCACGGCGCCGTACACGGTGCGGTCCTCGATCGCGTCCCGGGCGGCGGCCTCGTCGTCGTAGCGGTGGATCTCGAAGGCGCCCTCGTGCCGCTGGAGCTGTTTCTCCACCTGGGCGGTCGCGGCGGCCGGGCCCGCCACGCCGAGCGGCAGGTCGCGAGGTGCGGTGCGGGCGGCGGGCCAGGCGAAGGCCCACAGGGCGAGCGCCGCGAGGAGGGGCACGAGGGCGACGACCGCGAGCGCGCGCCGGGCGGGGGCCCTGGTGGTGGGGGCGGAAGCGGTGAACATGAGGTCTCCTCTGGCTGTCCGAGCCGGTCGGGCTCTGGGAGCCGGTAAAAAGAAGGATCGTTCGTTTTAAGTACGCCACCACCGTGCGCCCGACGGGTGTCGCTTGTCAAGAAGGAACGTTCGTTTTAAGTTGGGCGCCATGGCACGCGTATCCCAGGCCCACCTCGACGCCCGCCGCCGGCAGATCCTCGACGCCGCCGCGCTCTGCTTCGCCCGCAACGGCTTCCACGCCACGTCGATGCAGGACGTGCTGAAGGAGGCCGACCTGTCGGCCGGGGCGGTGTACCGCTACTTCAGCGGCAAGGAGGAGCTGATCGCCGCGATCGTCTCCGAGGTGCTCGGTGAGGTCCGCGCGGGTTTCGACGCCGCGGCTCAGCTGAGCCCGCCCCCGCCGCCCGACCAACTCGTGGCCACCGTGCTCAGCCGGAGCCTCGCCCAACGGGAGAACATCGTCCTCGACGGCCTCCCCGCCTTCCCCCGCCTGGTCGTCCAGGTGTGGTCGGAGATCCCGCGCAACGACGAGCTGGCGGTCGTCCTGCGTGAGGGGTACGGCTCCGTGCGCGAGGCCTGGGGGCGGATCGTCGAGGCCTACCAGGGAGCGGGGAGGATGCGCCCGGACGTTCCGCCGGACCATGTGGCCCGCACGATGATCGCCGCCGTTCTCGGCTTCATCGCCCAGCAGTCCCTGTTCGGGCCCGCCCCGGTGGAGGTCCTGCGGGACGGCCTGCGCGCGTTGATGAGCATGACGGACGCCGAGCCGAAGGCCGCGGGATCACAGCTCGGTTAACTTGTTCGAAATGCGGTCCAACTAGCCTGCCCCTCCATGCCACCAGGGACTTTGCCCCGTGGCCGCGGCAACCGGGCCCCGCACGGCCCGGGCGAGGAGGTGAGGTGGGACGTGCAACTGACCCCGCACGAGCAGGAGAGGCTGCTGATCCACGTGGCGGCCGACGTCGCCGAGAAGCGCCGGGCCCGTGGGCTCAAGCTCAACCACCCCGAGGCCGTGGCCCTCATCACGGCGCACATCCTCGAAGGCGCGCGGGACGGTCGTACGGTCGCCGAGCTCATGGCCTCCGGCCGCAAGCTGCTCACCCGCGAGGACGTCATGGAGGGCATCCCCGAGATGATCCACGACGTGCAGGTCGAGGCGACCTTCCCGGACGGCACCAAGCTCGTCACCGTCCACGACCCCATCGTCTGAGAGGGCCTCGATGATTCCCGGAGAGATCCTTTTCGCCGAGGGCCCGATCGTCTACAACCAGGGGCGCGAGGTCACCCGGCTCACCGTCCTCAACTCCGCCGACCGGCCCGTCCAGGTCGGCTCCCACTACCACTTCGCCGAGGCCAACCCCGGTCTGCGGTTCGACCGCGCGGCCGCGCGCGGCAAGCGGCTGAACGTCGCCGCCGGCACCGCCGTGCGCTTCGAGCCCGGGATCCCCGTCGACGTCGAACTCGTACCGCTCACCGGGGCCCGCGTCGTGCCCGGTCTGCGCGGGGAGACCGGAGGTGCCCTCGATGCCTGAGATCTCGCGTGCCGCGTACGCCGACCTGTTCGGCCCGACCACCGGTGACCGCATCCGGCTCGCCGACACCGACCTGATCGTCGAGATCGAGGAGGATCGTTCCGGCGGGCCCGGACTCGCCGGGGACGAGGCGGTGTTCGGCGGCGGCAAGGTCATCCGCGAGTCCATGGGGCAGGCGCATGCCACGCGCGCGGAGGGGACACCTGACACCGTCATCACCGGCGTCGTGATCGTGGACCACTGGGGGATCGTCAAGGCCGACGTCGGCATCCGCGACGGGCGGATCACCGGCATCGGCAAGGCGGGCAACCCCGACACGATGGACGGGGTGCACCCGGACCTGGTGATCGGCCCGGAGACCGAGGTCGTCGCGGGCAACGGCCGGATCCTCACCGCCGGGGCGATCGACGCGCACGTCCACTTCATCTGCCCGCAGATCGCCGACGAAGCGCTGTCCTCGGGCGTCACCACGCTGGTCGGCGGCGGCACCGGGCCGGCCGAGGGCTCCAAGGCGACCACCGTGACGCCGGGCCCGTGGCACCTCGCCCGGATGCTGGAGGCGATGGAGCAGTACCCGCTGAACATCGGGTTCCTCGGCAAGGGCAACACCGTCTCGCACGAGGCGATGCTCTCCCAGATCCGCGGCGGCGCGCTGGGTCTGAAGCTGCACGAGGACTGGGGGTCGACCCCCGCGGTCATCGACGCCTCCCTCACGGTCGCCGACCGGACGGGGATCCAGGTCGCCATCCACACGGACACCCTCAACGAGGCCGGGTTCGTGGGCGACACGCTCGCCGCGATCGCCGGACGCGGCATCCACGCCTACCACACCGAGGGTGCGGGCGGCGGGCACGCGCCGGACATCATGACCGTCGTCTCCGAGCCGCATGTGCTGCCGAGCTCGACGAACCCGACGCGGCCGTTCACCGTGAACACCGCCGAGGAGCACCTCGACATGCTCATGGTGTGCCACCACCTGAACCCGGCGGTGCCGGAGGACCTCGCCTTCGCCGAGTCGCGGATCCGTCCGTCCACGATCGGCGCGGAGGACGTGCTGCACGACCTCGGCGCGATCTCGATCATCTCCTCGGACTCGCAGGCCATGGGCCGCGTCGGCGAGGTGATCATGCGGACCTGGCAGACGGCGCACGTGATGAAGCGGCGGCGGGGCGCGCTGCCCGGCGACGGCCGCGCCGACAACCACCGCGTACGTCGCTATGTCGCCAAGTACACGATCAACCCGGCGCTCGCGCAGGGACTGGCGAGGGAGATCGGCTCGGTCGAGACCGGCAAGCTCGCCGACCTGGTCCTGTGGGAACCGGCGTTCTTCGGCGTCAAGCCGCACCTCGTCCTCAAGGGCGGGCAGATCGCGTACGCGCAGATGGGCGACGCCAACGCCTCCATCCCGACCCCGCAGCCGATCCTGCCGCGCCCGATGTACGGGGCGATCGGCCGGGCCCCCGCCGCCAACTCCTTCAACTTCGTGGCGCCGCTCGCCGTCGAGGACGGGCTGCCGGAGCGGCTGCAGCTGGGCAAGAGGTTCGTCGCGATCGACTCCACGCGGGGCGTGACCAAGGCGGACATGCGGGAGAACGACGCCCGGCCGCGGGTCGAGGTCGACCCCGACAGCTTCGCCGTGCGCATCGACGGGGAGCTCGTCGAGGCGACGCCCGCAGCCGAACTGCCCATGGCCCAGCGCTACTTCCTCTTCTGACGGCGTCGGTATGACACGGGCAGCACTACTCGTCCTGGCCGACGGCCGCTTCCCCGCCGGAGGGCACGCGCACTCCGGCGGGGCGGAGGAGGCCGTCAAGGCCGGGCGGATCACCGGTGCGGCGAGCCTGGAGGACTTCTGCCGGGGGCGGTTGCACACGGCGGGGCTGGTGGCGGCGGCGCTGGCCGCGGCGGCCGCGGCCGGGGTCGCGCCGGCCGAGCTCGACGCGGCGGCCGACGCGCGCACGCCGTCGCCGGCGTTGCGGGCGGCGGCACGCAAGCTGGGGCGCCAGCTGATGCGGGCCGCTCGGGCGACCTGGCCGAGTGACGAACTGGCCGCCGTGGCAGAGGAGTTCCCCAAGGGGGCCCATCAGCCGGTCGTGCTGGGCCTGACGGCCCGCGCGGCCGGCCTCGGACCCGAGGACGCGGCGTACTGCGCGGCGTACGAGAGTGTGAGCGGGGCGGCGACGGCGGTGGTGCGGTTGCTGAGCCTGGACCCGTTCGAGGCCACGGCGGTGCTGGCCCGGCTGGCGCCGGAGCTGGACCGGATGGTGGACCGTGCGGTGACGGCGGGGACGGCCGCCCTGACCGAGGGCGTCGACACGCTTCCCTCGGCGTCCGCGCCGCTGCTCGAGATCGGGGCGGAGGCGCATGCGGGATGGCCGGTACGCCTGTTCGCCTCCTGACCCGCTCGCCCAGGTGGGCCGCAGGCGGTGCGACCGGGCGGGACATCGCCGGGCCGACGTGGCGGTGACCGGGGCGGGTGGGAAGTACCGGATGAGGTCGGAAGTAGCTCGGGCCAGGCTGAAGAGGAGCCGTATTCATGCATCTTGACCACGCTCATGACGGTCCCGTCGCCGTCAGCGCCGACGCTCGGCGTCCCGACGGCAGCCGGCGGGCTCTGCGGATCGGGCTCGGGGGGCCTGTGGGGTCCGGTAAGACGGCTACGGTGGCGGCGCTCTGCCGGGTCCTGCGGGACGAGTTGTCGCTGGCTGTCGTGACGAACGACATCTACACGCGGGAGGACGCCGAGTTCCTGCTGCGGGAGGCCGTGTTGCCGCCGGAGCGGATCACGGCCGTCGAGACGGGGGCCTGTCCGCACACCGCCATCCGGGACGACATCTCCGCCAACCTCGAAGCGGTGGAGGACCTGGAGGACGCCGTCGGGCCGTTGGATCTCGTGCTCGTCGAGTCCGGTGGGGACAATCTCACCGCCACCTTCTCCAAGGGGCTCGTGGACGCGCAGATCTTCGTCATCGACGTCGCCGGCGGGGACGACATCCCGCGCAAGGGCGGCCCCGGTGTCACCACCGCCGACCTTCTCGTCGTCAACAAGACCGACCTCGCGCCGTACGTCGGATCCGACCTCGCGCGGATGGCCGCCGACGCCAAGGCGCAGCGCGCCGAACTGCCGGTCGTCTTCCAGTCGTTGAGGAGCGAGAGCGGTGTGAGTGACGTGGCCGCCTGGGTGCGGGCGCGGCTCGCCGCATGGGCGGCGTGACATGAGGGGGGTGCACGCCACGGCGCGGATCCGGGCGCGGGAGGACGGGTGCGGCGGGACGTCGCTGCCCGTTCTCGAGAGCGACGGCCCCCTCGCGCTGCGGCGGACCCGGGGTGGGGATCAGGGCGAGGCCCGGGTCATGCTCGTCGGGGCCATGAGCGGGCCCCTGGGCGGCGACCGCTTCGCCGTCGAGGCGAGTGTCGAGCGGGGCGCCCGGCTGCGGTTGGGGTCGGCGGCCGCCACCATCGCCCTGCCGGGGCAGGTCAAGGGCGAGGCCCGCTACGACGTACGGATCGATGTCGACGACGAGGGTGAACTGCGTTGGCTGCCCGAGCCGTTGATCTCCGCGAAGGGCAGTGACCTGTACGTCACCACGCGCGTCGACCTCGCCCCGGGCGCGCGGCTCGTGCTGCGCGAGGAGCAGGTGCTGGGGCGGGCGGGGGAGGAGCCCGGACGGCTCAGCAGCCGGCTCGTCGTGCGGGTGGGTGGGCGTGCCGTACTCGACCAGGAGCTTGCCTGCGGGCCCGGCGCCCCGGGGGGCTGGGACGGGCCCGCTGTGCTGGCGGGGCGTCGCGCCCTGGGGCAACTGGTCGTCGTACGGCCCGAGTTCGGCGAGCACCCCGTGTCCGCCCGCGTCCTCGGCGAAAGCGCCGCCCTCGTGCCGCTCGCCGGGCCCGCCGCCCTGGTGACCGCCGTCGCGCAGGACGGGCTGCGGTTGCGGCGCGTTTTGGACGAGGCCCTCAACTCCCTGACGTGAGCGGCCCGTTCATCCGGTCAGCGGGACATTCCTCTCCGGTTATCGGATTGGCAAAGAACACCAACGACACCTGTTCTCAGGGACCTCACAGCCGAAAGGATCCCCGTACCAGTCGTCACCAGACACGGGGAGGGCCCCACTTGAGGGACATACGACCGAACAGGCGGACAGCGGCACTCGGCTCGGCCGGCGTGCTCGTCACCGCGACCCTGATGGCCGGAGCGATCGCCGCTCCCACGGCCAGCGCCACCAGCGGCCGGTCCGGGCAGGACCGGGAGATGCGGGGCGCCGCGATCGCCGCGGAGCGCGCCGCGAAGGCCGGGATCGACTGGCAGGACTGTCCCGCCGACTGGGGCCTGGAGAAGCCGATCCAGTGCGGCTGGGTCACCGTGCCGCTCGACTACGCCAAGCCGAACGGCAAGCAGATCAAGCTCGCCGTCGACCGCATCGGCAACACGGGCACGAAGGAGGAGCGCCAGGGCGCGCTCGTCTACAACCCCGGCGGCCCCGGCGGCTCCGGCCTGCGCTTCCCGCGCCGCGTGACCACCAAGGCCCCCGTCTGGGCCAACGTCGCCAAGGCCTACGACTTCGTGGGCTTCGACCCGCGCGGTGTCGGCAAGTCGGCGCCCATCTCCTGCGTCGACCCGCAGGAGTTCGTCAAGGCGCCCAAGGCCGACCCGGTCCCGGACTCCGAGGCCGACAAGCTGGCCCAGATCAAGCTGGCCCGTGAGTATGCCGAGGGCTGCGACGAGCGCAGCGGCGAGATGCTGCCGTACATGACCACGCCGAACACCGTGCGGGACCTGGACGTCATCCGGGCCGCCCTCGGCGAGAAGAAGCTCAACTACCTCGGCGTCTCCTACGGCACCTACATCGGCGCGGTCTACGGCACGCTGTTCCCGGGCCATGTCCGCCGCATGGTCGTGGACAGCGTCGTCAACCCGTCCCGGGAGAAGATCTGGTACGAGGCCAACCTCGACCAGGACGTCGCCTTCGAGGGCCGCTGGAAGGACTGGCAGGACTGGGTCGCCGCCAACGACGCCACCTTCCACCTCGGCACCACCCGCGCCGCCGTCCAGGACAAGTGGCTCCAGCTGCGCGCCACCGCCAAGAAGAGCCCGCTCGGCGGGGTCGTCGGCCCGGCGGAGCTGATCTCCTTCTTCCAGAGCGCCCCGTACTACGACTCCTCGTGGGTGCCGGTCGCCACCGTCTTCAGCAAGTACTTCGCCGGTGACACGCAGGCCCTGATCGACGCGGCCGCCCCCGACCTGACGGACACGGTCGGTAACGCCGCCTCCGAGAACGGCAACGCCGTCTACACGGCCGTCGAGTGCGCCGACGCCAAGTGGCCCACCAGCTGGCGGACCTGGAACCGGGACAACACCCGGCTGCACAAGGACCACCCGTTCATGACCTGGGCCAACGCCTGGATGAACCTGCCCTGTGCCTTCTGGCCGGCCAAGCAGCAGACCCCGGTGGACGTCAAGACCCACAAGGGCCTGCCGCCGGTGCTGATCGTGCAGTCCGAGCGTGACGCGGCCACCCCCTACGAGGGCGCCGTGGAACTGCACCAGCGCTTCAAGGGCTCCCGCCTGATCACCGAGAAGGACGCGGGCTCCCACGGCGTCACCGGTCTGGTGAACACCTGCATCAACACCCGGGTGGACAGCTACCTCCTCACCGGCAGGCTGGACGGCAAGGACGTGACCTGCGCCCCGCACGCCACGCCCAAGCCGTAGACACCGCTCCGTAAGCACCACCACGCAAGAACGAGGGGCGGCCGGATCGCACCGGCCGCCCCTCACCCCTGTCCACGGGGGATCAACTCAACGGCATCCGCGGGAACCTGCGCGCCTTCTCCTGGGCCGCCGCCTCCTCGGCCTTGACCACGGCCGCGTACTGGTCGACGTACTCCTGCTCGGACAGCGTCAGGATCGCGTACATGATCTCGTCGGTGATCGCGCGCAGGACCGCCTTCTCGTTCTCCATGCCGGCGTAGCGGGAGAAGTCGAGGGGCTTGCCGAAGCGGATGACGACGGGGTGGATGTTGGGGATCACCTTGCCCGGCGGCTGTGCCTCGAAGGTGCCGATCATCGCGCAGGGGACGACCGGTACGCCGGCCTTCAGCGCCATCACCGCGACGCCGACCTTGCCCTTGTAGAGGCGGCCGTCGTGCGAGCGGGTGCCCTCCGGGTAGATGCCGAGCAACTCGTCCTTGCTCAGGACGCCGAGGCCCTCACGGATCGCGGCCTGGCCGGCCTCCTTGCCGGAACGGTCGACCGGGATCTGCCCCGCGCTGCGGAAGAAGGCCGCGGTGAGCCGGCCCTTGATGCCGGGGCCCGTGAAGTACTCGGCCTTGGCCAGGAAGGTGATGCGCCGCTTGAGGACCGCGGGCATCAGGAAGTGGTCCGAGAACGACAGATGGTTGCCCGCGATGATCGCCGCTCCCGATGCCGGAACGTGCTCGAGCCCCTCTATCCGGGGCCGGAACAGCAGTCTCAGCAGCGGTCCCAACACCACGTATTTCAGGAGGTAGTAGAACAAGGGATCGCTCCTCAGGTCGGCGATCGGCGGGGCCGCCGTGTTCCAGCAGGTCAACCGGCATGGTGTGGGGTGTCAGTGTAGGCGGGGGCGGTTACGGCCGGAACCCGGCGTCCTGACGGGGTGTCATCGCGGGCAGGGGGCCTCCCTCACAGCCGCACGATCACGAGCGCCGTGTCGTCCGTGGCGCCGCCGGGCGGCAGCAGTTCCAGCAGGACGGCGTCGGCTAGGGTCTCGGGGTCCGCGGAGCGGTGGCCGGTGAGCGCGTCGGCCAGCCGGGCCAGGCCGGTGTCGATGTCCTCGTGCCGGCGTTCCACCAGGCCGTCGGTGTACAGCGTGAGGGTCGCGCCGGAGTCGAAGGTGGTGGTCGCCTGCGGCCTGGGCACCGGGTCGGGGCGGGCGTCGAGCGGGGCATCGGTGGCCCGGTCGAGGAACTCCACCCGGCCGTCGGGGTGCACCAGCACCGGCGGGGGATGGCCGGCGCTGCTGTAGGTGATGGTGTGGTGGTCGAAGTCGATGAACGTCGTCACCGCGGTCGCCGACTCGGCGCCGTCCACCACGTGCGCGTACCGGCCCAGCACGTTGAGGGCCTGGGCGGGGCCCTCGGCGACCCGGGAGGCGGCGCTGAGCGCGCTGCGCAACTGGCCCATCACGCCGGCGGCCTCCAGCCCGTGCCCGACGACGTCGCCGACGGAGACGCCGACGCGGTTGCCGCCGACGAGGTCGACGAGGTCGTACCAGTCCCCGCAGACGTTGAGCGCGCCGACCGCGGGCCGGTAGCGCACGGCCGCGCTGTGATGGCGGGCCAGGCGGCGGGGAGGCAGCATCGCCTCCTGGAGGGCGAGGGCCACCTCGCGCTCGCGGGCGTGGGCCAGGCGCAGGCGCTCGTTGAGCTCCTGGAGTTCACGGGCGCGTGTGTACAGTTCGGCCTCCAGCACCCGTCCCCGGCTTCCGGCCTGGCCGGCCGCGCGCCCGGCCCGGGCCCGGATCAGTTCGGTGACCTCCTCGACGCGGTGCACCAGCAGCACCACCGAGCCGTCCGGTCCGTACACCGGCGCGTTGACCGGGCTCCAGTAGCGCTCCTCCCACTCCCCGGGCCGGTCGGGCGACTCGACGTCGTAGCGCTGCAGGGCCATGGCGTCGCGCTCGCCGGTGGACAGCACCCGGTGCAGCGAGGCCTCCAGATTGCGCATGCCGTCCGCGGAGGGGTTGTTCGGGTTGTTCGGGAAGACCTCGAAGAGGTGGTGTCCGATCACCTGATCGCGCTCGCGGCCGGCCAGGCGCAGGAACTCGTCGTTGGCGTCCGCGAAGACCAGCGCCGGCGTCAGGAGGGACACCATTCCGGGCAGGGCCTGGAACACCGCCGCGTAGTCGATCGCCGTGTCGTTCATGGCCCATGCCCTATCTGCCGGTTTTGCGCCATTTTCGCACGAGGGTGCGACGTGCGGAGCCGACCGCGTCACACCCCGGGGCCCGTGAGCGACTGCTCGGCCCAGATGATCTTGCCGTCGGGGACGAAGCGGGTGCCCCAGCGGCGGGTGACCTGTGAGACCAGCAGCAGTCCGCGCCCGCCCTCGTCCGTGGTGCGCGGATGGCGCAGATGGGGTGCGGTGGCGCCGCCGTCGTGGACCTCGCAGATCAGGGTGCGCCCACGGATCAGACGCAGCCGGATCGGGCTGGAGGCGTAGCGGATGGCGTTGGTGACGAGTTCGCTCACCACCAACTCCGTGGTGAACGACAGCTCCGCGAGGTCCCAGTCGGCCAGTCGGCGGCTCGCGGCCTTGCGGGCCTCGGCGACCGCGGCCGGGTCGGCGGGCAGCTCCCAGTGCGCGACCCGGTCCGGGGACAGTCGCCGGGTGCGGGCCATCAGCAGGGCCACGTCGTCGAGGGGGCGGTCCGGGACGAGGGCGTCGATCACCGTCCGGCAGCGCAGGTCCAGCGAGGACGCCTGCCGCTCCAGGGCCTGCCGCAGACGGTCGCGGTCCGCGTCGAGCGCCCCCTCCTCGCCCTGGGCCAGCAGTCCGTCCGTGTGCAGCGCGAGCGTGCTGTCCGGTGCGAGCAGCAACTCGGCCGACTCGAACGACGGCCCGCCCGCGCCCAGGGGCGGCCCCTGCGGCAGGTCGACGAACGTGACCGTTCCGTCGGGCAGGACGACCGCCGGGGCGGGATGCCCGGCGGCGGCCATCGCGCACCGCCCGTCGACGGGGTCGTACACCACGTACAGGCACCCCGACCCCAGGGCCTCCGTCACGGACTCCGGCCCGCTGCCGTCCTCGTGGGCCGTGCGGGCGACCACGTCGTCGAGGTGGGCGAGGACCTCGTCGGGCGGCAGGTCCAGCGCGGCGAGCGTACGCACGGCGGTACGCAGCCGGCCCATGGCCGCGGCGGCGTCGATGCCGTGCCCGGGCACCTCGCCCACCACGAGGGCCACCCGCGCCCCCGACAGCGGGATCAGGTCGTACCAGTCGCCGCCCAGGCCGGTCAGTTCGTCGGCCGGCCGGTAGCAGGCGGCCACCTCGACGGCGTCCTGCTCGGGCAGGCTGTGGGGGAGCAGGCTGCGTTGGAGCACCAGCGCCGCGTCCCGCTCGCGGGTGTAGCGGCGGGCGTTGTCCACGCAGACGGCCGCCCGCGAGACCAGGTCCTCGGCCAGGGCGACGTCGTCCTCGCCGAAGGGCTCCTGGGTGGAGCGGCGCAGGAACGTCGTGACGCCGAGGGTGGCGCCGCGCGCCCGCACCGGCACGATCAGAGCACTCGGCGGCCCGGCGTGCTCCCCGCCGACCACCGGCAGGAGCGGTCGCCAGTCCTCGTGCTCCGGCCGGAGCCGCTCCGCGAGCCACGGCCGCCCGTCGGCCAGGCAGCGGACCGGCGGCGAGTCGGACGGATAGGCGACGACGGGTTCGGAGCGGGAGGAAGACGCCTCGGCACCGGTCCTGGACCGCTGTCCGGCCCGCCGCAGCGCCACGGACCCGTCCCCCCTCTGCCCCGCCCCCGGCTCCGCCCCCCGCAGCACCGCCTCCAGCAGGTCCACGGCCACGGCGTCGGCGAAGCCCGGCACCGCCACGTCGGCGAGCTCCTGCGCGGTCCGCACGATGTCCAGGGTGCGGCCGATCAGCCGGCCGGCCCGGTCCAGCAGGGCCAGGCGCTGCCGGGCGCGGTGGCGGTCGGTGATGTCCACGACCGTGTAGTAGACGCCCATCGGGTTGCCGTGGTCGTCGTCGAGGCGGGTGAACGACAGCATGTGCGCCGTCTCCCGGTGCGGCGCCGCCCGGAGCCGCACCACGTGCTCATACCCGATGACGGGCTCGCCGCTCTCCAGCACGCGGCGCATCTGGGCCTCCGCCGCCTCGGCGTCCAGCCCGGGTTGGATGTCCGCCAGCCGCAGGCCCAGCCGGCGCTCGGGCGGGCCGCCGCCGAACCGGGACAGGGCGGCGTTCGACCACACGAAGCGCAGGTCGGTGTCCACGATCGCTATGCCGATCGGCGACCCGTCCACCATCTGCTCCAGCACGGAACGGCTCATGCCCCAGCCGGGGGCTTCGCCCCGCTCGTTCAGCAGCACCAGCCAGCGCGCCGGGCCGCCGGGCTCGTCGGCCGACGTGATCCGCGCCATGACCGGAACCGGCTGCCCGTCCCTGCGCCGGGCCGACAGCAGCCCGGCCCATCCGCCCTCCTGGCGGCACCGCTCGAGCACGTCCGGCATCCGCCCGGCGTCCGCGTGGGTCACCAGCCCGCCCAGGTCCTTGCCCACCGCCTCGGCGGCCGCATATCCCAGCAACCGCTCGGCGTCCCTGGTCCAGCTCGTCACCACACCCCGCCCGTCGAGCAGCAGGGGCGCGGCATCCGCCACGTCGAACCGCCGACGGGCCACGTCGTCCTCGTCCTGTGTGCCCACGGTCGACCTCTCTGTCGCTGAGAGTGGTCTACCACCTCCTGCCTCCATCTTCACCCTGCCCGCCCGACCACGACGGCCCCACCCCCACCGACCCGCCCCACCCCACCACCCCCATCAGCCGCGCCCGCCCGGCCCGGGGCCTTGGCGGTCGTGAGGGTGCGGCCTGTGGCGGGCAGGCCAAACCTCACCCGAGGTGCGGACCGGGGGCCCTGCCCCGGCCGGGACGAAGCCTTGCTCAGCGTGGGGGCGGAGTCCTGCTCGGCGTCCGGGATGGGAGAAACGGAAGCCCCGCCCAGGGGGACGGAGTCCCGCTCGGTGTCCGGGCCGGGGGCCCTGCCCAGGTTGGGAGAACGGAAGCCCCGCTCAGTGTCGGGACGGGGTCCCGCTCGGTGTCTGGGGCCGGGAGCCCTGCCCCGGCCGGGACGAAGCCGCGCTCAGCGTGGGGGCGGAGTTCCGCTCGGCATCCGGGACGGGGCCCACCCGTTGTCGGGGGCGGCGGCGGCCGGGGTGAAGGGGAGCGGCGCCGCTTGCAGGCTGTGGCGGGTCAGCCTTGCCGGGGTGCAGGGGCGGAGCCCCGCTGGGGTCCAGGGGCTGAGCCCCGGCGGGGTTGGGGGGCTGGGCCCCGGCGGGGTTGGGGGGCTGGGCCCAGGCGGGGTTGGAGGGGCGGAGCCCCGGCGGGGTTGGAGGGGCTGAGCCCCGGCGAGGTGCAGGGGCTGAGCCCCGGCGGGGTCCGAGGGGCGGAGCCCCTGGGGACGGGAATCGGTAGGGGCGGCGGGGGCGAGGAACCGCGCGGGCGCACCCGGCTACGGCGCCCCGTGCTCGCTCAGCAGCTCGCCCAAGCCTCGCCCCGGGCCCTCTCCCCAAGACGCCCTCCAAGACGCCCTCCAGGACGCCCTCCAAGACGCCCTCCAAGACGCCCTCCAAGACGCCCTCCAGGACGCCCTCCAAGACGCCCTCCAGGACGCCCTCCAAGACGCCCTCAAGGCGCCCCCGCGGCCGCTCCTCGAAGGCGCCCGCCAAGGCCGCCCCCGCGGCCGCCCTCAGCCCCCTTGCCCCAACACCTTCTCCAACGCCCCCAGCGCCGACCCGAGTTCCTCCCCGGTGATCGTCAGCGGCGGCGCGAGCCGAATCGTCGAGCCGTGGGTGTCCTTCACCAGCACCCCCTCCCGCAGCAGCCGCTCCCCGATCTCCCGCCCGGTACCGACCGCGGGATCCACATCGACCCCCGCCCACAGCCCGCGCGAGCGGAAGCCGACGACGCCCTTGCCGACCAGCCCGGTCAGCCCGTCCCGCAGGGCCACCCCCAGCTCGGCCGCCCGGCGCTGGAACTCACCGGACTCCAGCAGCTCCACCACCGCCGTACCGACGGCCGCCGCCAGCGGATTGCCGCCGAACGTCGACCCGTGCTCGCCCGGCCGCAGCACCGACAGCACCTCCCGCCGTGCGACGACCGCCGACACCGGCACGATGCCGCCGCCCAGCGCCTTGCCCAGCAGCAGCACATCGGGCACGACCTCCTCGTGCTCGACAGCCAGCGTGCGGCCCGTACGTCCGAGGCCGGACTGGATCTCGTCCGCGACGAACAGGCAGTTCGTCCGGCGGGTCAGCTCACGGACCCCGGCCAGGTAGCCGTCGTCCGGGATCACGACGCCCGCCTCGCCCTGGATCGGCTCGATCAGCACCGCCGCCGTCGTCTCGTCGACCGCCGCCTCCAGCGCGGCCAGGTCGTTGTACGGCACGATCCGGAAGCCCGGTGTGAAGGGCCCGAAGCCCGTCCGCGCCGTCTCGTCCGTGGAGAAGCTGACGATCGTCGTCGTCCGGCCGTGGAAGTTGTCCGCGGCGACGACGATCGTCGCCCGGTCGGCCGGGACGCCCTTCACCTCGTACGCCCACTTGCGGGCCACCTTGATGCCGCTCTCGACCGCCTCCGCGCCCGTGTTCATCGGCAGCACCATGTCGAGGCCGGTCAACTCCGCCAGCCGCTCGGCGAATTCGGCGAGACGGTCGTTGTGGAAGGCGCGGGAGGTGAGGGTCAGCCGGTCCAGCTGGCGGTGGGCCGCCTCGATCAGCGCCGGATGGCGGTGACCGAAGTTGAGGGCCGAGTAACCGGCCAGCATGTCGAGGTAGCGGCGGCCCTCGACGTCCTCCACCCACGTGCCCTCGGCGCGCGCGACGACCACGGGCAGCGGGTGGTAGTTGTGCGCGAGCACGGGCTCCTCGGCCCGGATCAGGTCGGCGGAGGTACGTGTACGAGCGGGTGCGGTCATGAACGGATCTCCTGGGTGCAGCACTTGATGCCACCGCCGGCCTTCTGGAACTCGGACAGGTCGACGGGGACGGGGACATAGCCACGGTCGGCCAGGCGGGCGGCGAGGGCCTCGGCCCGGGGCGCGATGAAGACGTGGCGGCCGTCGGAGACGGAGTTGAGCCCGAAGGCCAGCGCGTCCTCGCGGGTCGCGAGCACCGCGTCCGGGTACAGACGCGCCAGCACCTCACGGCTGCCCGGCGAGAACGCCTCCGGGTAGTAGCAGACGTTCTCGTCGTCGAGGACGAACAACGCCGTGTCCAGGTGGTAGAAGTGCGGGTCCACCAGCGTCAGGCTGATCACCGGGTGCCCGAAGAACTCCTGCACCTCGCGGTGGGCCTCACGGGTGGTTCGGAATCCGGTGCCGGCCAGCATGTACCGGCCCGTCCACACCAGGTCGCCCTCGCCCTCGCAGACGGACTCGGGCCGGTGGACGTCGTAGCCCGCCGCCTTGAACCAGGTGTCGTAGT
This sequence comes from Streptomyces aurantiaciflavus, assembly GCF_049808595.1. Classification (NCBI taxonomy): domain Bacteria; kingdom Bacillati; phylum Actinomycetota; class Actinomycetes; order Kitasatosporales; family Streptomycetaceae; genus Streptomyces; species Streptomyces aurantiaciflavus. The sequence continues at coordinate 80,663 of NZ_JBNCAQ010000013.1, read as the reverse complement.
GGACGGATTCGGGGCGCCGCTCGGGCGCGTGGAAGAGGGATCCGAAGACACGGCCGTCCACCACGACCGCGGAGTTCGCGGCGAACACCATGTCGGGCAGGCCCGGGGCCGGCTCCACGGCGTCGACGGTGTGGCCGTGGGCGCGATAGGCGCGGATCAGCGACTGCCACTGCTCCTGCGCCAGGTCGACGTCGACGGGGGAGTCGGGATGCATCCAGGGGTTGATCGCGTACTGCACGGCGAAGTGTCTGGGTTCACAGACCAGGAAGCGCCGAAGGCGCGGCACACGGCTCACGGTCACAGAGGGGTTCCTCCGCTTTTCCTGCGGTGTCGACTTGGGGGGTGACACCACGGTAGAAAGCGAGCGGACGCCCGACAAGGAAGAAGAGCTGCGTGTCCACGCAGCGATGCTGCGTGTTTCCCCTGCTCAGCGCACGTCTGCTGCGTCGCCCGGAGCCGCGTGGGTGGCGCCCGCCTCCGGGCTGTCCGGCAGCAGGTGCGACAGCACCATCACACTGATCGTCTTCCGGATGAACGGCTCGACGCGGATGCGCTCCAGCACCTCCTCGAAGTGCTCCACGTCCCGCGCCCGCACATGCAGCAGCGCGTCCGCGCCGCCGGTCACCGTCATCGCCGCGGTGATCTCCGGATGGTTGCGCACCACCTCCGCGAGCCGCCGAGGGGGCGCCGCCCCCTCGCAGTACACCTCGACGTACGCCTCCGTGCGCCAGCCCAGCGCCGACGGCTTCACCGTGGCCGTGAACCCCGTGATCACGCCCGTGTCGCGCAGCCGGTCCACCCGGCGCTTGACCGCCGTCGCCGACAGGCCGATCGCCGTGCCGATCTCGGCGAAACTCGTCCTGGCGTTCGCCATGAGCGCGGTGAGGATCTTCCGGTCGAGTTCGTCGAAGGAGGCAGGCCCGCTGTTCATGCGGGCACTGTATGCGGGCACCGTACGCAGCGGATACGTCCACACCCGGCACGTGTCCAGACGTACGGATCGCCCCTACACTCCACGTTCATGCTGCGCGCCCTCGCCGTCGACGACGAACGCCCCTCACTGGAGGAGCTGCTCTACCTGCTCACCGCGGACCCGCGGATCGGGAGCGTGGAGGGCGCGGGTGACGCGACCGAGGCGCTGCGCCGGATCAACCGCGCCCTCGAGTCGGGTCCGGACGGCCCGGAGGCCATCGACGTCGTCTTCCTCGACATCCAGATGCCCGGCCTGGACGGGCTCGACCTGGCCCGGCTGCTCACCGGCTTCGCCCGCCCGCCCCTGGTCGTGTTCGTCACCGCCCACGAGGACTTCGCCGTCCAGGCCTTCGACCTCAAGGCCGTCGACTACGTCCTCAAGCCCGTCCGCAAGGAACGCCTCGCGGAGGCGGTCCGCCGCGTCGTCGAGATCCGCGCCGCCGAGCCGCGCGGCACCGCCCCGCGCATCCCCGTGCACGAGCCCGACCCGGACCACATACCCGTCGAGCTCGGCGGCGTGACCCGGTTCGTCGCCGTCGACGACATCACCCACGTCGAGGCCCAGGGCGACTACGCCCGGCTGCACACCGACCGCGGCAGCCACCTCGTACGGATCCCGCTGTCCACCCTGGAGGAACGCTGGCGGGCCCGCGGCTTCGTCCGCATCCACCGCCGGCATCTCGTCGCCCTGCGCCACATAGGAGAGCTGCGACTGGACGCGGGCACGGTGAGTGTGCTGGTCGGCGGCGAGGAGCTCCAGGTCAGCCGCCGCCACGCCCGTGAGCTGCGGGATCTGCTGATGAGGAGGCCGTGACGGTGCCGAACCAGGACCCCGCCGAGCGCCGCGTCGTCGTCACCGGCCCGCCCCGCCGCGCCCGCCGCACCTCCGGCTACTACCGCCCGCGCACCGAGATCGACGAGCAGACCACCCTGGGCCACACCTACGTCCGCTCCCTGATGCGCACCCAGCTGCGGGCCGCGCTCACCGTGTTCGCCGTCCTCGCCCTGCTCGTCGGCCCGCTGCCCCTGCTGTTCGCGGCGATGCCCGACGCGCGCCGCCTGCAATGGGCGGTCCTCGGCTTCGGCCTCTACGCCCCGCTGGTCCTGCTCGCCCGCTGGTACGTACGCCGCGCCGAACGCAACGAACGCGACCTCGTGCGCCTGGTCGAAGACCGATGAGCCGAGGGCCGGTATCGCCGTGAACTCGACCTTCGCCGTCCCCGCCGTCGCCCTCGTCGTCGTGGCGACCGTCCTCGTCGGCGCCTTCGGCCTGCGCATATCGCGCACGACCTCCGACTTCTACGTCGCCTCCCGCACCGTCGGCCCCCGCCTGAACGCGGCCGCCATCAGCGGCGAGTACCTCTCCGCCGCGTCCTTCCTCGGCATCGCCGGCCTGGTCCTCGTCCAGGGCCCGGACATGCTCTGGTACCCGGTCGGCTACACCGCCGGATACCTCGTGCTGCTGCTGTTCGTCGCCGCCCCGCTCCGCCGCTCCGGCGCCTACACCCTCCCCGACTTCGCCGAGGCCCGCCTCGCCTCGCAGGCCGTACGACGCCTCGCGGGCGCCTTCGTCGTCGGCGTCGGCTGGCTCTACCTGCTGCCCCAGCTCCAGGGCGCCGGGCTGACGTTGACGGTCCTGACCGGCGCGCCCGACAGCCTCGGCGGGCTGATCGTCGCCGTCGTCGTCACCGCGACCGTCGCCGCGGGCGGCATGCGCAGCATCACCTTCGTCCAGGCGTTCCAGTACTGGCTCAAACTCACCGCCCTCCTCGTCCCCGCCCTCTTCCTGATCCTCGCCTGGCAGGGCGACGGCGCCCCCCGGCAGGCCTTCGACGAACCGCCCGCCTTCCGCGAGCAGCGCTCCGTCCGCGTCGACGACACCCTCGACCTCAGACTCGACCGGCCCCTGACCGTCACGGTGAGCGGCACGGTCGACGGCCGCCCGCACGACAACGCCGAACTCAGCCTCCCCGCCGGCACCCACCGCATCGACCGGGGCACCCGCCTCACCTTCCCCGAGGGCACGACCGTCCCCACCGCCGACCGCGGCAGCAACGGCGGCATGTCCACCTCCCTCGCCGCCGGCCGCGAGGAACGCCCCCTGTACGCCACGTACGGGCTGATCCTCGCCACCTTCCTCGGCACCATGGGCCTGCCGCACGTCGTCGTCCGCTTCTACACGAGCCCGCACGGCGTCGCCGCCCGCCGCACCACCGTCGCCGTCCTCGCCCTGATCGGCGGCTTCTACCTCCTCCCGCCCGTCTACGGCGCACTCGGCCGCCTCTACGCCCCCGAACTGGCCCTCACCGGCGACGCCGACGCCTCCGTCCTGCTGCTGCCGGACCGGGTGATCGGCGGCCTCGGGGGCGACCTCCTCGGCGCACTGGTCGCCGGGGGAGCCTTCGCCGCGTTCCTGTCCACGGCCTCCGGACTCACGATGGCCGTGGCGGGCGTGCTCACCCAGGACGTCCTGCCCTCCCGCGGCGTACGCCACTTCCGGCTCGGCACCGGCCTCGCGATGGCCGTACCGCTCGCGGCGAGCATGCTGGTGGGCGGGCTGCCGGTGGCCGACGCGGTCGGACTCGCCTTCGCCGTCTCGGCGTCCTCCTTCTGCCCGCTGCTCGTCCTCGGCATCTGGTGGCGCCGGCTCACCCCGCCCGGCGCGGCCGCCGGGATGCTCGTCGGGGGCGGCTCGGCGTTCGTCGCCGTCGCGGCGACCATGGCGGGCCTCCCCGACACGGGCACCCTGCACGCCCTGCTCGCCTGGCCCGCCCTGTGGTCCGTACCGCTGGGCTTCCTCACCATGATCCTGGTGTCCCTGGCCACCCCGGGGCGGGTCCCGGCCGGTACGGCGGCGATCCTGGCCCGCTTCCACCTCCCGGAGGAGCTGCGGGCGGCGGAGGTGAAGGCATGAGCGGCTTCCTGGCGGGCCTGTGCATCGCGATCCTCCCCTTCCTCGCCCTCGGCTTCTGGCTGGGCCGGCGCACCTCCCGCCCCCAGAGTCTCGGCGACCTCGGCACTCCCGTCGAGCACGCCACCTTCCAGACCCTGCACACCGCCTCCCTCGCCGCACCCCCGCTGCGGGCCGGACTCACCGAGGAGACCGCCCGCAAGTCGGCCCGCCGGCTGCGCACCCTGCTCGGCACGGACGCCCTCTGCCTGACAGACCGTCAACAGGTCCTGGTCTGGGACGGGGTGGGCGCCCACCACCGCACCGAGATCATGGCCCGCCTGGCGGGACCGCTGGACACCGGCCGCGGCGAGGCCTTCCCGCTGACCTGCGACGCCCCCGACTGCCCCGTCCGCTGGGCCGTCGTCACCCCGCTCACCGTCGACGACCGCGTGCACGGCGCCCTCGTCGCCTGCGCACCCCGCGAGTCCGCCGTCCTCGTCCGCGCGGCCGGCGAAGTGGCCCGCTGGGTGAGCGTCCAGCTGGAGCTGGCCGACCTCGACCAGTCCCGCACCCGCCTCATCGAGGCCGAGATCAAGGCCCTGCGCGCCCAGATCTCCCCGCACTTCATCTTCAACTCGCTCGCCGTGATCGCCTCGTTCGTCCGCACCGACCCCGAACGCGCCCGCGAACTCCTCCTGGAGTTCGCCGACTTCACCCGCTACTCGTTCCGCCGGCACGGCGACTTCACCACCCTCGCCGACGAACTCCACGCCATCGACCACTACTTGGCGCTGGTCCGGGCCCGCTTCGGCGACCGCCTCTCCGTCACCCTGCAGATCGCCCCGGAGGTCCTCCCGGTCGCCCTGCCCTTCCTCTGCCTGCAGCCCCTCGTCGAGAACGCCGTCAAGCACGGCCTGGAGGGCAAGGCCGACAAATGCCATATCCAGATCACCGCCCAGGACGCCGGCGCCGAGGCCCTCGTCGTGATCGAGGACGACGGCACCGGCATGGACCCGGACCTGCTGCGCCGCATCCTGGCAGGCGAGACCAGCCCCTCCGGCGGCATCGGCCTGTCCAACGTCGACGACCGGCTCCGCCAGGTGTACGGCGACGACTACGGCCTCGTCATCGAGACCGCGCCCGGGGCGGGCATGAAGATCACCGCCCGGCTGCCGAAGTACCAGCCGGGAGTGCACTCGGCGGCCCGCCTCACCCCGGGCTGACCCTCACGTCGTGCGCATCACGACCAGCGCGAGCGTGATCAGCCCGAGCACGACCCAGCCGAACCACAGCCAGCCGTTGCTGCCGAGCGCCACCGTGTAGGCCGTCACCACCACGAGCCCGCCGAGGGTGAGCACCCCCATGGTCTTCGTGGAACCGTCCGTGGAACCGGGCATCGCGACACCCTCCTCCGGCACACCCTCCTCAGGGTGCGTCCCCCACCATGGTGCCCCCGTTCTGCTTCCGCACGGTGCAGACGACGTAATGCGTTCCGGACTTCCAGGCTCCGCCGCTGCTCCACGACCCGGACTCGTACACCGACGGATCGAAGCCGTGGCCGCCCGACGGCACGTCCCGCGCGCACGCCGCGTCCGACTCCGTCCGCGCCTGCGCGAGCGTCACCCCTGCCCCGAGCCGGGTGAACCCGACCACCAGCTCGTCGTACGGCCCGGCGCAGGACACCAGCCGGGCGTCCCGGTTCGACGGGGTCCGAAGGCAGTCCCGCTTCTGCATCGTCGCCGTGTCGGCGAACGCCGATCCCGGCCTGCGGTGCCGCCCCAGCGGCCCGTACACCGGCCCGTGCGCTCCCAGCACCAGACAGGCCGTACGCCGCCCCGCGTCCGCGACACCGTCCTGCGTCGGTACGACCGCGTAGCTGCGCACGTCCGCGAGCCGCCCCCGGAGCTGAGCGGTCAGCTCCTCGCACGCGGCCGCCCCCCGCTCCCGCGCCGCCCCCGCCGACCCGGCCGCGACGAACCCCATCACCTGGCCGTCGGCCACCCGGCACCCCGGGGCGAGCGTCAGCCGTGGCACCCCGCTGAAACGGGCGCCGCCGGGCCAGTCGGCGAGCACGCAGTCCCCGTCCCGCAGCGCCCGGCCCAGCCCGACGGCCTCGCCGTACGGCAGGACGGTCCCACCACCCGACGCCGGCCGGCCCAGGGCGTACCAGGCGCCGCCACCCGCCGGCGCCAGCGCGAGGAGCCCGGCGAGGGCGGTGGGCAGGACGCGCGAGCGCCGGTGCCCGCCCGCCGGGCCAGGGTGACCCGGACTCCCGCGCCACCGCGGCTCCGGCGACGGGCCGGTCCTCGTGCGCGGGTACGCCCCGTCCGGCCGCGGCGTGACGACGGCGGCGAGCAGGGCCTCCGTGGCCGCCGCGTCCGGCCGCCGCCCCGGATCCTTGGTGAGGAGCGCCCGCAGTACGGGCTCCAGCGCACCCGCGCGCACGGGCGGGCGTGGCTCCTCCGCGACCACCGCCGTCAGCTGGGCGAGCTGCGACTCCCGCTCGAACGGCCCCCGCCCTTCCACCGCGAAGTAGAGCGTGCACCCCAGCGAGAACAGATCGGCAGCCGGCGTCGGCGCCCCGCCCGTCGCCCGCTCCGACACCAGATACCGTTCCTAGAGGCCGATCAGAACGGAAAGCCTTTCAGCCCTCGCGCGCGTTCAGTGAGGCCAAATAGGCGTTGTAGGCCTCGAGTTCCTTGTCGCCGTCGCGGTCGGCGGCCCGGTCCTTGCGCTTCGCCTGCCGCTGCTCGGAGCCGTACCACTGGAACAGCAGCGCGATCAGTACCAGCACCGACGGAATCTCGCTGAACGCCCAGGCGATGCCGCCGGCCGCGTTCTGGTCGGCGAGCGCGTCGATGCCCAGGGAGGCGGGCGGGTTCTTGAACGACTCGACCATCGGCGCCGACGCCATCATCAGCGCGATGCCGAAGAACGCGTGGAACGGCATGCCCGCGAACAGCTCCAGCATCCGCAAGAGGTAGCCGGGCCGGTGCGGTCCGGGGTCCACGCCGATGATCGGCCAGAAGAACACCACACCGACGGCGAGGAAGTGCACCATCATCGCGATGTGCCCCGTCCTGGAGCCCATCAGGAAGTCGAAGAGCGGCGTGAAGTACAGCGCGTACAGGCTCGCGATGAACAGCGGGATCGTGAACGCCGGGTGGGTGATGATCCGCATGTACCGGCTGTGCAGCAGCATCAGCAGCAGCTCACGCGGCCCCTTGTGCCCCCTCCCCGCCGTCGGCAGCGCACGCAGCGCCAGGGTGATCGGGGCGCCGAGCAGGATCAGGATCGGCGACAGCATGCTGATCACCATGTGCTGCACCATGTGCACGCTGAACATGACCATCCCGTAGTCGTTCAGCTTGGTGCACATCACGAGGGCCACGGTCAGCACGCCGGCGACGTAGGAGACGGTCCGCGCGACCGGCCAGGCGTCCCCGCGCCGCCGCAGCCGTACGACCCCCCAGGCGTACAGGCCCAGCCCCACCAGACAGGCGACGAGGAAGAACGGGTCCGCCGACCACTGAAGACCCCGCCCCAGCGTGAACGGCGGCAGATCCATGGTCATGCCGTGCCCGCTGTGATCCATTTCCGGCGGCTCCTGATTCGTGGGGGGATGTGCGTTTTACCGCCTCAAGACTAGAGCGGCCCCCGGCGATCTCTGTCACCGGGGGCCGCTGGAGCTCACCGCTCTGCCTACAGGACGGTCTCCGCCTCCGCGTACCGCTCGACCGGCACGGTCTTCAGCGTCTCGACCGCCTCGGCCAACGGCACCATCACGATGTCCGTCCCCCGCAGGGCCGTCATCCGGCCGAACTCACCCCGGTGCACGGCCTCCACCGCGTGCCACCCGAACCGAGTGGCCAGCACCCGGTCGTAGGCCGTCGGCGTCCCACCGCGCTGCACATGCCCGAGGATCACCGGACGGGCCTCCTTGCCGAGCCGGGACTCCAGCTCGATGGACAGCTGCCGGGCGATCCCGGCGAACCGCTCGTGCCCGTAGATGTCCTTGCCGCCCTCGTCGAACTGCATGGTGCCGGGCCGGGGCTTGGCCCCCTCCGCCGCGACGACGATCGCGAACCGCTTCCCCGCCTCGAACCGCTCGCCCACCCGCCGGGCCAGCTCGTCGATGTCGAAGGGCCGCTCCGGTACGACGATGGCGTGGGCGCCGGCGGCCATGCCCGAGTGCAGCGCTATCCAGCCGGTGTGCCGCCCCATGACCTCGACGACGAGGACCCGCTGGTGGGACTCGGCGGTCGTCTTGAGCCGGTCGAGGGCCTCCGTGGCGACCCCGACGGCGGTGTCGAAACCGAAGGTGACGTCGGTGACCGCGATGTCGTTGTCGATGGTCTTCGGCACGCCCACGATGGGCAGGCCGCTGTCCGACATCAGCCGGGCCGCCTTGAGCGTGCCCTCACCGCCGATCGGGATGACGGCGTCGAGGCCGAGCTCCTCGAGGTGGCCGCGGGCCCGTTCCACGCCGTCCCGCAGATGCGAGGGCTGGACGCGGGAGGAACCGAGGATGGTGCCGCCGCGGGCGAGGATGCCGCCCACCGCGTCGAGGTCGAGCTTGAGGTAGTCGCACTCCAGGAGGCCCTTCCAGCCGTCCCGGAAACCGATGACCTCGTCGCCGTGGTCGGCGACGGCACGGTGCACGACGGACCGGATGACGGCGTTCAGGCCGGGGCAGTCGCCGCCGGACGTGAGGACACCAATGCGCATAGCCCGAAACAACCTTCTTCACGTGGGCCGGGTCCGGACCACGCTGTCCGGCTCGATCCCCGCCACCCTAGCGGCAGGAGGGGGCGGGGCCGAAGCACTCGTCCGCCTGCTGGACGTGCCTGCTCACCTGTGCGGATGCACCGTCAGACGGGCTGCTGACGGCACCCCGAAAAACAGGTGAACACACGGCTCAGGCCGGCTGCTGCGCCGCCGCGATGCGCTCGCCCCGCAGCGCCTCGTACCAGCGGTCGTCGGTCGGCGGGAGCGCGTTCACGTCGAGCGCCAGCTTCAGCAGCAGGTCGGCGATGAGCGGGTTGCGGGCGAGCACCGGGCCGTGCATGTACGTACCGAACACGGTGTCGTTGTACGCGCCCTCGGTGCCGTCGCCGGTGCCGTTGCCCTTGCCGATCTGGACGCGGGCGAACGGGCGGGCGGTCGGGCCGAGGTGGGTGATGCCCTGGTGGTTCTCGAAGCCCGTCAGCGGCGGCAGGCCGAGACGCGGGTCGATGTCGGCGAGGACGTCGCCGACGCACCGCTCGCCCTGTCCGCGGGTCGTGGTGACGTCGAGCAGACCGAGGCCGGGCTCGCGCTGACCGAGGTCGTTGACGAACTCGTGGCCCAGGATCTGGTAGCCGGCGCACACCGCGAACACGATCGCGCCGTTCTGCACCGCCTGGTACAGGTGCCCGTCGCGGCGCAGCCGCTCGGCCGCGAGCCGCTGCGGCCGGTCCTCGCCGCCGCCGATCAGGTAGATGTCGCCGGAGGTCGGGATCGGCTGGTCGCTGCGCACGTCGAGGCGTGCAACGTCGAGGCCGCGCTGCCGCGCCCGGCGCTCCACGACCAGGACGTTGCCCTGGTCGCCGTAGGTGCTGAGCAGGTCCGGGTAGACCCAGACGACCCGCAGTTGGTTGTCACTCATCACGTGATGGTCCCTCGTGCTCAGTTGCCGACGCGGCGGCGCAGGTCCTGGAAGGCGGTGTAGTTCGCGATGACCTCGATACGCCCCGGAGGCGCCGTCTGCACGGCCTGGTCGACGCTCTCGCAGACCTGGAAGTGCTGATTGGCGACCTCCAGGCGCACCGCGAGGTCCAGCTTGCGGTCGCCGATGACGAAGATCGGGTGGCCGGTCAGACGCGTGTAGTCGACGTCCCACAGCCAGGAGGTGTCGGTGCCGTCGGCGCCCCGCGCGTTCACGGACAGGATGACCGGGGTGGGCGGCGGGTCGATCAGGCTGAACGTTTCGAGCCAGCCCGCCGGGTTCTTGGCGAGCAACAGCCGCAGGTCGCGCTGCATGAACTGGACGACGTCGTAGCGGCCGGCGACGGCCTGCACCTGGTACATGCGCTCCAGCGCCACCTGCGGGGGCACCCCGAAGACGGCGGCGACGGCGGCCGAGGAGGCGGCGTTGGCCTTGTTGGCGCGGCCCGGCAGCTGGAGGTGGATCGGCCAGGCGGAGCCGTGCGGGTCGAGGACGTGGTCGCCGGAGAGCACCCAGCTCGGCGTCGGCCGGCGGAAACCGCACTCGCCGCAGAACCAGTCGTCGCCCGGACGCTGCATCACGCCACCGCAGGACGGGCAGGACCAGGCGTCGTCCTTCCACATCTGCCCGGCGGCGACCCAGATCACGTTGGGGGAGGAGGAGGCCGCCCACACCACCAGCGGGTCGTCGGCGTTGGCGACGACGACGGCCTTGGAACCGGCCAGCCCCTCCCGCCAGTTCTCCGCGAGCATACGGGTCTCGGCCGCGCGGTCGAGCTGGTCGCGGGAGAGGTTGAGCAGCGCGATGCACTTGGGGGCGGTGTCCCGGGCCACGCCCGCGAGGTACTTCTCGTCGACCTCGATCACGCCGTATCTGGCGTCCGAACCGCCCGCCAGCGCCGAGGTGATGCCGGCCGGCATGTTGGCGCCGAGCGCGTTGGACACGACCGGCCCGGCGGCGCGCAGCGCCTCCGCGATGAGCCGCGTGGTCGTGGTCTTGCCGTTGGTCGCCGAGACGAGGACGACGTCCAGGTTCTGGGCGAGCCGGGCGAGGAGGTCCGGATCGAGCTTGAGGGCCACCCGGCCGCCGATCACCGATCCACTGCCGCGTCCCGCGGCGCGCGACGCCGCAGCGACCGCCTTGCCCGCGGTCACGGCCAGCTTGGCCCGCGGCGTGAGCGGGTCCGAGTTGCCTGCCATCAGTTCTCGATCCTCCTTGCGTACGCGCCGCGCCTGAAGCCTGACGGCAACGTGGTAGGTGGTCAGCCTATCGAGATCCATTCGCACTCCAGAATCCCGGGACCGCCTCACGCTGCCTACGGCATGCGCGTGTCAGAAAGGACCGTACCCTTGCCGCCATGCGACACGGCTCCATCCCGGGCGCCCAGGGGCGCGTCCGGCCCCTCACCCTGCTCGGCGACCCCGTCCTGCGGGAACCCTGCCGCGAGGTCACCGACTTCGGCCCCGGACTCGCCGACCTCGTCGAGGACATGTTCGCCACGATGTACGCCGCCCGGGGCGTGGGCCTGGCCGCCAACCAGGTGGGGGAGTCCCTGCGGGTGTTCGTCTACGACTGTCCCGACGACGAGGAGGTCCGCCATCTCGGCCACGTGGTGAACCCGCGTCTCGTCGAAGCCGACGGCGTGGTGATCCGCGGCCCCGAGGGCTGCCTGTCCCTACCGGGGCTGGAGGCGGGAACGGAGCGCTACGACCACGCGGTGGTCGAGGGCTTCACGACGACGGGGGAGCCGGTCACCGTCCACGGCACCGGGTTCTTCGCCAGATGCCTCCAACACGAGTGCGACCACCTGGAGGGGAGGGTGTACGCGGACCGTGTGAGCGGGTGGCGCCACAGACGCCTGATGCGCCAGGTGACACGGGCTTCCTGGAGTGGGGGTAGCTCGCCCGCCTGAGCGGCGCGGGGCCGTGCCGGTGTGCGGCTCCGCCGCGTGGGCGCGGGTCACCCCACACGGCCCGCACCCGGACGCAACCCTCAGAACCCGGGACCGCCCATCTTGTCCCCCGCCGCCGCGAGGCGACCCCACAACAGATCCGCGAGACTCCGCACCAGCTCGGCCCGGGAGCAGGGCCGCTCCCCGAGCCACCAGTCACCTGCCGCATGCATCATCCCGACGATCCCGTGCCCCCAGACACGGGCCAGCTGCTGACTCCCGGGCCCGAGGTCCAGCCGGTCCTCGATGACCTGGGCCAGCTCCTCACCCATGCGCCGCAGCAGCGGAGCCGAGTGTTTGCCGACGTCGAAGCCCTGATCACCCGACGACCCCTCCGCCGGATGCATGAGGAACCGGTACACCTGAGGCCGGGCCTCGATGGCGGCGAGGTACGTGTCCAACGTGGCCTCGACCCGCTCCCGACGCTCGGCGGGAGCGTCCAGCGCCGCCCGCAGCGAGTCCAGCAGCGCGTCCGTGTGCCGCTTGGCAAGGGCCGCGTAAAGCCCGCCCTTGTCGCCGAAGTGGCGATAGAGAATCGGCTTGGTGATGCCGGCCTCGGCGGCGATCGCGTTCATGGACGCCTGGGGTCCGTCCCGGAGCACCACTCTGTCGGCGGCCTCCAGCAACTCGCGCCGACGGCGGTCGGCGGAGCGCTGCTGCTCGGTCCGCTGTGTGGTGTCCATGTGCTCTCCCCACCCGTGCTGATTTGGTGACGCCTGCGCAAACTAACACCTGACAGCGGCCTGACATCGAACGGGCTGCCGAGCTGTCATCAGGAGTTGACTTTTCCTACCGACGGGTAACAGACTCGAGTTACCGCAAGTAACATGCACGTGCCGCCGCTGGAGGGGACATGGCCGAGTTCACCATGGAGCTCAACGACGAACAGAAGGAGGTCCGGGACTGGCTGCACGGCTTCGCCGCCGACGTCATCCGCCCCGCGGCCGCCGAATGGGACGAGCGTGAGGAGACTCCCTGGCCGGTCATCCAGGAGGCCGCGAAGGTCGGCATCTACTCCCTCGACTTCTACGCCCAGCAGTACTTCGACCCCACCGGCCTCGGTATCCCGATGGCGATGGAGGAGCTGTTCTGGGGCGACGCCGGCATCGCCCTCTCCATCGTCGGCACCGGCCTCGCCGCGGTGGGCGTCCTCGCCAACGGCACCGAGGAGCAGATCGGCACCTGGATCCCCCAGATGTACGGCGACGCCAATGACGTCAAGGTCGCGGCCTTCTGCTCCTCCGAGCCCGACGCCGGTTCCGACGTGGCCTCCATGCGCACGCGTGCCGTGTACGACGAGGCCAAGGACGAGTGGGTGATCAACGGCACGAAGACCTGGGCGACCAACGGCGGCATCGCCAACGTCCACGTCGTCGTGGCGGTCGTCGATCCCGAGCTCGGTTCCAAGGGCCACGCCTCGTTCATCGTCCCGCCGAACACGCCCGGCCTCGCGCAGGGCCAGAAGTTCAAGAAGCACGGCATCCGCGCCTCGCACACCGCCGAGGTCATCCTCGACAACGTGCGCGTTCCCGGCGCCTGCCTGCTCGGCGGCAAGGAGAAGCTGGACGAGCGGCTGGCGCGGGCCCGCGAGCGGGCGAAGTCCGGCGGCGAGCGGGTGAAGAACGCGGCGATGGCCACGTTCGAGGCCTCGCGGCCGGCGGTGGGCGCGATGGCCGTCGGCACGGCCCGCGCCGCGTACGAGGTCGCCCTCGACTACGCCAGGACGCGTGAGCAGTTCGGCCGGCCGATCATCGACAACCAGGGCGTGGCCTTCCAGCTCGCGGACATGCGGACGTCCATCGACGCCGCCCGCCTGCTCGTGTGGCGCGCCTCCTGGATGGCGATCAACGGCAGGCCGTTCACCGCGGCGGAGGGTTCGATGTCCAAGCTGTTCGCGAGTGAAACGGCGAAGAAGGTCACGGCCCAGGCCGTGCAGATTCTCGGCGGCAACGGTTACACGCGGGAGTACCCCGTGGAGCGCATGCACCGCGACAGCGCGATCTACACCATCTTCGAGGGGACGAGCGAGATCCAGCGGCTGGTGATCGCGCGGACCCTGTCGGGGATGCCGATCCGGTAGCGCGTCCGCCGGTTGTGGGTGGCTGATCGGGCCCGCGCGGCGGAGCCTCACTTCGACACGGCCCCGCTCCCTGAGGCACGTGCACCGCACCCACCTCAAGGGGCGCGGGGCTGCATCGATCTGCGGCTCCGCGCCGCGGGCGCGACACGTCACGACGTACCCGCAGCCGGCGACAAGGAGCCGCCCTACGGCGCACCCCCGCTGCTGTGAGCGATGCACGCGACATCGATCCGATCCGCCAGCTTCGCCAGCTCGATGGTCAGCGCGGCGACGGTGTCCTCGTCGAGCCCCTCCGCCCCGGCCTCGACAAGATGCAGCCACCGACCACCCAACGTCCGCAACAGTTTGCTCACGTCGGCCGCGGCCACCTGCAAGGTCCCGCGGTCATCGACGATCAGAGGCAGAGTCACTTCGCGGTTCACACCTGGGATCGTAGCCGCGCAGCGCTCACGCACCGTGCCAAACGGTGGTGATGTTGCAGAACTCCCGGATTCCGTGCCCGGACAGCTCACGCCCGTAGCCCGACCGCTTCACCCCGCCGAACGGGAAGGCCGGGTGGGACGCCGTCATGCCGTTGACGTACACCCCGCCCGCCTCCAGATCCCGGACGAAACGGTCGACCTCGGCCTCGTCGCGGGTCCAGACGTTGGAACTCAGCCCGAACGGGCTGTCGTTGGCGATGAGGACCGCCTCGTCGAGGTCGGCGGCGCGGTAGAGGGTGGCGACCGGCCCGAAGGCCTCCTCGCGGTGGATGCGCATCTCGCGGGTGACGCCGGCGAGGACGGTCGGCGGGTAGTACCAACCGGGCCGGTCGGGGCGCTCGCCGCCGCACAGCACCTGCGCGCCGCCGCGCCTGGCGTCGTCCACCAGCTCCTCCAGGTCGCCGCGGCCCTGCTCGCTCGCCAGCGGGCCGACCTCCGTGTCCTCCTCCAGCGGGTCGCCGACCGTCAGCGCCTTCATCCCCTCGGTGAAGCGCTCGGCGAACCGGTCGTACACGTCCGTGTGCACGATGAACCGCTTGGCGGCGATGCACGACTGCCCGTTGTTCTGCACGCGGGCCGTCACCGCGATCCGGGCGGCCCGGTCGATGTCGGCGGAGGGCATGACGACGTACGGGTCGCTGCCGCCCAGCTCCAGGACCGTCTTCTTGATCATCTCGCTGGCGGTGGAGGCGACCGCGCGGCCCGCGGGTTCGCTGCCGGTGAGGGTGGCCGCCTTGATCCGCTCGTCGCGCAGGATGTCGTCGACCGCGGCGGAGCCGATGAGCAGTGTCTGGAAGCAGCCCTCCGGGAAGCCGGCCCGGTGGAAGAGGTCCTCGAGGTAGAGGGCGGTCTGCGGGACGTTCGACGCGTGCTTGAGCAGGCCCACGTTGCCCGCCATCAGCGCGGGCGCGGCGAAGCGGACCACCTGCCACAGGGGGAAGTTCCACGGCATCACCGCGAGGACCGGGCCCATCGGCCGGTAGCGGACCAGGGCGCGCGAGGCGCCGGAGTCCTTCACATCGGCCCCGGCCGGCTCCTCGTCGGCGAGCAGTTCCTCGGCGTGGTCGGCGTACCAGCGCATCGCCTTGGCGCACTTCGCGGCCTCGGCGCGCGCCTGCTTCACCGGCTTGCCCATCTCGGTGGTCATCACCCGGGCGATCTCCGGCTGGTCCTCGTCGAGGAGGTCGGCGGCCCGCTTCAGCAGCCGGGCGCGCTCGGCGAACGCCGTCGTGCGATACGTGCGGAACGTGGCCTCGGCGAGCTGGAGCCGGCGTTCGAGCTCCTCCTCGCCCATGGCCTCGTACGTCTTGAGCGTCTCGCCGTTCGCCGGGTTCACCGTCGCGATGGGCATGACCGACCTCCAAACTGGCTGTGCTTCGACCTTCCCGCGCCGCGGTGGGCCCCGCAACGCGTGCGCGTCCGCTCAGCCCGAGTGCTCCGCCAGCCGGTCGAGAAACGCGGCCTGGGCCCTCACGATCACCTCGCGCGCCCGCTCCAGGCCGTACCAGGCGACCCGGTCCAGCTCGGGGAACTCCTGGGTCCGCCCGGACCGCGGCGGCCACTCCATGACGAACGTGCCCGGCTCGATCGCCGCCGGGTCGAGGTCCGCCTCGACCGCCCAGGCCGTGACGATCTTGCCGTTCGTCTGGCGGACCTCGCCGAGCGGGAACGCCTCGCCGTCGGGCGGCGCCACCCCCAGCTCCTCCCGGAACTCGCGGCGGGCGGCCTCCCAGGCGGGCTCGTCGGGGTCGTACTCGCCCTTCGGGACGGTCCACGCCCCGGTGTCCTTCCGCGCCCAGAACGGGCCGCCCATATGCCCCAGCAACACCTCCGGACCGTCGTCGGTGTGCCGGAACAACAGCAGGCCCGCGCTGTGTTTCGTGAGTTTCCCCGTCTTCCCCGTCGCCTCCGTCTTCGCCGCCCTGCCCTTCCCCGTCCTCTCCGTCATGGCCGCACCTCCGGGTGCGCGGCGAGCAGGGTCTCCACCGTGTCCGCCTCCTGGGGGCGCTTGTCCTCGCGGTAGCGGACCACGCGGGCGAAGCGGAGGGTGACGCCGGCCGGGTAGCGGGTGGAGCGCTGCAGGCCGTCGTAGGCGATCTCGACGACGAGCTCGGGGCGTACGGTCACCCCCCAGCCGGTGTCCTCGACGGCCAGCTCCTTCAGGCGTTCGGTCTGCCAGGTGAGCATCGCGTCGGTCATGCCCTTGAAGGTCTTGCCGAGCATGGCGAGGCCGCCGTCGGCGGTGCGGGCGCCGAGGTGCAGGTTGGAGAGCTTGCCGGTGCGCCGGCCGTGGCCCCACTCGGCGGCCAGGACCACCAGGTCGAGCGTGTGCACGGGCTTGACCTTCAGCCAGGACGCCCCGCGCCGGCCCGCGCTGTAGGGGGCGGCGAGGGACTTCACGACCACGCCCTCATGGCCGCGCAGCAACGTCTCCTCGAGGAATTCCTCGGCTGCCGGGAGGTCCTGCGGGCCGGACACCACCGTCCGGCGCACCCGCATCGGCTCGGGCACCAGCCGGGCCAGCTCCGCGTGCCGCTCGGCGAACGGCAGGTCGAGCAGGTCCCGGTCGTCCACGGACAGCACGTCGAAGAAGACGGGGGAGACGGGGACGGACCGTGCGGCCGTCGCCACGTCCACGCGCGAGCCGACGCGGCCTGAGGTCTCCTGGAAGGAGCGGGGCCGGCCGGTGTCGTCGAAGGCGATGACCTCGCCGTCCAGGACGAAGCGGGAACAGGGCAACCGCAGGGCCGCGGAGGTCAGTTCGGGCAGACGGTCGGTGATGTCGTCGAGGGTGCGGGTGTGGATCCGTACGCTGTCGCCGTCCCGGTGGACCTGGACGCGGATGCCGTCCAGCTTCTCCTCGACCGCGCAGGCGCCGAGCTTGCCGACCGCCTCGGCCACCGAGGACGCCGTGTGCGCGAGCATCGGCAGGACCGGGCGGCCGACGGTGAGCCGGAAGCGGTCCAGGGCCGTCGGACCGTCCGTGAGCAGCGCCTGCGCCACCGTCTGGAGCGAGCCCGCCAGCATCACCGCCCGCCGGACGTCCGGCGAAGGCGCCCCGGTCGCCTCCGCCAGCCCCTCCACCGCGACCGCGTCCAGCGCGCCCTGGCGGACCTCACCGGTGATCAGCCCGAGCAGGAACCGCTGTTCCTCGGCCGTGGCCGCGCCCATCAACTCCTCGACCAGCCGGGCGCGTTCGGCCAGTGAGCCGGGGCCCGACACCTTGCCCAGCTCGGTGAGCCGGGCGTCCACCTCGCGCACGGTCAGACTCGGCGCGCCCGCCGGGGCGACCGGACGGCTGAGCACCTTCCAGCCCACGCCGAGCCGTCCCTGCGGGAGCCGTCCCGCCAGGTACGGGATGACGATCGGCACGTCGTCCGGCTCGGCGTCCCGGAAGAGTTCGGCGAGCAGGGCGATCTTGCGGGAGCGCGCCGAGGTGGCGGCGACATCCCGGGACACGTCGGCGAGCCGGGTCAGCAGCATGCAGCCATGGTGCACCGGCGGCGGCCGCCCTACACCTGCGCGGCCGCGGCGGCCCGGTCGAGGTCCGCCATCAGCAACTCCCCGTTGATCGCGGCCCCGGCCCGGTAGCCCCGGCTCGCCGCGTTCACGACCTGCTCGGCGAACCCGGAGGCGTTGCCCGCCGCCCACAGGCCGGGGACGGTCGTCAGACCTCGCCCGTCGACCACGGGGTACGTGCCGAACGGCGTCTCGGTCATCTCGGCGCCCAGCCGCTCCAGCAGCTCGTTGCGCGGGACGGCCCGGGGCGCGACGAACAGCGCCTCACGGCTGTGCACCGTCCCTCCCCCGGAGGGGGCGCCCGCGGCCAGCCGGACCCCGGTGAGCCGGTCGTCCTCGACGACCAGTCCGGCCACCTCACCCGGCACCACGGCCACGCCGGCCGCCGCCAGGCGACGCAGGTCCTCGCCGGACAGTTCCTCCTCGGAGACCGTGTGCAGGAAGAACGTCACGTCCTTCGACCACTGGGTCACCATCAGCGCCTGGTGCACGCTCGACGGGCTCGTGGCGAGCACGCCGAAAGCCTGGTCGCGCACCTCCCAGCCGTGGCAGTACGGGCAGTGCAGCACGTCCCGGCCGAAGCGCGCGGCGAGGCCCTCGACCGGGGGCAGCTCGTCCCTCAGGCCGGTGGCGACGACGAGCTGCCGGGCGCGGACGGTCCGCCCGCCCGCCAGCCGCACGGCGAAGTCCTCGCCGTCCTCGCCCTTCGTGGCGTCCACCGCCCGGTCCCGGACCAGCTGCACGCCGTACCGGGCGATCTCCTCGCGGCCGGCCGCCAGGAACTCGGCGGGCGGCATCCCGTCCCGGGACAGGTAGCCGTGCATGTGGGCGGCCGGCGCGTTGCGTGGCTCGCCCGCGTCGACGACCAGGGTGCGGCGCCGGGCGCGGCCCAGGACGAGGGCGGCGGACAGGCCCGCCGCACCGCCGCCGATCACGATCACTTCGTACGCCTCGGTGCTGTTCTCGGTCATGTGTGACCACCTCCACCGCGACAGTGGCCCGCCGTCTGCCACATTGACAAACATGTTTGCCGAAACTGCAATGTCCCTCATGAGTGACGACGACATGGACGAGGTCCTCGCGGAGGTCGGCCCGCGGCTGCGGCGCATCCGGAAGGAGCGGGGGGCGACGCTGGCCGGACTGTCCGAGGCGACCGGCATCTCGGTGAGCACGCTCTCCCGGCTGGAGTCGGGCCTGCGCAAGCCCAGCCTGGAACTGCTGCTGCCGATCGCGCGGGCGCACGAGGTGCCGCTGGACGAGCTGGTGGGTGCCCCGCCGGTGCGCGATCCGCGGGTGCGCACCCAGCCGATCGTGCGGCACGGGCGCACGTACTGGCCGCTGACCCGCCAGCCCGGCGGTCTGCAGGCCTTCAAGGTGCTGGTACCGCAGGCGCAGGACGAGCCGGAGCCGCGCACCCACGAGGGCTACGAGTGGCTGTACGTCATGGCCGGGCGGTTGCGGCTGGTCCTCGGGGGTCACGACTTCGTGCTGACCGCGGGGGAGGCCGTCGAGTTCGACACCCGGGTGCCGCACTGGTTCGGTTCGACGGGGGAGGGGCCGGCGGAGTTCCTCAGCCTGTTCGGACCCCAGGGGGAGCGCATGCACGTACGGGCGCGGCCCAGGCGGTCGTGACGCACCCGACTGTTCCCTGTTCGGCAAGCGACCGCTTAGTATGCGAGGGACCCGGTCAGACGACGCAGTCCCGTGGAGGCTCCGCATGCAGGCATGGCAGGTGCACGAGAACGGCGAGCCGAGCGAGGTGATGCGGCTCCGGGAAGTGGAGCGGCCCACGCCCGGCGAGGGCCAGGTCCTGCTGAAGGTGCGCGCCGCGAACATCAATTTCCCGGACGTGCTGATGTGCCGGGGCCACTACCAGGTCAGGCCGCCGCTGCCGTTCACCCCGGGCGTGGAGATCTGCGGCGAGACCGAGGACGGCCGCCGGGTGATCGCCAACCCCGCGCTGCCCCACGGCGGTCTCGCCGAGTACGCCGTCGCCGACGCCGCCGCTCTCCTCCCTGCGCCCGACTCGCTGGACGACGCCGAGGCCGCCGCGCTGCACATCGGCTACCAGACGGGCTGGTTCGGCCTGCACCGCCGGGCCGGGCTGGAGGCCGGCGAGACGCTGCTGGTCCACGCCGCCGCGGGAGGGGTCGGCAGCGCGGCCGTGCAGCTCGGCAAGGCGGCGGGCGCGACGGTCATCGGTGTCGTGGGCGGCGCCGACAAGGCCGCGATCGCCCGGGAGCTCGGCTGTGACGTGGTGATCGACCGGCGGAGCGAGGACGTCGTCGCCGCCGTCAAGGAGGCCACCGGCGGCCGGGGCGCCGACGTGATCTACGACCCCGTCGGCGGCGAGGCCTACGCCCAGTCCGCCAAGGTCGTCGCCTTCGAGGGCCGGATCGTCGTCGTGGGCTTCGCGAGCGGGACCATCCCCAGCCCGGGCCTGAACCACGCCCTCGTGAAGAACTACTCGATCCTCGGCCTGCACTGGGGCCTCTACAACACCAAGAATCCGAAGCTGGTCCAGCACTGCCACGAGCAGCTCACCGAACTGGCCGCCCGGGGCGCGATCAGGCCGCTGGTGAGCGAGCGCGTGCCGCTGGACGGTGCCGCCGCCGCGGTCCAGCGGGTCGCCGACGGCGTCACCACCGGCCGGGTCGCCGTCGTACCGTCGCTGGAGAACGGAGCCGCCGCATGACCGTCGACGCGAGCGAACTGAGGCGCCGCACACAGGAGTTGCTGGCCGCGCATCCTCCGGCCACCACCGAGCGCCTCGACTTCCTCAGGGCCCGCTTCGACGCGGGGCTCGCCTGGGTGCACTACCCCGAGGGCCTCGGCGGACTCGGGGCGCCGCGCTCGCTCCAGGCCGTCGTGGACGCCGAACTGGAGGCCGCGGGCGCCCCCGACAACGACCCGCGACGCATCGGCATCGGCCTCGGGATGGCCGCGCCGACCATCCTGCAGTTCGGCACGCAGGAGCAGAAGCAACGCTTTCTGCGGCCCCTGTGGACCGGCGAGGAGGTCTGGTGCCAGCTGTTCAGCGAGCCGGGCGCCGGGTCCGACCTGGCCGCGCTCGGCACCCGCGCCGTCCGCGAGGACGGGGGCTCCTCCCGCTCGAGCGAGGTCGAGAGTGGGGGAGACTGGGTCGTCAACGGGCAGAAGGTGTGGACGTCCAGCGCCCACGTCGCCCGCTGGGCCATCCTCATCGCCCGCACCGACCCGGACGTGCCCAAGCACCGCGGCATCACGTACTTCGTCTGCGACATGACCGACCCGGGTGTCGAGGTGCGGCCGCTGCGGCAGATCACCGGCGAGGCCGAGTTCAACGAGGTCTTCCTGACCGGCGTCCGCATCCCCGACTCCCGCCGTCTCGGCGAGGTCGGCGACGGCTGGCGGGTCGCGCAGACCACGCTGAACAACGAACGCGTCGCCATCGGCGGCATGCGGCTGCCCCGCGAGGGCGGCATGATCGGGCCGGTCGCGAAGACCTGGCGCGAGCGGCCCGAGCTGCGCACCCACGACCTGCACCAGCGGCTGCTGAAGCTCTGGGTCGAGGCCGAGGTCGCCCGCCTCACCGGCGAGCGCCTGCGCCAGCAGCTCGCCCTGGGCCAGCCCGGACCCGAGGGCGCCGGCATGAAACTCGCCTTCGCCCGCCTCAACCAGGAGATCAGCGGCCTGGAGGTCGAGCTCCTCGGCGAGGAGGGCCTGTCGTACGACGACTGGACCATGCGCCGCCCGGAGCTCGTGGACTTCACCGGACGCGAGGCCGGCTACCGCTACCTGCGCTCCAAGGGCAACAGCATCGAGGGCGGGACCAGCGAGGTCCTGCTGAACATCGTCGCCGAGCGCGTCCTGGGCCTGCCCGCCGAGCCGCGCACCGACAAGGACGTCGCATGGAAGGACCTGGCCCGATGAGCACACAGCCCGACCTGCTGTACTCGGAGGAGGAAGAGGCGCTGCGGGCCGCCGTGCGCGATCTGCTCGCCGACCACTGCGACGCGGCGGGCGTGATCGCCCGGACCGAGTCGGACGCGCCGCACGACCTGGAGGCATGGAAGGCCCTCACCGACGGCATGGGCCTCGCCGGACTCCTGGTTCCCGAGGCGCGGGGCGGCCAGGGCGCCACGCACCGGGAGGCCGCCGTCGTGCTGGAAGAACTGGGACGGGCCGTCGCGCCGGTGCCGTACCTGACCAGTGCCGTCGTCGCCACCGAGGCCCTGCTGGTGTGCGACGCCGACGACCTGCTCGCCGAGCTGGCGTCCGGGCGGACCATCGGCGCCCTCGCCGTCGCGCTGAACGTCCCGGCGGGCGGCGCCTACGCCGTCGTACGCCATGAGGACGGAGCCCTGCACGGGGAGTTGACCGGGGTGGCGGACGCCGTCGTGGCCGACGTGCTGCTGGTGCCCGCGGACGACGGCGGGTTGTACGCGGTGCGGGCGGAGGACGTGACCGTCACCCCGCAGGTGTCCCTGGACCTGACCCGTCCGGTGGCGAAGGTCGTCCTCGACGGGGCGCCGGGGCGCCTGCTGGGCGACGCCGAACCCGCCGTACGACGCGCCCTGCGGTCCGGCGCCGGACTGCTCGCCTCCGAGCAACTCGGGCTCGCCGACTGGACGTTGACCGAGACCGTGCGCTACCTGAAGGAGCGCAAGCAGTTCAACCGGCCCGTCGGCGGTTTCCAGGCGCTCAAGCACCGGCTGGCCCAGCTGTGGCTGGAGGTCGTCAACCTCCGTGCCGCCGCCCGGAACGCGGCCGACGCGCTGGCGAGCGGCGAGCACGGCGAGGAGGCGGCCGTGGCGGTCGCCGTCGCCCAGGCCTACGCGGCGCCCGTCGCCGTCCACGCGGCCGAGGAGGCGCTGCAGTTGCACGGCGGTATCGGCATGACGTGGGAGCACCCCGTCCACCTGTACCTGAAACGCGCCAAGGCCGACTCGATCGCGTACGGCACCGCGGGCGCCCACCGCGAGGCGCTGGCCCAACTGGTCGACCTGCAGGCCCCCTGATCGTCACCTGGTGAAGCCCGCCCCACCTGGGGCGGGCTTTTTCGTGTGCCCGCTCCGAAAGGAGTGAACAAGGGGCGGCGGGTCGGCCAACTCCTGGCAGGTGCAGGTTCGTTGGGGTCGGCTTCGTCTCATACTCCCTGTGGTTTCCGTCCCGCCCCACAGGGAGGCAGAGCATGGCCCTCATCACCCGTCGCAGAGCCCTGACCACCTTCGGCGCCGCGTTCGCGGGCGTGCTCGCCCCGCCCGCCGGCAGCGCGTTCGCCGACGAACGGAACAAGCACCGCCCCAGCCCGCTGTGGCGGGCCCACGCCCACAACGACTACGAGCACCCGCGCCCCCTCCTCGACGCCCTCGACCACCGCTTCGGCAGCGTCGAGGCCGACATCTTCCTCGTCGACGGACAACTCCTGGTCGCCCACGACCCCGTGGACCTCGACCCGGCCCGCACCCTGGAGTCGCTCTACCTGGCGCCGCTCGCCGCCCGCGTCAAGGCCGACCACGGCTCCGTGTACCGCGGTCACCGCACCCCGCTGCAGCTCCTGATCGACATCAAGACCGAGGGCGCGTCGACGTACCTCGAACTCGACCGTCAACTGCGGCGCTACAAGCACCTGTTCACCACCTACGCCCACGGCCGGGTGCACCGCGGCCCGGTCACCGCCGTCGTCTCGGGCGACCGCGCGGCCCGGGCGCCCATGGCGGCGCAGACCGTGCGCCACGCCTTCTACGACGGCCGCCTCGCCGACCTCGGCAGCACCGAAGCCTCCTTCGCCTCGCTGATCAGCGACAACTGGACGCTCAACTTCACCTGGCTCGGCGTCGGCGCCTTCCCGGCGGCGGAGCGGGAGAAGCTGCGCGCCATCGTCCGGGCGGCGCACGCCCGGGGGCAGAAGGTGCGCTTCTGGGCCACCCCGGACGTGGCGGGCCCCGCCCGGGACGCGCTGTGGGGCGAACTCCTCGCCGCCGGCGTCGACTACCTCAACACCGACGACCTGGCCGGCCTGGAGGCGTTCCTCGACGCGCACCGCTCGGCGTAAACCGCCGTAGACACCACTCGTTCGGGGGACAGGTCAGCCGCACGGATGAACCCTCCGCTACGCCACACTTACGGCCGAATGCCGCGAAAGCGGACGTGGCGGAGGAGGTTGATGTGGCCGTTTCCATTTCTGCGGTGCTGTTGCTGCTGATCCTGGCGGTGATCTTCGTGCGCAGCGGCGGACTGAAGATCTCGCACGCGCTGGTCTGTCTGCTGCTCGGCTTCTTCCTGGCCGGCACGAGCATGGCGCCCACCATCCACAGCGGCCTCACGGCGACGGCTGACATCGTCGGCAGCCTGCGGCCGTGAGGCCGTGCGGGATCACTGCGTGAAGACGCCGATGCCGTTCGGGACCGGACGCTCGGCGCCCCCGGAGGGGTGGTTGCGCACCGTGACCCCGGCGGCGCCCGGCGCGCGGGCGACCAGGGTCGTCGAACCGCCGCCGTCCAGGCTGAAGCCCTCGGTCGCGCCGAGGCTCTTCAGGGCCTTGGCGACCTCGGCGATCGTCAGGCCCTTGCGGTACGCGGCAGCGCCGTCCACCGCGAACAACAGGACGCGCTGCCCGCCGTTCGAGATGCCCACGGCCGTACGGACGGCCGAGGTCCGCGTGTCCAGCCCCGTCAGCGGCTGTCCGCCGGAGAGCACCGGGTAGCCCCCGAGGGCGAAGCGGTAGGCGCGCTGCGACGCGGCCGTGAGGCCGTACCGCACCGCGACCCGCTGGCCCTTGACGAACTTCCGCAGCCGCTGAGCGCCCGCCTCCCGCCCCACGAGCACCGTGGTGCCCGTCGCGACGGCGCCGCTGCCCGGGGTGGCCGAGGCCGACACGACCACACCCTTCTTCAGCGTCACCTCGTAGGTGCTGGTGCTGCACGGCGCGGCCCGGTCGGTGTCCGTGCCGCAGGTCGCCCGCGCCCGGGAGACGCCGCCCCAGGCGGAGGTGTACGCGCCGATGGAGTTCTCCGCCAGCGCGTACTGGTTGAGCCCGCCCAGCGGCAGGCGCCGGCCGAGGGTGCTGAGCGACCCGTTCAGCGCCAGGCTGTCCAGCCGGGCCCGCCCGTCGGTGCTGACGCCGACGACGTTCTTCGTGGTGGTGCCCGGCGGCAGTTCGGGACCGAACCGCTGGGCGTCCGGGACCGCGCCCTTGAGTACCGTCCCGTTCGCGATCGCCGGGCCCACATTGGCGCCGGTCGCGGCGACGCCGGGGTGCTGGTCCTCGGAGATGTTGAAGAAGTCGCCGTTGACGCCCGCGACGGCCTTCTGGGCGGTGGCCAGTTGGGAGACGGTGGCGCGGGAGGCCACCTTCCCCGGGTACAGCAGGCCCAGGCGGACATGGGTGTTCGTCAGGTCGACGCTCAGCACGTGCACGTGCGTCGTGCCGGCCGCGGCCGGCAGGTCGTACTGACGGTAGGCCACGCCCGCCGCGAGGGTGGTCCAGGTCGCGGCGCCGGCCGGTGCCGCGCCCACAAGCAGGCCCCCGGCGACCGTGCCGAGGGCCGTCAGAAGCACCAGCGACTTTCTGCGCTTCGTGGACCGTTCTTGATGTCGTGTCACAGACCCCCCTGGGTAGTTCGAGGCCGCAACTTTCTCATGACCTGCGAGGACGGCCGTCCGAGGGGGTGTGTACACCACAAGAACGAGTGAGAAATGGTGTGAATCCGGGTGGGTCAAGTGTTCTGACGGCCTACCGCGGTGCTCTGCTCGAGGAGGTGAGGTGGGAGATTTCGGCGCCGCTGCGGCTGACATCCTTGAAGCCGACTCCCTCCAGGCCGAGTTCGGCGGCGACCACGGCCGGGTGGTTGTGGTCGGAGCGGTCGCAGCCGGGCGGGTTCGCGGTCTGGTCGGGGATGCCGGGGCCGGCGGGGTAAGAGTGGCCCAGGGGCGCCCACGGTCCCCGCGCCGGACCGGGGCGTCGTCACCGCCGCCGCACCGGGTGACGCCCACCGCGGTGGCCGGCACGGCGCAGTGACGGCGGGGCCGGCGGCCCTGACCTCGATGACCATGCGGTCGGCCTCCGGGGTGGCCGGAGCGGCGGATCGGGGTCTCACCAGCGGCCGTACCAGGCGGTCGCCCGGTTTCGTGTGGGGCGCACGGGACGGCCGGATGGGGGTACTCGCCAGGCAGTGGTGGACCGGCGAGTGGAGGTGGCGTGGTCGTGAAGGAAACGGACCGCATCCAGGACCCCTGGGGAGCACGCACGCCCTACGGGCCCGGCGCCCCCTGGCCGACCCGCGCCGACACCCACCTGGCGTCCGGACTCACCGAGGACGACGTCGACCGGTGGGTGCCCTCGGCGTCCCTGCTGCACTCCAACGGCGACGCCATGGACATCGCCGTACGCGACGGGCGGATCGTCGGCGTACGGGGCCGGTCCGGGGACCGGGTGAACCGGGGCCGGCTGGGGCCCAAGGACCTGTACGGCTGGCAGGCCAACCACTCGCCGGACCGGCTGACCCGGCCGCTGGTGCGCGAGGGCGGGCGACTGGTGGAGACCGACTGGGACACCGCGCTGGACCGGATCGTGGCCCGCTCGCGGGAGCTGCTGGAGGAACAGGGGCCGGGCGCCCTCGGGTTCTACACCACCGGACAGCTCTTCCTGGAGGAGTACTACACGCTCGCCGTCCTCGCCCACGCGGGCATCGGCACCAACCACCTCGACGGCAACACCCGCCTGTGCACCGCCACCGCCGGTGAGGCCCTGAAGGAGACGTTCGGCTGTGACGGGCAGCCCGGCTCCTACGAGGACATCGACCACGCCGACACCATCGCCCTGTTCGGACACAACATGGCCGAGACGCAGACGGTGCTGTGGGCACGCGTCCTGGACCGGCTCGCCGGCCCCGAACCGCCCACCCTGCTCTGCGTGGACCCCCGCCGCACCCACGTGGCCGGCCACGCCCACCTGCACCTCGCTCCCCGCCCCGGCACGAACGTCGCCCTCCTCAACGCCCTGCTGCACGAGATCATCCGCACCGACCGCGTCGACCGGGCCTACGTCGAGCAGCACACCGTAGGCTTCGAGGAACTGGCCGCCGCGACCGAGGCGTGCACCCCGAAGTGGGCCGCCGACATCTGCGACGTCCCCGCCGCGGACATCGAACGCGCGGCGGAGATCCTCGGCGGCGCCGAGCGGCTGCTGTCGACGGTCCTGCAGGGCGTCTACCAGTCCCACCAGGCCACCGCGGCCGCCGTCCAGGTCAACAACCTGCACCTGATCCGCGGCATGCTGGGCCGCCCCGGCTGCGGGCTGCTCCAGATGAACGGCCAGCCCAGTGCGGAGAACACCCGCGAGTGCGGTGCCGACGGCGACCTGCCGGGCTTCCGCAACTGGCAGAACGACACGCACGTCGCCGACCTCGCCCGGATCTGGAACGTCACCCCCGAGAGCATCCCGCACTACGCGCCGCCCACCCACGCGATGCAGATCTTCCGCAACGCCGAACAGGGCTCGATCCGGATGCTGTGGATCACCGGCACCAACCCGGCCGTGTCCCTGCCGGAGCTGTCCCGCATCCGCGCGATCCTCGCCCAGGAACGCCTGTTCGTCGTCGTCCAGGACCTCTTCCTCACCGAGACCGCGCAGTTGGCGGACGTCGTCCTGCCCGCCGCGACCTGGGGCGAGAAGACCGGCGTCCTCACCAACGCCGACCGCACCGTCCACCTGTCGGAAAAGGCCGTCGACCCGCCCGGCGAGGCCCGCGCCGACCTCGACATCTTCCTCGCCTACGCCGCCCGCATGGACTTCCGCGACAAGGACGGCGGCCCGCTGATCACCTGGCACGACCCGGAGTCGGCGTTCGCGGCCTGGCAGCGGTGCAGCGCGGGACGCCCCTGCGACTACACGGGCCTGAGCTACGACCGCCTGCGCGAGTCCGGCGTCCAGTGGCCCTGCACCGCCGAAGCCCCCGACGGCACCCCGCGCCTCTACACCGACGGCATCGCCTTCGCCCACCCCGACACCTGCGAGAGCTACGGCAAGGACCTCGTCACCGGGGCGTCGGTGGAGCCCGTCGAGTACCGCTCCCTCAACCCGGACGGCAAGGCCGTCATCAAGGCCGCGGAGTACCTGCCCCCGCACGAGGAGGCCTCCGCGGAGTATCCGCTGCAGCTGATCACCGGCCGGACCGTGTACCACTTCCACACCCGTACGAAGACCGGCCGCGCCCCCGAACTCAACGCCGCCGCCCCGGACGTGTGGGCCGAGCTGTCCCCCTCCGAGGCTTCCCGGCAAGGCCTGTCCGACGGCGACCTCGTGCAGGTCACCACCCCGCGCGGCACGGTGCGCGCCCGGCTGCGGACCACCGTCATGCGCGACGGCACGGTGTTCCTGCCGTTCCACTACGGCTACTGGGACACCCCTGAAGGCCACCGCCCGCCCGACGGCGGCGCGGGCCGGGCCGCCAACGAGACGACGGTCACCGACTGGGACCCGGTCTCCAAGCAGCCCCTGTTCAAGACGGCCGCCGCCCGCGTCACCCTCGTCGCCCGCCGGGGCACCGGAACCGACGCGACCGCATCAGAGGCGACCGGAGCAGAGGCCACCGGTGCAGAGGCCACCGGAACGGACGGAGGGAGCCGGACATGACGACCGGAGTCAGCGCGACCCTGCGCGCCCTGCACGACGGCGAACGGTCCCTGGAACGGGACCTGTTGGCCGTGGCGGAGCGCCACCGCACCGACCACGAGGTCCACCACGTCGCCACGGACCTCGCCCGCTGGTCCCGCGAGCACACCGCCCGGCTGGCCGCGATCGGACGCGACCACGGCCTCGACCTGCCCGGACCGCCGGACGACCCGAGCCCCGGCGCCCTCGCCGCGCTGCGCGAGAAGACCGCCGAGGCGCTCGGCCGACGTCCCGCGGCGGGCCTGCTCCTCCTGCACGACCTGCGTGACCTCCACCTGGCGGCCGCCCGGAACTCACTGCACTGGGAGATGCTCGCCCAGGCCGCGCAGGCCCTGCGCGACGAGGAACTCCTGGGGCTGGTCAGCCGGTGTCATCCGCAGACACTGCGGCAGATGCGCTGGTCGAACACGCTGATCAAGGAGCAGGCACCGCAACTGCTCACCGCCGTCTAGTGTCCCGCGCCAGTAATTCCTCGGTAGATCCGTCGCGCCCTGGCGGTCAGGGTTCTGGACAGCCGACCAGGCGTGTTGGCCTCGTGAGTCTCAGCTGGAACTGCCTAGGAACTTCCGGCGCAGGACACTAGGCGACGGCCTTAGGAACGCACCAGAGGGGTGTCGACCAGGTGCTCGGCGAGGAACCAGGCCTGCAGTTCGCCCGTCCGGATCACCTGGGAGACCAGGAGGTCGTTGGTGCCGTCGTCGCCCAGCTCGACCGTGCGGGCGGCCGCGTCATGAGCGTCGGCCAGGATGACCTCGTGGGCCGCCAGCAGCCGCGAGAGCATCGCCGGGACCTCCTCCACCCCGTCCGGCGGGCGCGGGATCGAGGTGATCTCCGCGACGTGCCGGGAGTCGCCCACCGCGACGCCGCCCAGGGTCTGCACCCGCTCGGCGAGCGTGTCGACGAGGGCCAGCTGCTCGCCCGCGTGCTTGTCCAGCAGCAGGTGCAGCTGGTAGAAGGTCGCGCCGCGCAGCAGCCAGTGGTGCTTCTTGTAGAGGCCGTAGAGGATCTGCGTGTCCGCGAGGACCCTGTTCAGACGCTGGCAGGAGTACATGCGGGCGTCGTGGGACAGGCCGAGCGGGAACTGCTTGACCGTCCCGAACTCCTGGATCACCTCGCCCTTCTGGTGCAGCCACGGCTGGCTGCTCAAGGGGTGCGAGTCGGTGGTCATGGGCGCCTCCTGCGCTGCAGTGCCGAACGTACGCGCCGACGCTAGACAGGCCGGAGCCGGGCGAGTTGTCCGCCGGCGCACGCGGTCGAGTCCCTGAGCGCACCGTGCGCACCCAGGGACACGGCACGGACCCGCGCCCGTCCCAGGGCCTGTTGCGAGAGTGGCGCCTGCCGCGCGACGCCCGGCACGCCGAGAGCACGCACCGACGGCGACATCAGCCGCTCCGCGGCGGGCGCGCGGCCGCCCTTCGGGCGACGACGCCGCTTTCGCAGCAGGCCTCAGTGCACGGGATGCCTGCTCAGGATCGACACCCGGTTGAACGCGTTGATGGTGACCGCCACCCAGATCACCGCCGAGATCTGGTCTTCGGTGAGGACCTCCCGGGCCTCGGCGTAGGCGGCCTCCTGCGCGGCGGTGTCGGTCGGGTCGGTGGTCGCCTCCGCCAGCGCCAGGGCCGCACGCTCCAGGGGAGTGAAGAGGCCGGTGTCCCGCCAGGCCGCGAGCACACCCAGCCGACGCGTCGACTCGCCGCCGCGCAGGGCCGCCCTGGTGTGCAGGTCCAGACAGTACGCGCAGCCGTTGAGCTGCGAGACGCGCAGATTGACCAGTTCCACGACGGAACGCTCCAGGCCCGCGTCGGCGGCGGTCGCGCGCACGGCCTCGGACGTCTGGACCAGCGCGTGGTAGGCCTTGGGGCTCTGCTTGTCGATGAAGATCCGTCGAGTCACAGTTGAATATAGAACATGGGTGGCGGCTCGGGATCGCCTGAGCCGCCCGCAGTCCCCTCCGCCGGACGCCCCTCGCGGTTCAGCCCGGCAGGCCGTCTCCGCTCAACGGGGCGGGCTGCCCGCGCCGCAGTGACTCGTACGCGGCGAGCACGATCCGCAGGCTGCGCAGGCCCGCCTCGCCGTCCGGGCGGGGGCGGCGCCCGGTGCGGCAGGCGTCCAGGAACTCGTCCAGCATCGCCGCGTCGAGGTCGTCGCCGCCCGGCTCCCAGCGGTCGCGGCCGGCTGTCTCGTCGAAGCCGCCGAGCAGCCGGGGGAAGGCGTCGAACTCCACGATGCCGTGCTCGCCGACGCAGGTGAGGGTCAGGCCGCCCCACGTCGGGTGGTGCGCGGGCTGGCTCCAGCTGCAGTCGACGGCGGCCGTGACGCCGCTCGGGTAGCGGACGGTGACCAGGCCCGCCGTCTCCACGTCGAGACCGAGATCGGCGTCGAGGACCGTGTTGGCCTGCGCGTACACCTCCTCCGCCTGCTCGCCGCCGAGCAGCACGTCCATGAGGTCGGCGATGTGCACGGTGTGGTCCATCAGCGCGCCGCCGCCCGCAGTCTCCCGGTCGCCGAACCAGCGCCGTGAACGGGCCGGGTTCCAGCCGTTGTTGGTGCCGTACACGGCGACCAGCCGCCCGAGGTGGCCGTCCTCCAGGGCGTCGCGCAGCGCGGCGAACGCCGGGGCGAACCGCACCGGGTAGGCCGCCATGAGGCTCACCCCGGCCCGGGAGCAGGCCGCCACCATGGCCTGCGCGTCGGCCTCCGTCGTGGCGAGCGGCTTCTCGCACAGCACGTGCGCGCCCGCTGTCGCGGCCCGCTCCACCAGCTTTCGGTGCCGGGAGTTCTCGCTGGTGATCACGGCCGCGTCGAGCGGGGCCGCGAACACCTCGTCGAGCGTCGCGGCGTAGGGTACCCCGAGTCGCTCGGCCAGGGCCGGGCCGCGGTCGGGGTCGCCGGGCGGTGCGTCCGGATCGGCGGTGACGAGTTCCACGTCGTCGTGGTCCCGCAGCAGGCGGACGTACGCGGCCGCGTGGACGTGGGCGAAGGACAGGACGGCGATCCTCACGCTGCGTTCTCCTCAATTGCCTCGTTCACTCCGGTCCTCTCGAGCACGACGGCGCGGCCGGTCCGGGCCGACTCGGCCGCCGCCTCGGCGATACGGACGGCCGCCACACCGTCGGCCGCGCCGACCCGGGGCTCGGGCCCCCGGTCGGTGAACGCGGCGGCGAACTCCCTGATCTGCGTGGTGTACGGCGACTGACCGAAGTCACCCGAGGGGATGCCGTCGGCCCGCCCGGCGCCCGCACCGCCGACGATCCGCAGCCCGGGCGCGGCCAGCGAGTCATGGCTCACGGTCCCGCCGGTCCCGGCGATGTGGAAGGTCGTACGGAACGGGGTGCCCTGGGGCGCCCACACGCCCACGACCTGCGTCACGCACCCGCCCTCGTGGGTCAGCACGGCGGTGCCGGCCGCGACGGCCCCCATCGGCGCGGGGGCCGTCACGTGTCCCGCCGTGTGCGCGTGCACACGGACGACTTCGCCGAACAGCCAGCGTGCGATGTCGAAGTCGTGAATCATCTGGTCGACCAGGATCCCGCCGGACCGCGCCGGGTCGGCGAACCAGGGGCTCCAGGTCGGATAGCACCCGGTGCGGGTGAACCGCGCCACGGCCACCCGGCCCGGCGCGCCGCCCGCGACCAGGTCGCGCAGCCGGGCGTAGGCCGGGAAGAAGCGGACCACGTGGCCCGGGTAGAGCCGTACGCCCGCGGCCGAGGCGGCCCGGGCGACGTGCGCGGCGTCGGCGGCGGTCAGCGCGAGGGGCTTCTCGCACAGCACATGCGCTCCGGCGGCGACGGCCGCCAGGCAGATCTCGCGGTGGGTGTCGGTCGGCGTGCACACGTCGACCACGGTCGCTCCCGCGATCGCCTCCTCGCGCGAACCGACCGCGGTGGCGCCGAACTCCCGCGCCAGGCCGGGCGCCCGCCCGTCCGGCGCGTACACGCGGACCCGGGCGCCGAGCGCGGCCCAGGCGGACAGATGGGTGCGGGCGATGCCGCCCGCGCCGATCAGCGCCACATCGAGTTCTGCCATCGGAACGACCCTCCTGAGGCGATGTCGGTCAGCCCTTGAGCGCGCCGCTGAGGACGCCGTTGATGAAGTGCCGCTGGAAGAAGAGATAGACGGCGACGACCGGGGCGATCACGATGAGCGTCGCCGCCGCGAGCAGCGGCACGTCCACGTCGTACTGACCGGTGAAGAAGCCCAGCCCGGCCGGGGCGGTGCGCCGCGAGGGGTCCTGCACGAGGATCAGCGGCAGCAGGAACTGGTTCCAGCTCCACACGAAGTACAGCACGCCCAGCGTGGTCACGGCCGGGCGCGAGTTGGGCATCAGCACCCGCCAGAGCACCGACCACGACGACGCCCCGTCCAGCCGGGCCGCCTCGATCAGGGCGCGCGGCATGGTCAGGAAGTGCGCCCGCATCCAGAACACGCCGAACGGCATGAAGGCCGCGATCTCGGCCAGCGCCAGCCCCGGCACGGTGTCGGTCAGCCCGAGCGCCCGCAGGTCGTAGTAGAGCGGGATGACGGTGACCTCCGTCGGGATGGCGAGCCCGAGCAGCAGATAGCCGTGGAACGCGCCGCCGGCGGGGACGTCCATCGTGGCCAGCGCGTAGCCGGCGAGCGTCGCGCACAGCACGGCGGCCGGGACGACGGCCAGCGCGATCACCGCGCTGGAGCGCAGCAGCGACCCGAATCCGGCCGCGGACCAGGCGTGGACGAAGTTCTCCAGATGGATGCCGTCCGTCGGCAGCGCCAGGCCCGTCAGCGGCGTCCCGGCGGGCTGCACCGAGGCCAGCAGCAGCGACAGGAACGGCACGAGGACGGCGGCACAGAACACCACGAGCACCGCGGGCGCGGCGAGCCCGCCGCCCTTGGACGCGGGGACACGCGGGCCCAGGACCCTGGTTCCGGGGACGGTGCGGTTCGTCACAGTGCCTCCCTGGCAAGGCGGTTGACCACCAGCACGGCCGCCGAGATCACCAGGGTCAGCACCACTGCCAGCGCGCTCGCCAGACCCACCTGACCGCCGCCGAACGCCAGCCGGTAGATGAGGACGCCCGGCACGACGGTGCTGTTGCCCGGGCCGCCGCCGGTGGTGATGTAGACGAGGTCGAAGCTGGACAGCGCGGCGATGACCGTGATGGACAGGGCGACCGCGATCTCCGGCCGCAGCAGTGGCACGGTGACCGACCAGAACTCCCGCACCGGGCCCGCCCCGTCCATCCGCGCAGCTTCGTGGATCTCCCGGTCGATGCGCTGCGTCCCGGACAGGAACAGCACCATGCACAGGCCCGAGACCACCCAGGTGCCGATCAGCCCGACCGCGGGCAGCGCCCAGGCGAAACTGCCGAGCCACGAGTCCGTGAGCGACCCCAGACCCACCGCGCGGAGGGCCTGGTTGAGGGTGCCGTCGTCCGCGTACACCCACCGCCAGATCACCGCGACCGCGACCAGCGGGACGACCTGCGGCAGGAACAGCAGGGTGCGTACGGCGGCCGTGCCGCGCCGGCCGGGACGGCGGGCGACGATCGCGGCCGCCACCAGCCCCAGGCAGATCGGCAGCACGGAGAAGAACACGATCAGCGCTCCCGCGTGCCAGGCCGCCGCGCGCAGCTGCGGATCGGTGAGCACCCGGCGGTAGTTGGCGACCCCGACGAAGGACGGCAGGGTCACCCCGTCCCAGTCGTACAGCGACAGGTACGCGGTGTGCAGCGCGGGCGCGACGGCGAACAGCGTGTACGGCAGCAGGGCGGGCAGGACGTACAGCAGCGCCACGGCACGCCGGCGCCTGCGCCGGGTCCGCGCGTGCCGGGACGCCCGCGGCGGGCGGGCGCCGGCGGCAGGGACCGGGACGGGAGCGACGGCCCCTCGGGGGGTTCGGCGGGGTGTCCCGTGGGTCGTGGCGGTCATGAGTGGTACTGGTCGAAGTCGGCCTGCAGGGCGGCGAGGAACTTCTCCACGGAGACCTTGCCGCCCGCCAGCAGCTGGAGTTGGGTGGTCAGCGTGTCGGGCATGGTCGGTGTGGAGGCGTTCTGGATGAACGGCTCGAGGCCGGCGTCCTTGACGATGCTCTGCCAGCCGGCGGCGACATCGCCCAGCAGACCGCTCTGGGCGGGCATCGCGGAGGCGTCCGGGGCCATGAAGCCCGCCTTGGCGATGACGGGGGCGGCCTGTTCGGTGGCGCAGAAGTCGAGGAAGGCGGCGGCCGCCGCGGCGTTCTCGGTCCTGCTGGACACGCAGTAGTAGACGCCGGCGCCGGTGGTGCGCAGAGGACCGCCCGCCGTGACCGGAGGCATCGGGAACAGGCCCGCGTCGGCCCCCTGGCCCTTGGCGACCGCGGCCGCCGCCCAGTTGCCGCTGATGCGGAACACCCCCTCGCCCTTGGCGAAGGCCGCCGTGGCGTCGTTGTCACTGACGCCGTTGACCTTGGGTGTCACGTACCCCTGGTCGACCCAGCGCTTGAGGGTGGTCGCCGCCGTGACGGCCTCCGGCCCGGTGATCTTCGCGCCCTTGCGGCCGAACGCCCACGCCTGCCGGTCCGCCGGCTTCAGGTAGGCCGAGAGGAGCACGTTGAAGGGGTGGTTGAGGCCGCCGTCGAGGTTGCCCGCGACGAGCGCGGTCTCGCCGGCCGCCCTGGCCCTGGCGAACAGTTCCTCCAACTCGGCCACGGTGGCGGGCGGAACGGTGATCCCGAGCTTCTTCACCCTGCTCTTGTTGTAGTAGACGCCCTCGTACGACAGCCCGCCCGGCGCCCCGTAGAGCGCCCCGGTGCCGGTCGTCCTGCCGTCCGCCGAGAAGGTGATCTGATCTAGTCCGGGGAAGGTGTCCGCCCAGCCGTAGGCGGCGCCGTAACGGCTCATGTCCAGCAGGAGCCCGCCCTTGACCAGGTTCTGCATGCCGGAGACGAACTGGGCGATGTCCGGGGCGGAGTCGGCGGACATCGTCGTGTTGACGCTCTTGAGGTAGTCGTCCCAGCCGGTGTACTGCCGCTTGAACGAGATGTCGGGGTGCTTCGCGTGGAAGGCCGCGAGCAACCCGGGCGTCATGGTCGTGTCGTCGGCGTCGGCGACGACGAGGGTGATCTTCCCGGTCGGCACGGCGGTGGACACGGGGCCCGAACTGCTGGGGGCGGCCGACGACTTGGCCCCCGGCGTCAGGGAGCTGCCGCACGCGGCCAGCAGCGGGGCGCCCGCGGCGAGCGCGGCGGCCGAGGCGAGGAGCGTACGTCTGGACAGGTGACCGGAGGCGGGAGCGGGAGACGTGGGGCGCATGGCGTTCTCCAGGGACGGTGGAGACAGGGGTCGCCGGGTGGGGCCGGGCCGGTGGCGTGGGCGGGGCGCGGGGCGAGACATCCACGCTGTTTAATAACGCAGCTGCGTTATATAATCGACAGCGTCTCGGATGGCCGTCAAGAGCCGGACAGCCGTGGATTGAGCGATGGCGTGTCGAGCGCGGCGGCCTGACGGGGCCGTGCGGTGAGGAGGATGCGTTGGCAGTCCCGGACACCGTGACCGGGCCGGAGCCGGCCGTCTGGCCGCTCAGCGGCAGCGCCGGGCAGCCCGGCACACTCGACGCGCCGGCCGTCGTGGGCGTGGCGGACCTGCGGGTCACCAACGCGGCGGCCGTCCTCGCGGTCGTCCGCACGGCCGACCCGCACCCTCGGCTGTCCGAGATCGTCACCGCGACCAGCCTGTCCCGCCCGACGGTCGAGGCGATCGCCGAGGAACTGGTCGACAGCGGACTCATCGAGGTCGTCCCCGCGGTACCCACCCGCGGCCGACGCTCACCCGGCCGCCCCGCGCGCCGCTTCCGCTTCCGCCCGCACGCCGGGTACGTCGTCGGCGTGGACGTCCGGCCCCGCTCCGTCACGGCGTGCCTGGCCGACCTCGACGGCACCCCGGTCGCGGTGCGGCGCACCACCGTACGGGCCGACGTCAGCGGCGCGGCGCGCGCCGAGGCCGTGACGGCGAGCGCGCTGGGCGCGATGACGGACGCCGGTGTGGACGCGGCCCGCGTCTGGGCGGCGACCGTCGGTACGCCCGGCCTCGTCGACCGCCACAACACACGCGTACGTCAGGCCGACAACCTGCGGTCATGGGCCCGCACGGACATCGTCGGGATCGTACGCGACGCCCTGGGCTGCCCGGTCGCGGTGGAGAACGACGCGAACCTGGCCTGCCTGGGGGAGCGGTGGCGAGGGGTCGGGGCGGGCGGCACCCACAGCGACATGATCTTCGTGCTGCTCGGCGAACGCCTCGGCGCCGGCGTCATCGCCGGGGGCAGGCTGCTGCGCGGGCACCACGGGGCGGCCGGCGAGATCGGCTTCATCCGCTTCCCCGAGGAGAACGGAAGCGGGCGCGAGGGCATGAGCGGGGCCGGGGCCGCCGCGCCGGGGCGGCGACCAGGACTCGAGCCGTTGCCCGCCACCGCCATGTCGGGAGCCGCGGCGGGCGACCAGGCGGCGGTGGCCGAGGTCGAGGCGTACGGACGGCGGCTCGCGGAGGGTGTCGCGCCGGTGCTGCTCGCCCTGAACCCGGCCCTGGTCGTGCTCGGCACCGGCCGGTTCCCCTCGGGCGCGACCGCCCCCGCCGCCGAGCTGCTGCTCGCCGCGGCCCGGGAACACGCGGGCGCCCTGCTGGTCGACCCCCCGCACTGGAAGCTCTCCACCCTCGCCGACGACGCGGTCCTGACCGGAGCGGTGCACTTCGCGCTGTCGTCGGTGGAGGTGGTGCTGCGCACACGACCCACGAGCCTTCCCGCGCAAGGAGTGTGACGCCCGGTCAGCAACGGGGTGGCGCTGGGCGCACCGCACGTGCGGGAGGTGCGGCGCCGACCAGGGCGCCCGGCCGGGCGCGCCCGCCGCCCCGTGCGACGGGCGCGCACCGCACGGGGTGCATGCCACGGCCGAGCCGTACGAGGAGGGCGGCTCCACCGACCCGCGCAGCGAGACGCACTGGAGGGTCGGCTACAGGACGGGCGACCACATGGGGACGCCGACGTCCGGACGGCGGGCGGCCGTCGCCGGTGACGTCACGTGAAACGCGGGTCGGGATGGATCATGTGACCTGAAACATACGTGTTCTGGGACATACGCGCTCATCGTCCGTTATGGGTAGCTTGAGGTCCTTGCCCTGGAGACGTCGTCGCGTCATCGGGGTGCACCGCCTGCCGATCATCCCTCCAGGAGACCCATGCGCCGCCCCCGAATAGCCTCCGTGCCGCCCCTCGCCCTGGCCGGCGGCGCGCTGACCGTCGGCGTCGGCGCGCTGTATCTGGCGGGGCTGCTGCTCACGGGCGGCGAGATCGAGGCGGGTACGACGGTGCGCGGGGTGGACCTCGGGGGCCTCAGCCGTACGGAGGCCGTCCGCAAGCTGGACGAGCACCTGACGGCGGCCGGCTCGCGGCAACTGGCCGTGAAGGTCGGGGACCGCGGCGCGACCGTCGACCCGCGGCAGGCCGGACTCGCCTTCGACGCCGAGCGGACCGTCGACCGGGCGAGGCGCACCGCCTCCGATCCGTTCAGCGTGATCGGCGGGTTCTTCCACTCGCGGGGCGACGACATCGAGCCGGTCGTACGCCTCGACGAGAACAAGGCCCGCACCGCTCTCGGCAAGCTGGCGAAGACAGTCGACCGGACAGTCCGTGAGGGCGCCGTCACCTTCGCCGACGGCCGGGTCGAGCAGGTCGCCCCGCACCCTGGTTACGCACTGGACGTGGATGCCGCGGTCGGCACCCTGCGGACCTCCTTCCTGCGCGGCGCCGCCGACACGGTCACGGTCCTGCCCGCCCGCAGGACGGAGCCGAAGGTCACAGCGGCGGAGGTGCGGCGAGCGGTGCGCGACTTCGCACAGCCGGCCATGTCGGCGCCCGTGACGCTCACCACGGGCGGCAAGCGGTTCACCATCAGCCAGGCCGTGCTGGGCGAGTACCTGACGATGCGGCCGGACGACTCCGGCAGGCTGGCCCCGAAACTGGACGGCACGGGCCTGCGCCGGGCCCCCGCGGTGGCCCGCTCCCTGGCCGCCGTCACCACCACGCCCGCGAACGCCGGGCTGCGGCTGGACGGCGACCGGGTCGTGGTGGCCGACGACGCCCGGATCGGCGTACGGGTCACCGACAAGGCGCTGAGCAAGGCCGTGCTGCCGCTGCTCACCAAGTCGGGCGCCGCCCGCACCGGGGAAGTGGCCGCGCAACGGACCCAGCCGGAGGTGACCCGCGACAACGCCGCGCGGCTGGGACTGACGGAGAAGGTGTCCTCCTTCACCGTCCACTTCGAACCGGCCCCGTACCGGACGAAGAACATCGGGCGGGCCGCACAGCTCATCAACGGCTCCGTCGTCATGCCGGGCAGGACCTGGAGCTTCAACCGGACCGTGGGGGAGCGCACCGAGGCCAACGGCTTCGTCGAGGGCATCATGATCCTCGACGACCAGTTCACCAAGGCGCCGGGTGGTGGTGTCTCCTCCGTGGCCACGACCGTGTTCAACGCGATGTTCTTCGCCGGGGTCAGGCCCGTGGAGTACGGCTCCCACTCCTTCTACATCGAGCGTTACCCGGAGGGTCGTGAGGCGACGGTCGCCTGGGGCAGCCTCGACCTCAGGTTCGCCAACGACTCCGGCAACGCCCTCTACCTCCAGGCCGAGTCCACCGACACCTCGGTGACCGTCACCTTCCTCGGCACGAAGAAGTACGACGAGATCAAGTCGGTGAAGGGGCCCCGCACCCACGTGAAACAGCCGGCACGGAAGGTGAGCACCGACAAGAAGTGCGTGCCGCAGACCCCGCTCGAGGGCTTCGACGTCACGATCGAGCGAGTCTTCTACAACGACGGCAGGGAAGTGCGGCGGGAGCCGTTCCGCACCACCCACTACACCCCGCGTGACGAGATCATCTGCGAAGCCCCCCAGTGATCCGACAGCGGCCTGCCCGGCCTGGGAACCGTGGGAGCGGTGCGAGTCGGTCGGCCGCGGCTGGCGTCGACCGCCGGGCGGGGTGACCTTCAGCACATCGGAGGTCTTCGGCGGCGCGAGTGGTTTCAGCTTGCATTTGTTGCTCCTGACGCACTGTTGTCGCAGGGCGAGCACGTGTCACCCGACCTCTGACGCCGCGTCACATTTCTTGTCGCGCGCGGGAGACGGGACGAGCACCTGCCTTCAGCTGAGTGGTACCGGCTGTCAGGAAGTAGTCTCGTGCGCCACTTCAGCCTCTAGTCTGTGGCCAGACCCCCCACAGGGCCTTCCCCCGCAGCGTGGGCGGGACTCCCGCCCGTCACCACCGAGAACAGGCGGCTGAGGGCATGAATCCACTGCGCCCAGAAGATCCCGAGCAGCTAGGGCCCTACCGTCTCGTGGCCCGTCTCGGAGCAGGCGGTATGGGCCGGGTCTACCTGGCGACGTCGGCGGCGGGCCGCACCGTCGCGGTCAAGGTCATCCGTCCCGAGATGGCGGAGGACAAGAACTTCCGCATCCGCTTCCGGCGTGAGGTGGCGGCCGCGGCGGCGGTCGGCGGTGCCTACACCGCACCCGTGGTGGACGCCGCGCCGGACGACGAGACACCCTGGCTCGCCACCGCCTACATACCCGGTCCCACCCTGGCCGAGGCGGTCGCCGAACACGGGCCGCTGCCGGCGGAGACGGTCCTCGCGCTGGGCGCCGGCATCGCCGAGGCGCTGATCGCGGTGCACGCCGAGGGACTGGTGCACCGCGACCTCAAACCGTCCAACGTGCTGCTGGCCGCCGACGGCCCGCGCGTCATCGACTTCGGCATCGTCCGCGCCCGGGACGGCTACGAACTCACCGGCTCCGGCTCCCTGTTCGGCTCCCTCGAGTACATGTGCCCCGAGCAGGCCACCGGCGATCCGATGGGGCCGGAGGGAGACGTCTTCTGCCTCGGCTCGGTGCTCGCGTTCGCGGCGTCAGGACAGGCGCCGTTCAGCGGTGCCGCGGCGGCCGCCCTCCTCTACCAGGTGGTCCATGGCTCGCCCGACCTCAGCGGGGTGCCCGAGCCCCTCGACAAGATCATCAGCCTCTGTCTCGCCAAGGACCCGGCCCTTCGGATCGGCCCCGACCGGCTCTCCGCGGCCTGCGCTCCCGGCGGCGCGGAACAGGTGCTGACGGAGGGCTGGCTCCCCGCGCCGGTGGCCGCCATGATCGCCGGCTACCGGGCGGCCGCGACCGACCTCGACCACCTCCCGCGGACCCCGGCCCCCGCATCCGCGTCGGCCGACGGACCCGCCCCGCGGCCGCCCGCGTACGGCCGGCGCGAGTCGGACTGCGCGACGGCCGAGCGGTCCGCGTACGACACCGCCGTCGCCGACGGCCCGGCCGGCCCCGGTCGCACCCGAGGAGCCGGTGGCGAGGGCAGCCGCGCCGCTGGCGGAGCCGACGGCGCCGGTGGCAGGGGACTCGCCACCGGGCGGCCGGAACAAGGATCCTCCGTCCTCCTGGAGGAACCGGCGCCGGAACGTTCCGCCGCGCCCGTGCACCGCCGCGCCCCCGCCCGCTCCGGTGTCTCCCGGCGCGCGATCCTCGCCGCGACCGCTACCGCGGGCACGGCGCTCGTCGGGGGCGCGGCCCTCGTCGCCCGAGGCCGTACGGGCGGACAAGGGGTGCGCCCCCTCGGGCCGGCCCCCGAGCCGACCTGGATCTATCGCGGCGGCCCGCTGCTGCAGGCCCCGGCCGTCTTCCACGACGGCACGGCCCTGATGAAGACCCGCCCCGGCAACCTGGTCTGCCTCGACGTGGAGAACGGATCCCGGCCCAAGTGGGTCTACCAGGGCATCAGCGTCTCTCCCACCCCGGTCCTGTTGGCCAACGGCGCCGCGGTCGCGCTCGGCACCGGCGCGACACTCATCGGCGTCGACCCGGCCAGGGGCACCGAGCAGTTCACCCTCGACTTCGGCCAGGACTTCCAGTTCGACCAACTGCTCGGCAGCTACGACGGCTACGCCGTCTCGGTCCTCGGGGCCAGCCTGGAGCGCAAGTCGGCCGAGCAGGGCGTCGCGACCTCAACCAACTCGGTCTTCGCCGTCGACCTCCAGGCCCGCCAGGCCGTCGTCATACCGATCAACCCGGTGGACGTCGGCATTCCGCTGAAGCCCGTCATCACCGACGAGTACTTCGTCTACGCCGACGGGCTGCGCAACGTCGCGGTCCGCCACACCCGCGACGGCGGCAGCCTGCGCTGGCGGTACCAGGTGGGTTACGACCTCCGGCCGGGCCTGGCCGTGCTCGGCCGGACCGTCTTCGCCATCGGCTCGGAGTTCATCGCCCTGGACCTGGGCACCGGAAGACTCCGCTGGAAGGCGAAGGCCGAACGCGGCATGTTCGCCTCCCTCGGGGCGGGCGGCAACACCGTCTACGCCGTCGGCACCGACCCCTACGGCGTCCACGCCTTCAACGCGGCGAACGGCTCCCGGCGCTGGTTCTGCGAGACTCCCCGCCTCAACGTCGACAACCCGATCGCGGTGGGGGCGCACGCCGTCTATGTTCCGGCCTTCGAGAACAGGAACGGCTTCTACGCGATCGACACCGCCTCCGGCCGCCTGTTGTGGAACTTCACCGACGGCCGCGAGACCGGCGTCAACGACTGGCAGCTCTCCTGCGACGGAGCCGGACACCTCGTGGCCCAGCATTTCGACCGCGCCTACGGACTGCCTGTCACCTGAAAGCCGATGACGACAGCCATGCCGAGGACGACGGCCTTCGGAGATCCGGGTCAGCCGAGGTCGACCTGGAGGACCCTGTCCGCGTCCTTGCCCGCCTTGTCGGTGGTGACCCACAGCTTGTCCCGGCCCGGCACCTTCTCGGCGAGACGCAGCCGGCCGTAGGTGTTGACGTAGTGGGCGTCGGGGGTGCCGAGGCTCGTGCCGTCGATCGGGATGCGCCACAGCCGCTGGCCGCGCAGCGCGGCGACGTACAGTGCGCCGTCGGCGTAGGTGAGGCCGCTCGGGACGGCCTCGGCGGGACGCCACTGATGCTTGGGGTTGGTCATGCCGGCGACGGAGCAGGCCCCCTCGCAGGTGGGCCAGCCGTAGTTCTTCCCCGGCTCGATGAGGTTGACCTCGTCGTACGCGTGCTCGCCGATCTCGGTCTCCCACAGGCGGCCCTCCTCGTCCCAGGCGAGGCCCTGCGGGTTGCGGTGGCCGTAGGAGTAGACGAGGGTGCCGAAGGGGTTGCCGGGCGCCGGCTCGCCGTCCGTGGTCATGCGCAGGATCTTGCCGTTGAGGGACTTCTTGTCCTGGGCGTCGCCGGGCGTCCATGCGTCGCCGGTGGTCGCGTACAGGAAGCCGTCCGGGCCGAACTTGATGCGGCCGCCGTTCTTCCCGCCCTTCTTGATGCCGGTGACGAGCGTCTTGTACCCACTGAGCGTGGAGCCGTCGTAGGTCATCCGCGCGATCCGGTTGCCCTCCGCGGTGGCGTGGTAGACGTAGATCGAGTGGTCGTTGCTCCAGTCGGGTGACACGGCGATGCTGCGCAGACCGCTCTCGGGTTTGCTGTTCACGGTGTGCGGCACCGTGCCGACCTTGGTTTTGACCCCGGACGGGGTGAGCCTGAAGATCTGGAAGGAGTCGCGCTCACTGATCAGGGCGGAGCCGTCGGGCAGCCAGCTCAGGCCCCAGGGGATGTTCCACCCCGACGAGACGGTCGTGACGGCTGAGGGGATCTCGGGGGCGGGCACGGACGGGTTCGGCGCCGCGTGGCCGGTCGCGGCCTGCGCGGTCAGCAGCCCGGCCGCCACGGTCGCGGCGGCCACGGCACGGGTCGTGACGCTTCGGCGGAGCCTGACGGTGTGCACAGGCGGCGCATCCTCCTGGGAGTAACGGGTGACGACGTTCTTGTGTGAGGACGGCACGGCGGTCAGCCCCTGATCCGTTCGCGGGCCCAGACCCCGGCGGGCTTGAGCACAGCGGTGCCGGCGAATTTCCCGGCGTCGCAGGCGCCTTGCTTGTAGACCGAGAGATCGCGCCTGCTGTCGGAGATGCTCCACTTCGTCCAGCTGATCTTCTTCCTCGCCATCAGATCGACCCACTTCTGTGCCATGGCGAAGTCGTTGCCCCAGCCGTTCCACGACGGGGTGCCCCACTCCGTGACGAAGACCGGGAGCCTGGAGGAGGCGCGGTCCAGGGACGCCATCCATTTCTCACGGGCCACCGCCGCGTAGAAGTGGAACGTGTACATGACGTTGGCGGCACGGACGGGATCGGCGATGACTTCCTGCTCGTTGGAGCCGAGCGCCAGGCCGAACGTCGCCCAGGCAGGGGTCGGGACGAGAATCACGCTGTCGGGATCACGGCTCCGGATCACCGGAATGACCCTCTCCGCGTAGCGCCTGATGGTCGCCCAGGGCACGTGGTGGGGTTCGTTGGCGATCTCGTAGATCACGTTGCGCTTGCTCTTGTGGCGTTCGGCGAGCTGCTTGAAGAAGGTGAGCGCGTTGCCGAGATCCTCGTGCGGGTCGCCCGGGTGGATCGTGTGCCAGTCGACGATGACGTACATTCCACGGGCGGTGGCCATGTCGATCAGCCGGCTGGCCAGTTCGGTGTACTTCTTCGGGTTCTTGTTGTAGCCGCCTTCTCGCGCATACGTCGACACCCGCAGAACGCTCGCCTTCCAGTCGTAGGCGAGGGCGTCCAGCGCGGCACCGGTCAGGCACTGCGGGTACCACTGCGTGCCGTGCGTGCTCATGCCGCGCAGTTGGATCGGCTTGCCGGACTGGGAGCACAGATTCGTGCCGCAGACGCGGACCTTGCCGTATTGCTGGACCGGGGTTTTCGGCTTGGCCGCCGGGCGGCCCTCCTGTCCGTGCGCCGGATTCGCGGACAGAAGGCCGAGCGTCGCCGCCAGAGCCATTGAGCCTCGGACGATCCAACGGCCGCGGGATGTGGGTGAGCGCACCTCTTCCTCCAGTTCCCTGAGACGGTGCTGCACGGCAAATGTGACGAGAAAATCGTCATATGTGATGTAACGCCGACGCGCTTCGTCCGAGGGGCGGGGAATGTTCACTCCCCTGGGCGACGCCGCAGCTGACGCCGGCGGTGAATCCCACGCCGCAGCAGGCATTCCCGGCACTTCTTCTCGGGCCGGCCCCAACGGCCGCCCAGCTCATAGCGGTTGAGGACGTGGGCGCTGCGGACCGATGAGTTGTGGGGTCTGCGGGCGTCTACAGGCGCGACAGTCCCAAACAGGGGCACGAAAGACGAGGAGACGACGACATGAGCACCGAGCAGACCACCGCGGCCGACGGTTTCTCCTACGCGCTGACCCGCACGCTGGACGCCCCCGCGGCGAAGGTGTGGCGCGCGTGGACCACCCCCGAGCAGTACGCCCGGT
Organism: Streptomyces aurantiaciflavus; assembly: GCF_049808595.1. NCBI lineage: Bacteria > Bacillati > Actinomycetota > Actinomycetes > Kitasatosporales > Streptomycetaceae > Streptomyces > Streptomyces aurantiaciflavus. The sequence goes on along the minus strand of NZ_JBNCAQ010000013.1, from coordinate 36,071 downwards.
GGGCCTACGCCGCCCCCGGCTCCGTCGAGATGGACGTACGGCCGGGCGGAGCGTGGAAGGCCACGATGGTCACACCGGACGGCGGACAGATCCCGCTGACCGGCTCCTACCTCCAGGTCACCGAGAACCGCCTCCTGGCGATCGGCATGGACGTGCCCGGCAAGCCCGCGCCCGCGACCATGTCCATGGAACTCGACGAGCAGGACGGCCACCGCACGCGGATCGTGCTCCGCCAGACCTGCGACACCGCCGAGGAACGCGACATGGCCGAGCAGGGCAGCACCATGCTCCTCGACAGCCTGAGCGCCTTCCTGGCCGAGGAGGCGGGGAGCTGAGCCTCTCGAACGCACCGGCCCGGCCGGGATCCAGGGCCGGACCGGGCCAGCCCAGGTCCAGACCCGCGGTCCTGCCCCGGCCGACCGGCTGGTGACACAGGGTGGCCCCGTACCCCGGCGGGGCCCCTCATGATGCGGCCTGCGTGCCAGGGGTGCCCTCCTCAGGGGTGTCGGCCGCCCACGCGGTCGACTGCGGGCTGAAGCCGTGCTCGGCCGCGTGGGCGGCCATACGGGCGTTGCGCGCCTCGGCCTCGGCCCCGTCCGGCAGGTGGTACTCCTCGCCGGCCCGCGCGGAACCGGCCTGCACACGCGTGGCGGTGGAGAGCCGAAGACGCACGTACCGGTCGAGCGCGGCGGGAACATCGGCCGGCGTCACGCCCGCCAGGGCGTCGCCGAGCACGGCCGCGTCCATGATCGCCTGCGCGGCGCCCTGGGCCTGGAACGGCACCATCGCGTGGGCACTGTCACCCAGCAGGGTCACCCGCCCGACGTTCCACCGCGCGAGCGGGGCCCGGGTGTGGATGCCGTAGCGGAACACCTGCCCGACGCGTTCGAGAACCCTGAGCACCCGCGCGTCCCATCCTTCGAACTCCCGCAGCTGCTCTCCCGGTTCGGCCCGTGCGGTCCACGACTCCCGCGCCGCCTCCGCCCGGAACACGGCCACGACGTTGAGCAGTTCCCCAGGACGTACCCAGTAGTGGACGAAGTGCCGGCCCGGTCCCACCCAGATCCCGTAGTCCGGTACATCGAGGTCGGCCACTTCGGCGGCCGGGAGCAGCGCCCGGTAGGCGGCGGTTCCGGAGTAGAGGGCCTCCTCCGCGCCGAAGAGCCACCGGCGGGCCGGTGAGCGCACCCCGTCCGCGGCCACGACCAGCTCCGCGTCCAGTCGCTCACCGCTCGCCGTCGTCACCCAGGCCGAGTCGTCGTCCTGGCCGATCCCCACGACCAGGGTGTTCAGACGCACTGACCGGGGCGGCACCGCGGCGGCCAGGGCCTGGTGCAGATCGGCCCGGTGGACCTGCAGATACGGCGCCCCGAACGCGTCCTCGGCCGCACGGCCCAGCGCGTAACGGCAGATCTCGGCCCCGTCGGACCAGGTGCGAAAGCTCAGGTGGGAGGGGCGGGCGGCCTGTGCGGCGACCGCGTCGAGCAGGTCCAGCCGGCGCAGCACGCGCGTGGCGTTGGGCGCGAGCTGGATCCCGGCGCCGACCTCGGTGAACCGCGCAGTGCGCTCGACGAGCGTGACCTCACAACCGGCGCGGCGCAGGCACAGCGTCGCGGCCAGCCCCCCGATGCCCGCTCCCACCACGATCGCCCTCATGCACCGACCTCACGACCTCACGTCGACAACATCGCGCGCCACGACCGTAGTGTGCCCGCCGGCACCGCCGGAAGGGACGGTTCGAGCCGAGAAAGGCCGTGCCGGGAGAGCTCATGTCGCCGCGAAGACCGTGCTGGCCAGCGCGACGTGGACGGCCGTGCCGCCGAGGATGCTCAGCAGGGCGTTGCGGCGCCACAGGTGCAGCCCGACGGTGACGCAGAGGGCGGCCACCGGGGCGACGGCGCGGGCCTGGGTGAGGGGGAGGTCGCGGAGGCAGTACACGACCAGGATCACCATGACGCCGGCGGGCATACGGGTGCTGAGGTACTGGACGGTGCCGCTCGCCCGGAGCGGGGCGAGGACGGCGAAGGGGAGGGCGCGCAAGGCCCAGGTCACGGCGGCGGCGACGGCGATGGCGGCGAGGGCGTGGTGGGTGTCAGTCATGGCTCGGCTTCCTGCCGGTGGAGAGGTGGCGGGCCAGGAGCCCGGCGGTGAAGAGGGCGAACGCGGCCAGGAGCATCTGGCCGGGGAACAGGAGCCGGGCGGCCAGGGCGCTCAGCAGGGCGAGCAGCGGGGTGGGCAGGTCGCCCCGCAGGTCCCGGAGGGCGTCGAGGGCGAGGACGGTGAACAGGGCGGTCAGAGCGAAGTCCAGGCCGGTGACGCCGTCCGGGATGAGGGAACCGAGCAGGGCTCCGGCGGTCGCGCTCCCGGCCCAGTACAGGTGCATGAAGAACTGCAGCCACAGGATGCGCCCGCTGGACCAGGTGCGCGCACGCTCGCTCGAGGTCAGGGCGTACGCCTCGTCGCACAGGGCGAAGGTGCTGTACGTCTTGGCGAGGCGACCCGGCACGCGGTGCAGGGGGAAGGACAGCGCGTAGAAGACATGGCGGACGTTCACCATGAAGGCGGTCGCGGCGATCGACGCGAGGGGGGCGACGGCGGTGACCATGCCGATGAGCAGGAACTCGAACGACCCGCCGTAGATCAGCGCGGCGGACAGTCCCGCCCACCACCAGTCGAGACCGGACTGGACGACGAGTGCCCCGAAGGCGAGACCGAGCGGCAGGAAACCCAGCCCCACGGAGGCGGAGTCCTCGAGAGCGGCCCGGGCCTCGGAGGTCCGGGAGGGAGGGGCGGGGGCCGGACGGGTCCGGCCACCGGCGACGGCGGGGCTTGTGCACATGTCGACATTTTATGAAGAACGAGCGCTCATATGGTTGCTGATTATGGCTCTATGATCACTTCGTGGGAAATGAAACCAGCCTCGATGCCTTGGACCGTGAAATTTTGTTTCACCTGCGTCAGGACGGGCGACTGACCAACGTGGAGCTCGCCAAGCGGGTCGGACTGACCCCGCCGCCCTGCCTGCGCCGGGTCAAGCGACTGGAAGAGGCGGGTGTCATCACCGGATACCGGGCCGTCGTCGATCCCGAGGCCCTGGGCCGCGGCCTGGAGGTACTCGTCGACGTCGAGATCTACGCCCAGGACCGCAAGACCGTCGAGGAGTTCGAGGACACCGTGGCCTCCTACGAGGAGGTCGTCGAGTTCCGCCGCATGTACGGCCGCCCCGACTACTTCCTCCGCGTGGCCGTGGCCGACCACGCCGCCTACGAGGCCTTCCTCACCGGCAAGCTCAGCGGCCTGCCCGCCGTCCTGCGCCTCGAATCCCACCTCACCATGAAGAGGATCAAGGCGGACGGCTGAACGTGTCGCCGCAGAACGTCGCCGCGCCGAGCAGGCGTCAGAGGCAGCCCACCGGGGCCGGCCGTGCCCGAACCCAGCCCAGCAGCACCACCGAGCACAGCGCCGCGAACGCGCACCAGGTCGAGACGAACTCCAGCCGCCACAGCGCCCAGCACACCAGCGCGCCCACCGCGGCCAGAACCCCCAGCACCAGAAGCCGCCCGTCGCCGGACAGCAGCAGAGAGCCCACGGTGGCCAGGAGGTAGCCCGCGACGAGCACCGGCGGATACGGGACGTCGAGTGCGTAGCCGACCGTGCGGCCACGGATCTCGGCCGTCACCGGGCTGGTCACCAGGCCGTACGCGAGCACCGCGGCGGTCACGGTTCCGACGGTGAGAGGGACCGCCAGGCGGCGCCGGGCGTGCGGTGGGGCGGCACACCACACTCCCACGGGCACCCACACGGCCAGCAGCGGCAGCGCGATGACGGCCCAGACGACGGTGGCGGGTCCGCTGCCCCCACCCGAGTGCCAGACCACCGACTCGACGATCTGGTGCGCCCCGAGCAACAGCGGCAGTGCGGCGAGCGGCAGGTCCCGGCGGCTGCGCAGCCGCGCCGCACAGGCCACCCCGACGGCCGCGACACCGGCACCCGCCACGAGATCGGCCGTAGCACTCCAACACATCACGCCACCATGAGGTCGACCGTCGTGTGCATCCGCCTTGCTGTGCGAGCCACGCTACGTCCCGCGCCACCGGTGTCGGGTGAGACGGAGAACGCGCTACCCCTCTGCCTCCGGCTCACCGGCGTCTTCCCGCTCACCGGCCTCGCCGCCCCGGCTCCGAACGGTTTCCGCCGCGCGCGACAGTTCCGCCAGCACCGTCCGCACGGCCCGGCGCGCCACACGCTCGGGGCGGTGCAGCACGTCGATGTGGCGGCGGGCGTGGATGCCGCTGAGCGGTCTGAGGACCACGGCCGGGTGCGGGCGGGCCGTCCAGCGCGGCATCAGGGCGACTCCGCCGCCGGCGGCGACCAACTCGGCGACCACCGATATCTCGTTGACGCGATGGGCGATGTCGAGCCGTCGGCCGGCGGCCGCGGAGACGGCCTCGACGGTGGCCATGAGCGGAAAGCCGTCGTGAACGGTGATCCAGGGCTGGTCGGCGACGTCGCGAGGGGTCAGGCGGGGCTTCGAGGCCAGGGGGTGATCGGCGGGCAGGGCGACGTCCAGGGGCTCGCGCAGCAGGGGGGTGACCGTCGCGGTCCGGGGCCACGGCGGCGCGTGGTCGAGCCGGTGGGCGATGACCAGGTCGTAGTGGCGGGTCAGGGGCGGAAAGTCCTCCTGCGCGACGTCCTCGTCATGGAGGGCGAGCCGGGGGGATCCCGGGGCGCGCAGACGCCGCAGCAGCAGGGGATAGAGCGCCGCGGCTCCGCTGTGGAAGGCCGCCACGGACACAGCGCCGTCGGGCTCCTCCACGAACGCGTCGATCGCGTGACGCGCCCGCGCCAGCGCCGTCTCCACCCCGATCGCCGCGTCGGCCAGGGCCTGCCCGGCGGCCGTCAGGACCAGCCGCCGTCCGTCGCGCTCGGTGAGCGGGACGGGGATCGAACGCTGCAGCAGCCGGAGTTGCTGGGAGATCGCCGAGGGCGTCACCCGCAGCGCCTCCGCGACCGCGGTGACACTTCCCAGCTCGCCCAGCTCCCGCAGGACACGCAGCTGTCTCTCGTCCACGGGCCGAGTGTAGCTTCGCTAAAGGGTTGGTTGAGCAACTGGTCGTTTACTTCACATTCCTGGTCGTGGATCGTGGGCGCCATGCCAGCCACCCGTCGTACGGATGTGGTGCTCCTGGCCGTCGCCGTCGTCTGGGGCTCCAGTTACCTGACGGCGAAGGCGGCCACGGACGCCACTTCGGTGTTGATCGTCCTGTTCCTGCGCTACGCCCTCTCCGCCGTCGCCTGCGTCGCGGTCGTCGCCGCAGCACGGCGACCCCGGTCCCTCACCCGGGACGAGATCAGGTACGGCCTCCTCCTCGGTGTCACCCAGGCCGCCGTCCTCGTACTGGAGACGTACGGCGTCGCGCACACCAGCGCGGCCAACGCGGGCCTGATCATCAGCCTCACCCTCGTCCTCACACCGCTCCTGGACCGTGCGGGACGCCGGGGCGGACCGCCGGCGCGGTTCTTCCTCGCCGCCGGTCTGTGCGTCGGGGGCGTCGGTCTGCTCGTGGCCGGCGACGGACTGCGCGCCCCCGGAGCCGGTGATCTGCTGATGCTCGCCGCAGCGGTGGTCCGGGCTGCGCATGTGGTGCTCGTCGGACGGGTCACCGAGGGCCGGACGCTGCGCCCGCTGCATCTGACGGCCGTACAGAGCGTCGTCGGTACGGCGCTGTTCCTCCTGCCCGCGGCGGGCGGACTGCCGGATCTCGCCCGGGCCGACGCGGCGACCTGGGCCCAGCTCGTCCATCTCGCCCTGTTCTGCAGCGTGTTCGCCTTCCTCGCCCAGACCTGGGCGGTGCAGCGCACCTCCGCGACCCGGGCCAGCCTCCTCCTGGGCACCGAACCGGTCTGGGCCGTCCTGGTCGGCATCGGCTTCGGCGACGAGCGTCTCACCGTGCTCTCCCTCCTCGGGGCCACGCTGATCGTCGCCGGAACGTACTGGGGCCAGGCCGTCGAACGCGCTCACCGCACCACCCCGCCCGAAGCACCCGGAACCGGCGACCGCAGGACTGCGCGGGACGCCGCACCGGCCACGTGAACGCACGGGGACAGCGGGGGAGACCGGGCTCCTCGGCCGAGTCCCGTACCGCCGAGCCCGGGCGCGCCTGCCGCAGCGGAGTCTTGGGCCGGACGGAGTATCCGTGGCCCGGTGTGCCGGGCGAGCGCTGCCGTCGTCCAGCAGCCTGGTGTCATCCACCCGGCACGGGGCATTCGTGGACTGGACGGGGCTGTCGCGATCGAAAGCGATCAAAGGTGGCGGTAGTGCAGAGGCTCAGCGTTCGGTCGGCAGCGGAGGGCGACGACACCCAGACGTCTTCCCACGCCGCGGAATCCCGTGTTTCTCCGGTCGGTTCACACAACGAGTGGGACCCGCTGGAGGAGATCGTCGTCGGACGCCTCGAAGGCGCGACGATTCCGTCCGGCCATCCGGTCGTGTCCTGCAACATCCCACCGTGGGCGGCGCGGCTGCAGGGCGTCGCCGCCGGGTTCAAGTACCCGCGCATCCTGATCGAGCGCGCCCAGCAGGAGCTCGATCAGTTCATCACGCTCCTGCAGTCGCTCGGCGTCACGGTGAGGCGCCCGGACGCGGTCGACCACAGGCGACGCTTCGGCACTCCCGACTGGTCGTCGCGCGGCTTCTGCAACACCTGCCCGCGCGACAGCATGCTCGTCATCGGCGACGAGATCATCGAGACCCCGATGGCCTGGCCGTGCCGCTATTTCGAGACCCACTCCTATCGCGAGCTCCTCAAGGACTATTTCCGGCGTGGCGCGCGCTGGACGGCGGCGCCCAAACCGCAGCTCACCGACGAACTGTTCGAGGCGGACTTCCGTACTCCCAAGGAGGGTGAGCCCATGCGCTACATCCTCACCGAGTTCGAGCCGGTGTTCGACGCGGCGGATTTCGTGCGCGCCGGGCGCGATCTCTTCGTGACGCGGAGCAACGTCACCAACCAGATGGGCATCGACTGGTTGCGCCGCCATCTCGGACCCGGCTACCGCATCCACGAGATCGAGAGCCGCTGCCGCACGCCCATGCACATCGACACGACGTTCCTTCTGCTCGCGCCGGGCAAGGTGCTGGTCAATCCCGAATACATCGACGTCGACCGCCTGCCCGACGTGCTGAAGTCCTGGGACGTCCTGGTCGCCCCCAAGCCCAACCGCATCAACGACCGCCTGCTCAAGGTCACCTCGATGTGCGGCAAATGGCTCAACATGAACATCCTCATGGTCGACGAGAAGCGGGTGATCGCGGAACGGCACCACACCGACATGCTGCGCGCCCTCGAAGGATGGGGATTCGAGCCCATTCCGTGCGACCTGCTGCACTACGCGCCGTTCGGCGGCTCGTTCCACTGCGCGACGCTCGACATCCGGCGTCGCGGCACCCTCGAATCGTATTTCGACTGACCGGCGCACTGGTCGCCGCCGCAGGAGCCGCGCGGGCTCACTGCAGGCTCAGTAGTTCTCCCACTCGTTCTGCACGTACTCCAGCACCGCCGGGTCCATCAGCGTGCTCGGCCGTACGTCCTCGCGGCGGCGGTCGACGGGGAACACCGTCGCCGCCTTCAGCACCGCGTCGTCCAGGTAACGCAGCCGCGGCACGTCCGGCGCCAGCCGCAGGGGTGGGGGCGTGCCGCCGCCGGGGGTGGCCAGCACGAAGCCCCAGTTGCCGAAGCTCGGCACGTCGACCTGGAATTCGGTGGTCGCGTACCCCGCCGCCTCGATCGTCGCCGCGATCGACCAGAACGTCTTCGGCGCGAAGAACGGCGACCCGCCCTGCACCATCACCTTGCTCTGCGGCGTCAGGACCTGGCCGAGCAGGTGGTAGAACTCCACCGAGTACAGCTTGGCCAGCGCCGCCGTGTCCGGGTCGGGGAAGTCGACGACGACCGCGTCGTAGCGCTGCCGGGCGCCGCGCAGCCAGTTGAAGGCGTCGGCGTTGACCACCTCGACCCTCGGGTCGTCCAGCGCCCCGTCGTTCAGCTCGTGCAGCGGCTCGAAGTCGCGTGCCAGCCGGGTCATCGCCGGATCCAGTTCGACGAGGGTCACCTGCCGCACGTCGGCGTAGCGCAGCACCTCGCGCAGCGCCAGCCCGTCGCCGCCGCCCATGATCAGCACGTTGCCCCGGCGGCCCGACAGCGTGGGGTGGACGAGCGACTCGTGGTAGCGGTACTCGTCCACGGAGCTGAACTGCAGGTCTCCGTTGAGGAAGAGCCGCATGTCCGGATCGCCCGTGAAGCCGGTGGAGCGGGTGACGACGATCTCCTGGTACGCCGTCGTCTCGGCGTGGACGATCGGGTCCCGGTACATCTGCTGCCGTGCGGTCACCTCCAGGTCGTCCGCCAGCACGTACGCCGTGCCGAGCACGGCCAGCACCGCCGTGACGCCGGCGAGCAGACCGATCCGGACGAAACGCCGGGTCTGCCGGCGGAAGATGAACACCACCACGATGACGCCGGCCACCGCGTTCACCGCGCCGACCACCAGCGCGCCCTTCAACTGACCGAACGTCGGCAGGAGCAGCAGCGGGAAGCACAGCCCGCCCACGAGCGCCCCGATGTAGTCGACGGCGAACATGTCGGCGACGGCGCTGCCCGCCTCCTGCCGCCGGATCCGCTGCAACAGCGTCATGAGCAGCGGTATCTCGGCCCCGATCAGCAGCCCGACCACCAGCGCGATCACGACCATCGCGGGCGTGTAGAGCTGCAGCCAGGCGAACGCCGCGTACAGCACCAGCACGGACAGCCCGCCGACCAGCGCCAGTGCCCCCTCCACCAGCGCGAACGCGCCCACCGCACGACGGCGCAGCGGTTTCGCGGCGAGTGAGCCGACGCCCATCGCGAAGACCATCACGGAGATGACCACGGAGGTCTGCAGCACGGAGTTGCCGATGAGGTAGCTGCCCAACGCGGTGAGCGCCAGCTCGTACACGAGGCCGCAGGCCGCGCAGAGGAAGACGGAGAGCAGCAGGAGGAAGCGCGCCCCCCGGGAGTGGCGTACGGCCGGGGGGCGGGACGGTGCCGCGGCGTCGGGCAGGGTGGTGGCGCTCATGGGTGCCGTGCTCAGGAGAGTGCCGCGCCGACCATGACGGCGGTGCCCAGGTACATGCCGGCCTGGACCCAGGCGGCGGGGTGCGGACGGCCGTCGTTGTCGTCGAGGACGACCGCGCCCATCTGGCCGGGAGTGAGCAGGCCGATCACGATCCCGACCAGCGTCATCACCAGCACGCCGGCCAGCCCGTACAGAAGCGTGCTCACCAGGCCGTAGCCCAGCCCCTCCTCGGACTCGCTGGCCCGGATGGCCTCCATGATGACCAGGCCCACGGCGAGGGACTGGCTGCCCAGCAGGACGGCCGCGCCGCGGTTGCGGTCCGTCCACACCACATGGAAGAGCTTGCCGGGCGTGACGAGGTCGAGGGCGATGAAGCCGGCGGCCATCACGGCGAGGCCCACCACTCCGTAGAGCAGGGCCTGGCCGGTCGACTCGAAGATCTCGGTCACTGCGTTGCCTTTCTTCAGGGCGTCGTCAGGGTCTGGGGGGCACGTGACGGTGAGGCCGGTTCACCCGGGTGGGCGTCATTTGCCTTCGCCGGGGCCGCCGCCGCGGAAGCTGGCACTGTCCGGGTCGGGCCAGTAGCCGAGGTACTGGCTGTGGCGGTGGTAGCCGCCCCGGTAGTCCTCGACCTCTATCTGGCTGCCGTTGCGGTACGGCGAGACGGTGACCATGTCGTCGCCGTAGCGCAGGAACTCCATACGGTCGCCGGAAGCGCGGTCGAGGGCCTTGCGCTGCTTGTGGATCGCGTCGGCGACCTGGGTCGGGGTGCTGTCCGGGTCGACCCAGCCCGCCCCGCCCGCGGTGTACGTGTCCCTGATCCAGCCGCGCGGCACCCCCGCCTCCCCGTCGGATGAGCAGGCGGTGAGCAGAGCCGCGGCCAGCACGGCCGCCACCGCTCCGCGGATGAGTCGGGCGCTCTTCATCGGGCCTCCAGCCGGGTGTGCGTCGATACGATCTGGCCGTTCTGCGGATAGGTGTGCCAGGTGCGCCAGACCAGCCCGCGGCCGGGCGGGCCGTCGGCCGCCTCGACGACCACGGCCGTCAGCGCCTCCGGCGAACCCGGGAAGACTCCGCACAGGCTGTCCTCGGTGGCGGCGACCCGGCCGAGGATCCGCGCCACCCGGGCGCTGAACTCCTCGGGGTCCAGTCGCCGGGTCTCGGCGCCGAAGTCGTAGGTCCAGCCGGGCAGATGCCGGGTGTGCGTCGCGGGCAGGCCTCTCACCGTGCCCCGCAGGCACGCCACGGTCTCCCGCACGGGGCCGGCGAACACCTGGTGCGAGGCGCCGAGCAGGCGCAGTCGCACGTCGAGCCCGCCCACCGTCACCGCGCGTTCGGCGAGCGCCGGCCGCTCGGGCAGGTCCAGGGAGAAGCAGAGCTGATCCGCGTCCGTGTCCAGATAGGGGGCGTCCAAGGAAATGGCGCGCAGTGGGACCCCCCCGGTCAGATCTTGCTACAAGCGGCGCCGAGTATGACACACGATGCTCAGAGGGTTTGAGGGGCGGGGGTGGGAATGACGGGCTCCGGTCGGGCGGAGCGGCCGCCGCACCGCCGCCGGCAGGGCTCCGAGGCCGCGTGCGCCGGTGGGGGACGCCGCCGCCGTGTCCGTGGGCGGGACGACGGCCGGTCGATCGCGCGTCTCCGGAGCGTGCATTCGGGTGGTCTGCACCTCGCCGTCGCCTGCCGAACGGCGAGGTCATCAGCGCGCGATCGTAACGTCGGGGGACATGACGGTGGCTCGATCCGTCCGTCGCGACCGGTTCTTCGCCGGGTTCTCGAGTACCGGCGGAATCACGGGATTTCGTAAGTCACTCACCGACATCGAGCCAAGTAGGGAGCACCAGATGACGTCGACCGCCACCCCGAGGTTCTCCGTCTTCACGCCCACTCACCGGCCCCGTTTCCTGGACGAGTGCCTGGCGACGCTGCAGGCGCAGACCTGTTCGGACTGGGAGTGGATCGTCCTGCTCAACAACGGCGCCCGGTGGCGACCGGAGCATCCCGACGAGAGGATCCGGCTGGAGATCGCGGACGACATCGTCGGCGTCGGCGCGGCGAAGCGCAGGGCCTGTGAACTGGCGCGCGGCGAGATCCTCGTGGAACTCGACCACGACGACCTGTTCGCGAAGGCGTGCCTGGCAGAACTCGGCAAGGCCTTCGACGCCCATCCCGAGGCCGTCTTCGTCTACAGCAACACCGCGCAGATCACCGAGGACGGGAAACGGGACGACAGCCGTTTCAACGAGGCGCACGGCTGGCACTACGAGGACGTCCGCGTCGACGGCCGCAAACTGCTCCAGGTCAGATCCATGGCTCCGACCCCGCACAACGTCTCCTACATCTGGTACGCGCCCAACCATGTCCGGGCGTTCCGCAAGGACGCCTATGTGAAGGCCGGCGGATACGACGCCGCCCGTACCGTCCTGGACGACCAGGACCTGATGTGCCGTCTGTTCCACGTCGGCGACTTCCACCACATCCCCCGCTGCCTGTACCTCCAGCGGATGCACCCCGCGAACACCCAACGGGACCCGGAGATCAACGCGCACATCCAGCGCGAGACGGTCGCCCTCTACGACAAGTACATCGAGGCCAACGCCCTCGCCTGGACCCACCGCAAGGGACTGATCGCGCTGGATCTCGGCGCGGCCCACCGCAAGCCGCCCGGTTACGTGGGCGTGGACAAGCGCCCGGGCAAGGGCGTCGACATCGTCGCGACCCTGCCCGGCAAGCTGGACCTGCCCGACGACTCCGTCGGCCTGATGCGGGCCGTGAACTTCCTCGAGCACGTGCCCGCGAAGGTGCCGCTGATCAACGAGCTGTACCGGCTGCTCGCACCCGGCGGCATGCTCCTCACCACGACGCCCAGCTCCGACGGCCGCGGCGCCTACCAGGACCCGAGTCATGTCGCGTACTACAACGAGAACTCGTTCTGGTACTACACGGACAACGCGTACCGCGCGTTCGTGCCCGACCTCGAGGCCAGGTTCCAGAGTTCACGGCTGGCCACCTACTTCCCGTCCGAGTGGCACTCCGAGAAGAACATCTCGTACGTGGTCGCCAACCTCATCGCGATGAAGGACGGCACCGAACGGTGCGGCGGCCCGCTGCTCGTCTAGGACCGGGCCCGTTCCGCGGATCGCGCCGCGGCGGACAGAGTGGCGAAGGCGGGCAGCTTCAGGGCCGAGGCCAGCTGGTCGTCCCACCGTGGGAGGGGGGCGAGGCCGGCCCGTCGCCAGTTGTCGTGGCCGAGTACGCCGAACGCCGGACGCGCGGCAGGGCGAGGGAACTTCTCCGAGCCGACCGGGCGGATCCGTTCGGGGTCGAGGCCGCAGAGGCGGAAGGTCTCACGCGCCAGTCCGCACCAGGTGGTGTGGCCCGCGGCCGTGCCGTGATAGACGCCCGCCGGCGCCCGGCCGGCCAGCGCGGCACGGCCGAGGGCGGCCAGCCGGCAGGCGAGCGCACGGCACCAGGTCGGCTGACCGTGCTGGTCGGCCACCACGTCCAGGGTCGCGCGCCGGGCGGCGAGTTCCAGCACGGTGGCCACGAAGTTGGGGCCGTGCCCGCCGTAGAGCCAGGCGGTGCGCACGACGTAGCCGGTGTGCGGCAGCAGTTCGGCGACTGCCCGTTCCCCCGCGAGTTTGCTCCGCCCGTACGCGTTGACGGGCCCCGTCGGCGCGTCCTCGCGGTACGGCCGGCAGGCGTCGCCCGGGAACACGTAGTCGGTCGAGACGTGCAGCAGGATCGCTCCGCCGTCCGCGCAGGCGCGTGCGAGGTGGCGGACGCCTGTGCCGTTCACGGCCGTGGCCGCCGCCTCGGACCGCTCGGCGCCGTCGACGTCCGTCCAGGCGGCGCAGTTGACGACCACCTCGTGACCGGCGACGGCCGCGCGCACGGCGGCCGGATCGGTGATGTCGAGCCGGTCCCGGCTGAGTCCCGTCACCAGGACCTCCGGATCACCGGCGAGCTCGGCCAGCACATCCCGGCCGAGGAGCCCGTGTGCGCCGGTCACCAGCCACTTGGTGGTCATCGCGACGCGGCCCGTTCCTTGAGCGGCTCCCACCAGGAACGGTTGTCGCGGTACCAGGCGACCGTGGTGGCCAGCCCCTCCGTGAAGGGCACCAGCGGGGCGTAGCCGAGCTGCTCGCGGATCTTGCTGTCGTCCAGCGAGTAACGCAGGTCGTGGCCCTTGCGGTCGGCGACGTAGGCCACCCGGTCCCAGTCCGCGCCGAGCGCGTCCAGCAACAGGCCCGTGAGCTTGTGGTTGCTCAGCTCGGTCCCGCCGCCGATGTGGTAGATCTCCCCGGCCCGGCCGCCGCGCAGGACGAGGTCGATGCCCCGGCAGTGGTCGGAGACGTGCAGCCAGTCCCGGAGGTTGCGGCCGTCTCCGTAGAGGGGGACCGTCTTCCCGTCGAGCAGGTGGGTGATGAAGAGCGGGATGAGTTTCTCGGGGAACTGGTGGGGCCCGTAGTTGTTGGTGCAGCGGGTGACGACGACGTCCAGGCCATGGGTGCGGTGGTGGGCGAGGGCCAGCAGGTCGGAGCCGGCCTTCGACGCGGAGTACGGGGAGTTCGGCGCCAGGGGCTGGTCCTCGGTCCACGAGCCTTCGCTGATGGAGCCGTACACCTCGTCGGTGGACACATGGACGAAGCGGCCGACGCCGTGCCGGTGGGCCGCGTCCAGGAGCACCTGGGTGCCCATCACATTGGTGCGTACGAACGGACCGGCCCCGTCGATCGACCGGTCGACGTGCGACTCGGCGGCGAAGTGCACCACCGCGTCCTGGCCCGCCATCACCTGGTCGACCACGTCCGGATCGCAGATGTCGCCCCGGACGAAGGTGTGTCCGGGGTGTTCCGCCACCGATGCCAGATTGGCCTCGACCCCCGAGTAGGTGAGGTGGTCGAGGACGGTGATCCGCGCGGTCGGATCCGCGCTCAGCCGCTGCCGGACGTATTCGGAACCGATGAATCCGGCGCCGCCGGTCACAAGGATGCGCATGACTGTCGGAGATCTCTTTCGGGACGGAACGCGGACGGTGCCCCGGGACCGAAGCCTCGGGGCACCCTCGCACAGGGGGTTAAGCCGACGTGGCGCAGAGCACGAAGGCCGTGATCGTCTGGTTCGAGGTGGTGCCGACGGTCCACCCGGTGGGCGGCGGACCGCCCGAGGGGAAGTCCATCCTGACCGCTCCCGTGTCGGTGACGAAGCCACCGCCGACGACGGTTTCGCCGGCGAGGCACGACGCGGTCGCCGTCATGGTGTCGGCGATGGTGTTGGTCCGCACGGTGATGCCGCCGAACCCGCCCTGAGCACCCTGGGCACCTTGGGCACCCTGTGCACCCTGTGCACCCTGCGCGCCCTGGGCTCCCTGTGCGCCTTGGGCTCCCTGTGCGCCCTGGGCTCCTTGGGCGCCCTGAGCTCCCTGGGCTCCCTGAGCGCCTTGCGCACCCTGGGCTCCTTGGACGCCCGCGCCTCCCTGGGCTCCCTGTGCACCTTGGGCACCCTGTGCACCCTGGGCTCCCTGGAAGCCGGCGCCTCCCTGGGCTCCCTGTGCACCCTGAGCGCCTTGGGCACCCTGGGTTCCCACGGCGCCCTGCGCACCCTGCGCGCCCTGGGCGCCCTGCGGACCGCGGGGGCCCTGCGCGCCCTGCGCACCCTGGGGGCCGCGCGGGCCCTGGGCGCCCTGCGGGCCGCGCGGGCCCTGCTTTCCGGGCTTGCCCTGCTTGCCGTCATGGCCGCGAGGGCCCTGCGGGCCACGGTCGCGGTCCCCGTGGTCATCAAGGCCACGGTCCGCGTAGTCCCGGCCGTGGTCCTCAGGGCCACGGTCGCGGACCATGGCGGACCTCGTGGTGCCGGCAGGACGCACCGGCGCCATGCCGTCGGTACCGGCCCGGCGGACCGCGTCCTCGATGGCCTCCGTGGGCACTTTCTGGGTGCCCAGCTGCGTCACACTGATGTCGGCGCCGGGCTGGTGCATGGCCTCAGCGATGGCCGTGGTGCTCGGCACCACGCTGAGCGCCACGGCAGCCGCGCCCGCCGACACCAGGGTGGCGGACTTCAGGCGCGAAATTCGGCTCGTTCTACGGCTCAAGAGAACCTTCCTCGGTTTGGGAGGGGATCGGACAGCAAGCGCGCACTCGGTGCGCTTCATATCGCTTGCGTGCCCATCCCCTTCGTCCACGGACGCCGACATTCATTCACTCGCCGTGAATGAAATATGACTAATTTGACCCGTCCTGTGGGCGAGGATCACCCGAGCGGCTTCAGTTCGGCCCGCAAACGGCTGACTTTCCCAGCGTCTTTCCCCTGGTTGCCTCCGGCTCCCGTTCGGGCGGCAAAAGGGAGCGGCCCTCTCGGACGCCGCTCATGAGGGTTCCGCGATACGCGGTGCAGTCATCGAACGAAGGAAGCAGGCCCTGCCGCTCGGCTTCCGCCAGCGTGGGCGCCGCGGCGTCCTTGTCGGAAAGGAGCGGGGCGAGATCGTCGGGCCAGGCGATGGCCAACGCCGGATCGAGCGGGTCGATCCCGAACTCGCGCTGCGGTGCGTATCGCTGCGAACACAGATAGACGACGGTGGAGTTGTCCTCCAATGCCATGAAGGCGTGGCCCAGCCCCTCGGAGAGGTAGACGGAGCGATGCGTCGTGTCGTCGAGCCGAACCGCCTCCCAGGTCCCGAATCCCGGGGAGCCGACTCGGATGTCGACCACCACGTCGAGGACGGCGCCGCTCACGCAGGTGACGTACTTGGCCTGACCTGGCGGGACCGCCGCGTAGTGGATGCCGCGGAGAGTGCCGCGTGCGGAGCGGGAGCAGTTGGCCTGTTCGAGTGGGAATCCCTGGCCGACGGCGTCCTGGAAGAAGCCGCCCTTGAACCACTCGTGAAATCGACCCCTGTCGTCCGTGAACACGGTGGGTGTGTCCACCCATGCTCCCTCGATACCAAGCGGTCTCACGTCCTTACGTCCTTCCGCTGCTCAGTTCGTTCGTGTCGCACACGACCTCCGGGCCGCGCTGGGGCATGACGACGTGCCGGGAATCGTCCAGCAGCCCCAGCAGATAGTGGCCGTACCCGCTCTTGAGCAGGGGCCGGGCGAGTTCCCGGAGCCGGTCGTCGTCGATCAGGCCGGCCCGCCAGACCGCTTCCTCGACGCAGCCGACCTTGAGGCCCTGGCGCTCCTCGATGACCCGGACGAACTCCGAGGCCTGGACCATGGAGGTGAAGGTCCCGGTGTCCAGCCAGGCGGTGCCTCGGTCGAGCCGGGTGACATGCAGCGCCCCGGCCTCCAGATAGACGCGGTTGAGGTCGGTGATCTCCAACTCGCCCCGGGGGCTGGGGCGCAGGCCGCGGGCGATGTCCACGGCCTGGTTGTCGTAGAAGTACAGTCCGGGCACGGCGTACCGGGATCTGGGGCGGGCCGGTTTCTCCTCGATGGACACCGCCCGGCCCTGTTCGTCGAACTCGACCACGCCGTACGCCGACGGGTTGGCGACCTGGTAGGCGAACACCCTGCCGCCTTTCACGTCGTCATGACGTGACAACCGGGTGCCGAGGCCGCTTCCGTGAAAGATGTTGTCGCCCAGAATCAGGGCGACGGACTCGTCGCCGATGAAGTCGGCGCCCAGCACCAGGGCATGGGCGATGCCCGCCGGACGTTCCTGTGCCAGGTGTGTGAGCCGCAGACCCAGTTGACTGCCGTCGCCCAGCAGTCGACGGAACTGGCTCTGGTCCTCGGGGGTGGTGATGATCAGAATCTCCCGGACGCCGGCCATCACCAGCGTGGAAAGCGGATAATAGACCATGGGTTTGTCGAAGACCGGCAGCAACTGCTTCGACACCGAGCGGGTCAGCGGCCAAAGTCGTGAGCCGGTGCCTCCGGCCAACAGAATTCCACGCACGGAATCACCATAGGTCAATAAGTCATCAATAAGGGTTTTCACGCGAATCGCGGTGTGTATGTCGTACGGCGTCCGTTCACCGCGCACACGCCCGATCCCACCGTCACGCCGGTAGCCTGACCGCCGTGATGGTGGGCACCGAAGAAACCCGGCTGGTCGTCCTGCGCGGCAACAGCGCCTCGGGAAAGTCGTCGGTCGCGGCCGGGCTGCGGGAGCGGTTCGGGCGTGGCCTCGCCCTGGTCGGCCAGGACAACCTCCGTCGCGTGGTGCTGCGCGAACGTGACCGGGCCGGCGCCGCGAACATCGGCCTCATCGACACCGTCGCCCGCTACGCCCTGGACGCCGGCTATCACGTCGTCCTGGAAGGCCTCCTCTACGCCGACCACTACGGCGACATGCTCGCGCGCCTGCGCGCCGACCATCGCGGCGTGACCCACGGCTACTACCTGCACGTGCCGTTCGAGCAGACCCTCGTCCGGCACGCCACCAAGCCGATCGCCCACGAGGTCGGCGAGGCGGACCTGCGTGACCGGTACCGGGAACTCGACCTGCTGCCCGGCGGCGTCGAGACCGTCGTCGGCGCCGACAGCACCCTGGAGCGGACCGTCGACCGCATCATGCTCGACACCGGTCTGACCGCCCTTCCCGCACTGGAGAACTGACGGCACGAAGCCTCGCCCTCGCGGCGGCGGGCGGCGGCGGGGCGATTGTCAGTGGCTCCTCGTACGGTGTGTGAGCAGTGGGACCTGGCGGAGAGGCCGCAGGTCCGCTCCGGGGAGGAATCTGCCATGTCCACTGGGTCCACCACCGCGTCGACGACGTATCTGGAGCTGTCGGAGGACGGCGGCGGCGCGCACAAGTTCTACGAGGTGGCGGTCGACGGCCTGGTGGTGACGGTGCGTTACGGGCGGATCGGCGCGGCCGGGCAGACCCAGACGACGACGTTCCCCACGGTGGAGAAGGCGCGCGCCGCGGCCGCGAAGAAGGTCGGGGAGAAGGTCCGCAAGGGATACGCGCCGGCCGTCGCCGGGCAGCGAGCGCCGCGGGCGGTGACCCGGCGTCAGGTGACCTCGGCGCCGTCCACCGCGCGCGCCGTGGCCCCCGTGCTGTGGCGGTTCCGCACCGGATCCTCGGCGTTCGGCATCCACGTCGACGACGAGCGCTGCTGGGTCGGCAACCAGGCGGGCGACGTCTACACCCTGGACCACGACGGTGGCGTCCTGGCCCGCTTCAGCCTGCCGGACGGGGTGAAGTGCCTGGTGGCCGACGACTTCTGGATCTACGCGGGCTGCGACGACGGCCGGGTCTACGACCTGTCCTCGAAGCTGCCGTTCGCGGCGTACGACATCGCGGCGGACGTCGACATCTTCTGGCTGGACATCCACGAGGGTGTTCTCAACGTCTCCGACCGCGACGGCCGGATCACCGTCATCGACCACGAGGACGAACACCAGTGGGCCCGCCGCAGCCAGGGCGAGCACGCCTGGATGATCCGCGCCGACGACCGGGCCGTGTACCACGGCCACCACCGGGGCGTCACCGCCTACGCGCCCGACGGCGGCGGCGAGCTGTGGCACACGCCCACCCGCGGCAGTGTCCTGTTCGGCTGGCAGGAGGACGACGCCGTGTACGCGGGAACCGGGCACCGCGTGGTCCAGCGGCTGTCGAAGGCGACCGGCGCGATCGAGGCCACGTACAGCTGCGACAGCGCGGTGTACTCGTGCGCCACCTCGCCCAGCGGGCGGTTCGTCTTCGCCGGGGACTCCGCTTCGTCCGTCTACTGCTTCGACCGTGACGGCACGCGTCTGTGGAAGCTCGGCACGGGCAGCGGCTCGGCTCTGTCGATGCAGTACCGCGACGAGCGGCTGTATCTGGTGACCACGGACGGCTCACTGGTGTGCGTGGACGCGAGCGAGGCGGCCATCTCCGCGGCGCAGGAGGGCACGGTGCCTCAGGCGCGGGACGTCAAGCTCGCCGCGGCCCTGCCCACCTACGCGCCGGCCACGGCCGCCACCGCGGTGGCCACCGTCGCCCAGGCCCCCACCGGAGCGGTCGTCGTCGAATGCGTCCAGGAGAACGGCCGCATGCGGGTGCACGTGGTGTCCGAGGGTTACGACTCCTCCTGGAACGTCCAGTTCCCGCGCGCCATACGGGAGCCCGGAGCGCGCTACGTCGTGGACGCCCTGCACACGGCGGCCGGCGGTTTCTACCGGGTCCGGGGCGACATCCGGCGACTGCTCTGAGCCGGGCGTTGCGGGCGACTTGGCCGTCACTCGGTGTCGCGCAGCGCGACCCAGGTGTCGTGGGCCACGACACCGTCGGCCGTGAGCCCCCGGGCGCTCTGGAAGCTGCGCACCGCCGACTCCGTGCCGGGGCCGAAGTCGCCGTTCACCCCGTCATCGCCCAGGGAGTAGCCGCGCTCGGTCAGCATGCACTGCACCTGCAGCACCCGCTTGCCGCTGTCTCCGGGGCGGGTGCGGCCGTTGCCGGCGTAGTACGTGCAGTCGGTGTTCCAGGGCCGGCCGCCGGGTTCGGCCGGTGCGGTGACGGTGGGGGACTGGGCCGGGGTGGCGGAGGGGCCGGCGTCCGCGGCGGGGGAGGCGGGAGAGTCCGGCCGGCCGCTGCCGCCGGCCGTGACGGAGGGCTCGGGCCGCGCCGTGCCGCCGCCGTCGGTGACGACGGCGCGTCCGCCGGGCGCACCCGCGGCGGAGGCCGCGTCAGGGACGCCGGACGTGCCCGGCAGGGCGGCGTTGCCGTGCCGTTCGCCGGGCGCGGTGCCGGTCGTCGACGCGGCGGCCTCCGGAGAGGCGGCGGTCGCCGGACCCTCCCCGCGCAGCAGGACGAAGGCGGTCGCGGCGACGGCGCACAGGACGGTGCCCGCGCCGACGGCCAGGACCCGCTTCCTGCGCACCCGGAGCCGGGCTGCCGCCGGACGTGCCCGGGCCGGTTCCGTCTCGGCGGAGGGTGCGGACGGCGGGTCCGCCGGTGCGGGTGGGGACGCCAGCGCCGCCACCGGCTTCACCCGGTGGTCCGAGGGGCGGAGGCGGACCGCCCGTTCCACGGGGAGGCGGTGCAGCGTCTCGTAGGCCCGTTGGCGGGTCAGCACCCGGCCGTGGAGCGGCTCCGGCCACGCGTGGGTGCCGGGCCGCGCCTCGGCCGTGCCGATCAGCTCCCGCGGCGTGGGGCGCCGCTCGGGCTCCTTGGCCAGACAGGCGGTCAGCAGCGCCCCCAGCTCCGGGTCGGCCGCCGTGACCGCGCCGATCACCTCCGCACTCGGCTCCTCGAACGCCACCCGGTGCATCACGTCGAGCCCCGTGCCGTCCCCGAAGGGGGCCCGTCCGGTCGCCGCGTACAGCAGGGTGCCGGCCAGCGAGAACACATCCGATGCGGTGTCGCAGTGGCCCGTCCGCAGATACTCCGGCGACATGTAGGCCGGGGTGCCGACCCGGTTGCCCGTGCCCGTGATCGCGCTGGCGTCCGCGGCCTTCGAGATTCCGAAGTCGATCACCTGCGCGCCCTGGAGCGACAGCAGCACGTTGGACGGCTTCAGATCCCGGTGCACCACTCCCGCGGCGGCCAGGGCGGCGAGCGCCCGCCCCAGTTCCGCGACCAACCGCCACACGGTGGCCGCCGTCAGGGCGCCGTCCTCGCGTACGGCGTCCGCCAGATCGAGCCCCGGAACGTACTCGGTGGCCATCCACAGCAGTTCCTCGTCCCACCCCGTGCCGCGTAACCTCGGCGTGTGCGGCGGACCCAGCCGGGCGTGCACCGCTGCCTCACGTGCGAAACGGCGCTGGAACCGGACGTCCTCGGCGTACTCCGGCCGGATCACCTTCACCGCGAACAGCCCCGGGGCGTCGTCGGCGGCCCGTGCCAGATAGACCCGGCCCATCCCGCCGCTGCCGAGCAGCGCCACCGGCACGAAGGGACCCACGCGGCCCGGGTCACCGACCCGCAGCGGCGAGGCCCCGGTCTGCCGGAGCGCGGCGGCTTCGTCGGCCGCGGACTCCGGTGATGATGGCCGCAGGTCAGACACGGAACTCCCGAAGTGATGTTCGTCGTAAACCAGTTCGCCTCGATGGCGACGGGAGAACGAGGCTAGCCCAGCCCGCCGCCTGTGATCAGGGGTTTCACTTACTTCTGCCCGCGCGGAGCGGACGCCCTGGTTCCAGTCGAGCCCCTGCCGTCGCCCCGGTCGACACTCGATCGGCGGACAGGCAAAACGATCCAACAGGTGAAGCGGGCGGCGTTCGATCAACTCCGGGTGTGCGGCACGGCGATTCTGAGGCGGTTCCCATCCCTTCACCAGCAAGGAGTTTCGCTGTGCGTGTACGTCGTGTCGTGACCGGCGCCCTCGGCGCCGCCGCCCTCGTGTTCGCGTCGCTGGGCGCGGCAACGGCCACCGCCGGGCCCGCGGCCGCCGATCCGTGCGGTTTCTACGAGACCGGCTCGGACGCCTACTACAACCACTGCACCTCCGACGGCTCCCGCGTGGTCATCAAGGTCGAGGTCGCCCTCGCACCCGACTACGAGCGGTGCGTCGGACCGGGCAGGACGTGGCTCGGCTCCGCCGACAGGATCCAGGGCGCCTACTACGTCGGCCGGACCTGCTGACGAACCACACCGCGGTGGGGGGGCCGGGGGGGGGGGGGCCGCCCCCCCCCCCGCGGGGGGGGCGGGGGCCCCCCCGCGCGGGGGGGGCGGGGCGGCGCCCCCCCCCCCCCCCCCCCCCCCGGCGGGGGGCGGGCGGGGGGGGGGGGGCCCCCCCCCCCCCGGCCGGCTGTTGACCCAGGGTCCCCGCCGACGACGGGCGCGTGGACGCCGCCCAGGACCCGCGGCCTACGGCAGGGCCGTGGCCGTCGAGGAACCGGACGCGAGGGGCGTCCCGGGGGACAGGAACACGACGACGTCCGTCTCCCCGCCCGGGAGCGGCTCGGGCTCCCGCCAGCCCAGGCGGCGGTAGAACGCGAGCGTGTCGTACGCCTCGTTCCAGGTCAGGAGCCAGGCCCGCCCGTCCGGTGCGGCGCCGGCGAGCGCGGACAGCAGACGCCGCCCGAGGCCGGTGCCCCGCGCGTGCGGCCGTACTCCCAGTTCGTCGATCTCGAAGGCGCCCGCCAACAGCCGCTCCACCCGGTCGGCGCCGAGCCGCCGGGTCACCTTGCCGTAGGCGCGGTCCGAGCGGAACGGCGTCCCGGTGGTCCAGCCGGTCGCGAAGCCGTCCACCGCGCCGGTGTCCGACAGCGCGAGAACCGCCCGGAAGCCGGGGCGGTGCGCGTCGCTCTCCAACCGCTCCCGGAACGCCGCCCGGGTCTCCTCGGCGTCCCGGTGCTGCCAGGGCGGCGCGGTGAAGACCTCGACGTACGCCTCCGTGAGCTCGTGGGCGACGGTGAGGACGTCCTGGCCGAAGTACCGCATGGCGCTCCCCTCGGATGGTGGTGTACCCGTTGAGCCTGTCGGTGGACCGCGGAATTCCGGCACTGTGGTTGATCTTTCAAGAAATCTGGGTGCATGATGACCGCCCGGACAGCGCCCCGCCGAGGAGTCACCCATGAGCACCGGAGAGTTTCCCGAGGTCAAGACCGAGGCGGGGGTGGTCTGCGGACGGCGTGAGGGCGGTCTGGCCGTGTTCCTCGGGATCCCGTACGCGCAGCCGCCGGTGGGCGAGGCGCGGTTCGCGGCGCCGCGGCCGGTGGCCCGCTGGGACGGGGTGCGGGAGGCGTTCGCGTTCGGGCCGCCTCCTCCGCAGGAGCCCATGGAACCCGACATGGCCCCGCCGGGGGATCTGCCGGCCGGTGACGACTGGCTGACCGTCAACGTCTGGACCCCGGACCCGGATCCGGCGGCCCGACGCCCCGTGATGGTGTGGATCCACGGGGGTGCCTACAAGTTCGGTTCCGCCGACGACCCCGCCTACGACGGAAGTCGTCTCTCCCGCGAGGGCGGCCTCGTCGTCGTCACCCTCAACTACCGGGTCGGCATCGAGGGTTTCGCGCGGATCGAGGGCGCCCCGGCGAACCGGGGGCTCCTCGACCAGCTAGCGGCCCTGGAGTGGGTGCGCGAGAACATCACCGCGTTCGGCGGCGACCCCGAGCAGGTCACCGTCTTCGGCGAGTCGGCCGGCGCCGGGTCCGTCGCCGCGCTGATGACCATGGAGCGGACCAGGGGCCTGTTCCGGCGGGCGATCACGCAGAGCGTGCCGGGCACGTTCTTCTCGGACACGCTGGCCGGCGACATCGCCGGGACCCTCGCCGGTGAGCTCGGCCTGCGCCCCACGGTCGCCGACCTGTCCGGCGTCGACCCGCGCAAGCTGCCCGAGGCGGGGGCCGCCGTCACCGCCCGCATGCGCGAGTACGCGCACCGGTGGGGGCCGGTGGCCCTCACTCCGACCCCCTTCTCGCCCGTCGTCGACGGCGAGGTCCTGACCGCCACACCGTGGGAGGCCCTGGCGGCCGGCGCCGCCCGCGACGTGGAACTGATCACCGGACACAACCGCGACGAGTACCGCCTCTTCCTTCTCCTCGCCGGACTCCTCGGCCGGGTGGACGAGCGGCTGGCGTCGACCGCGCTCGGCCTGTTCGGTCCGACGCCCGACGCCGAGCAGGCGTACCGCGCCGCGTTCCCGGACGCCTCGCCGGAGTACCTGTTCGAGCTGGTGCAGTCCGACTGGCTGTTCCGCATGCCCTCCCTGCGCCTGGCGGAGGCACACGTGGCCGGCGGCGGCCGGGCCCACCTGTACGAGCTCACCTGGCCCGCCCCGGCCAACGGCGGCGCACTCGGCGCCTGCCACGGACTGGACGTACCCCTGACCTTCGGCGTGTACGGCGGCCTCGGCGCCATGCTGATCGGCCCCGTGCCGTCCCCCGAGACGGAGGCGCTCTCCGCCCGCGTCCGGTCCGCCTGGACGTCGTTCGCCGCCACCGGCGACCCGGGCTGGCCCGCCTACGACACCGAGCGCCGCCTCGTCCAGCTCCTCGACACCGAGCCCACCGTCGCCCCCTACCCGGAAGACGCCTCCCGCCGGCTCTGGGAACGGCACCCCTTCGCGGAACTGCCACTGCTGTGACGGGGACTCAGAACCCCGACCCCAGCGTCTGCGTCGCGTAGGCGCACTCCGTGTAGATGTAGCCGGACTGGAGCTTGGCCGTGTCCGAGGCCGGCGAGGAGAGACTGTCGTTCGGCTTGTGCACGAAGTACGTCGTGCCGGGCGGCAGACTGATGGTGCGCTCCGGGTAGTTCCTGCCGCTGTCGCTGCACGGCTCGAAGGACGGCGAGAGGGTGCTGCTGAGCGAGTACGTCCTGCAGCTGCCGCAGGCCCTGAGGGTGAAGCGGCCGGTGACCGGGCCCGTGTAGAGGACCGTGATGTCGTCGGGGCTGTCGTTCTGCACCGTGACCGAGATGCTGCCGCCCGTCCGCGTCGTGGGCAGGCTCTTCCCGGCGGCCGGCACCGTCTGCGCGATCTCCGCGGCGATCGCGATCTTCTCCGCCCTGGCCCGGTTCGTGTGGTTCTTGTTGGCCTTGACGAACTCGTTCATGGTCTTCTGCGCGGCCTCGAAGTCACCGTCCTGGTACTGGTCCACGCCGCACAGGTACGTGCCCGAGCCGGCGTTGGCGGTGGCCCGTCCGGCGTCCTCGGCGAGGGCGGCGTCCACGCCCGCCTCCGCACCGGGCAGGCCGTCGATCTCGGAGCTGAGACTCCGCAGCCGTTCGACCGCCGTGCAGGGCTCGGCGCCGCGCAGGTCCTTCGCCGCCCGGGTGACGGCGGCGCCCACGGCCGGCTCGACCTTCGCGGCCTGCGCCGACTCGGGGAAGTCGGTCAGCAGTTCACCGAACCGCTCGGGCCAGGCGGACCCGCCGCTCGCCAGGTCCTTCGCCGCGCACTCGTACAGCGAGGTGGCCAGACGGTCGTCGGGCCAGGTTCTCAGCTCCCCGAGGTCCGTCGCGGGCATGCTCTTCGGGACCGTCCGCAGATAGGTCAGCGGCTCGATCGCCCCGCAGTGGTCGCCCTGCGCGTACACGGCGCCGACCGTCGAGTAGAAGGTCCTCATCCGGGCCGGCACCCGGTCGGCCGCGCGAGAGCCGGAGTGGTCGGCGCTCAGGTCCTCGTAGAGGGACAGCGCCTCGCGGTAGCCGTCCTTGCCGAGGGCGAACGTCTGCTTGCCGGACTGCGCCACCAGCCGGTCGGCCCGGTCCAGCCGGTCGAGCAGCATCTGCTCCACCGCCTCGTCCCGCGCGTCGTCGTACAGCACGACGCCCCCGGCCGGTACGGCGAGCAGGACGAGCCCCAGCCCGAGGGCGATCGGCGCCGGTCCGGGCCACGCCGACCGGGCCCGCAGGCCCACGCGCGCGCCGTGCGCCGCCACCGCGGCGAGGAACACGGCGTACACGACGAGGGCGAATCCCGGGACGCCGTCCGGCTCGGCGGGCAGCGCCACGAGCAGCAGGGCGGCGGTGGCGATCCAGCAGAGCGCCATGAGTCCCCAGCGGCGCACGAGCCCGTACCCCAGGCCCAGACCGCTGAGGTTGAGCACCGCCACCGCGACGGCCCGCACGCCGTCCGCCGGCGCCGGCGGCGGGGCCGGCGGCATCGGTGGGACGAAGTACCCCTGGCCGTACGTGCCGTACTGATCCCCGGACATGGCCGCCCCCCCGTCAACAGCGCCCACACGCCTCTGATTTGTCAGTGTACGGGCGAAGAGTGAGATTCGAACAGGGCGGCGCCGGGCCCGAGTTGTACTCTCCGGGGCAGGGGGTGGCATGACGGAGCGCGACTGGTACGACGACAGTGACTACCGCGATGCCGTGCGGCGGGCGGGACGTACGACACGGTGCGCGTGGTGGGCCATCGGGGGCGTGGCGGGTCTGTTGGGCGTGGCCCTGATCGCCCTGATCGCCGTGCTGGCCGCCGTCTGCCTGGTGATCGCTTTCGGGATGGTCGCCGTCGCGGACTAGCCCTCTCCCCGACGGCCCACGGTCAGTCCCGGGGAACGGTGGGGTTGTCCGCTGGGTGGGGGACCTGTGGGCGTGGAAGCCGTCCGTGTGCCGCCGGGTGCGGTGTACTGCCGGGCAGGTCGGCACGGATGCGGAGGTGGTGGGGTGGCCGGACGAGCGTGGAGCGCGGCCGTCGCGGTCGTCCTCGCCGGCACCGTCGGCGCGTGCGGCACGGTCTCGGAACGGCGCGACGACGTACGGGCGGCCACGGCCGCGTTCGAGAAGGCACTCGGCGAGAGAGCTTACGGCCGGATGTGCGCGGCCCTCGCGCCGGGCACCAGGGAGGAACTGGAGCAGTCGGCCGGCACCCCCTGCCCCGAGGCGCTCAGCGAGGAACCCCTGCCCGCGGGCGGTGACCTGCGGGGGAGCGACGTCTACGGCAACCAGGCGCGGGCGGTGCTCGCCGGCGACACCCTGTTCCTCTCCCACTTCACCACCGGCTGGAAGGTCGTCGCCGCCGGCTGCCGGCAGCGGCCGCACCTGCCCTACCAGTGCCAGATCAAGAGCGGGTGAGCGTGCGCACGATGTTCACGGCGATCCTGCTGCTCGTCGCGGTCGGCCTCGCCTACCTCGCGGCCGTGGGACTGATGCAGCGGTGAGCGGGCCCACGGCCGGGACCACGGCCTCGCCGCCCCGAGGCCCGAGGAGCTTCCTACGGGACAACGGACTGGGGCTGTTCTTCACCGTCGCCTTTCTGCTGACCCTCGTCGGGCAGGCGATCGCGGGACACGCCGACTTCAACAACCAGATGCTCGCCGACCAGTTGCAGCCGGTCGGTTTCGGCGCGTACGTGACGTCCTCCGACTTCGCGGTCGACGTGGCGGAGAACTGGCAGTCGGAGTACCTGCAGTTCTCGCTCTACATCGGTGCCACCGTCTGGCTGCTGCAGCGCGGCTCACCGGAGTCCAAGGAGCCCGGCAAGTCCGGCCCCGAGTCGGACCGGGACCAACTGGTCGGCGAGCACGCCAGGGACAGTTCACCCAGGTGGGCCGCGGCCTCCGGCTGGCGGCGCACGCTGTACTCCAACTCCCTGCTGCTGGTCATGGGCACGATCTTCGTACTCTCCTGGCTGGTGCAGTCGATCACCGG
Organism: Streptomyces aurantiaciflavus; assembly: GCF_049808595.1. Classification (NCBI taxonomy): domain Bacteria; kingdom Bacillati; phylum Actinomycetota; class Actinomycetes; order Kitasatosporales; family Streptomycetaceae; genus Streptomyces; species Streptomyces aurantiaciflavus. The sequence goes on along the minus strand of NZ_JBNCAQ010000013.1, from coordinate 8,981 downwards.
TGTCGCCGCGTACAACGAGGTGCAGTTGCGGCAACTCCAGGCCCCGGTCGGCTGGTTCGACTACCTCGGCGCCGCCGACTTCTGGAACCGCACCCTGCAGAACTGGCAGTCCGAACTGCTCGCCGTCGCCTCGATGGCGGTGCTGTCGATCTACCTGCGGCAGCGGGGCTCACCGGAGTCGAAGCCGGTGGGCTCCGCGCACGACGCCACCGGCGTCGAGGGCTGACGCACCGCCCGACGACCCGACCACGGGCGACCGCGCTCAGCGCGGCGCGCCGACGGCGCCTCGCAGCCCGCTCCACGCCGCGGCCCGCAGGTCCGCGTCGTACAGCACGTCCACCGCGGTGCACGCCAGCGCCTCCGTGGCGGCCGACAGCACCCGCCGGGCCCGCTCGGACGCCGCCGCGACGGCGAACTCGGGCGTGTGGTCCGAGCCGTCCTCGTCCATGATCGCGACGAACGGGTGGATGGCCGGCACCCGGGCACTGACGTTGCCGATGTCCGACGAGCCCAGGTACACACCGGGCGCGGGCGGCGTGAGCGCGATCCCGGTGCGGCCCAGATGCGCGGCGAAGCGCCCGGAGAGCGGCTCGCTGTCGCGGAAGTGCTCGTAGCGGACACTGGCGCGTTCGACCGCACAGGTGGTGCCGGTGGCCCGCGCCACTCCCGCGGCGGCGGAGCGCAGCTGCCCGGCCAGGTCGTCCAGGGCGCCCGTGGTGGCCGCGCGCAGACCGAACAGGCCCTCCGCGAACTCGGGGACGATGTTCGTGGCCGTGCCTCCGTGCGTGACGATGCCCTGGACGTGCGAGGCCTCCGGCAGGCGGCGGCCGAGCGCGGACAGCACGTTGAACAGCTCGATCAGGGCCGCGAGCGCGTCGACGCCCTCGGTGGGGTTGCCCGTGGGATGGGCGGCCCGGCCGTGGAAGCCGACCCGGTACTGCTCCTGCGCCGTCAGCGGCGCCCGGGCCCAGTCGTACACGCCCGGGTGGAACATGAGCGCGGCGTCCACGTCGTCGAAGACGCCCGCCTCCACCTCCAGGGCCTTGCCCCCGCCGCCCTCCTCGGCCGGGCTGCCCACCGCCAGCACCGATCCGGCGTCCGGATCCAGCGCGGCACGGGCGGCGAGCGCGGCGCCCAGACCGGCGGCGGCGATCAGGTTGTGCCCGCAGGCGTGCCCGAGGCCGGGCAGGGCGTCGTACTCCAGCAGCAGCGCCACCGCGGGGCGGCCCCGGCCCCAGCGGGCGGTGAAGGCGGTCGGCATGCCGGCCACGTCCTGCCGCACGTCGAATCCGGCCCGGCGCAGCTCGTCCGTCAGGAGCGTGGCCGCCCGCCGCTCGGCGAACGCGTACTCGGGGTCGGCGTGCAGCGCCGTCGCGACGCCCCAGAGCGCGTCCGCCCGGCTCAGGACGTCTTCGTGGACACGGCGGTAGGCGGAGTCGTGGGCGAAGGACACGCGGCCTCCCGGGCGTCGGCGGACCTTTCCTTCCGTGACACCGGGTTCCACCGCGCGGCCCGCCGACACCCGCCGGGGTCATGGCCCGTCCTTCGGATCAGGCCGCAGACGCGGGGCCCGATCCGAACGACACGACCTGACAGAGCCCTACCCGCCGTCGGCCGGGACCGGGGGAGCGGTGGGCGCCTTCGGCAGGGCGGCCAGTTCCTCGGGGCTGCGGGGGCCGGGTTCGCCCTCGGCCAACAGGCCCTGGGCGCACAGCAGTCGCGTGGCCGCGATGCCCCAGGGCAGCCGGAGGCCCGCCTGATGGAGGAGGTCCGTGCGGGCCAGGGCGGTGGCCGCGGGGCCGGTGTGGGCGCCGGAGGGGGTGAGCAGGGCAGCGTCGTCGGCCCAGCGCAGGGCGAGGTCGACGTCATGGGTGGCCATCACCACCGTCGTGCCGGACGCGCGCAGGGCGTCGAGGGTGGCGAGGAGGCGCTCCTGGCCGTCGGGGTCGAGCCCGGCGGTCGGTTCGTCGAGGATCAGCACGCGCGGCCGCATCGCGACGGCGCCCGCGATCGCGGTCCGCTTGCGCTGGCCGTAGGAGAGCAGATGGGTGGGCCGGTCGGCCAGGGCGGTGATGTCCAGCGCGGCGAGCGCCTCCTCCACCCGGGCCCGCACCTCGGCATCGGGCAGGCCGAGGTTCAGCGGCCCGAACGACACGTCCTGCGCGACCGACGCGGCGAACAGCTGGTCGTCCGGGTCCTGCACCACCAGCTGGACGGTCGTCCGCAGCCGGGTCAGCCCCTTGCGGTCGTACGTCACCGGCTGCCCCTCGACCGTCAACACGCCGGTGTGCGGGCGCAGTCCGCCGCTGAGCAGCCGCATCAGCGTCGTCTTGCCGCTGCCGTTGCGGCCGAGCAGCGCGAGCGCGCGTCCTTCGCGCACCTCGAAGTCGAGGCCGTCGAGCACGGCGGGGCCGTCCTCGTACGCGAAGGAGGCGCCCCGCAGGACGACCAGCTCGCTCATGACAGGGGCCTTTCCAGTACGAAGGTGAGGGCGGCCAGGGCCACGAGGAGCCCGGCGCCGGCCACCGTGAAACGGACGGAGACACGGGCCTCGGGCACCAGCACGCGCAGGGTGCCGTCATAGCCGCGTCCGGCGAGCCCGGCCTGCAGCCGCGCCGCCCGGTCGAAGGCCCGTACGAAGGCGGTGGCCCCGAGCCCGGCCAGGGAACGCCACTCGGCGGCCCGTGAGGTGTGCCCGAGCCGGGCCGCCTGCGCCTCCCGGATCAGGCGCACGGAGTCCAGCAGCAGGAAGCTCATGCGGTACGTGACCATCGCGACGTCCACGACCGGCGCGGGCACACCCGCCCGCACCAGACGCGGCAGCAGGTCGGACATCGGCGTGGTGAACGCGAACAGCAGCACGCCGAGGGAGGCGGCCGAGGAGCGCAGCATCAACTCCCCGGCGCGCACGGCCCCGCCGTCGGCCAGGCTCACGAACCCGCCGGGCCCGCCCACCTGCACGAGCAGCGTCACCGCGCCGGTCGCGCAGAACCCCAGCGGCACCCGGTAGGCGCGCCACAGCCGGCGGGCCGGCACACCCGCCGGGCCCAGCAGCAGGGCGAGCGCCGTCACCAGCACCAGGGCCGCGCCCGGCCACGGCGGCAACGAGATCGCCAGCACGGTCAGGCCGAGTCCGAGTACGGCCTTGTCCACGGGATGGCGGTGGCGCCAGCGGCTGCTGTGCGCCGCCGCGTCGATCGGCAGCACGAGCGCTCAGACCCGTCCCGGCGTGGACTTCTCGGTGTCGGGCACGCCCGCCGCGTCCGCGGGGTCCTGCGCCTCCAGCTCCGCCCGCGCCCGCTGTTCGCCCTGACGCCGCCCCCGGCGCAGACCGAAGTAGTAGGCGAGGACACCCGCGCCCAGGGCCGCCTGGAGGGAGAACAGCGCCGACTCGATCTCCCCGGAGGGCGGTTCGTACAGGGGCGAGAACCACGGCTTGTAGTCCGGCTCGATCTCGGTGATCGCCGTCTCCGCCTCGCCGTCGGAGCCCGCGAACGGCTGCTCCTTGTGGTCGCCGAGCCCCAGGGCCAGCGGCAGCACGGCCAGCGCGATCACCACGACCAGCAGCAGGACGTTGATCTTCGTGTTCCGGCTCATCGGGCCACCGCCTGCGTCCCGGCCGGCTTCTGCTCGGCCCGCTCGCCGGCCACGAGGACACCGAGCCGGGTCAGTTCGCCCTTGCTGGACTGCACCAGCAGCCGCATCACCAGCACCGTGAGGAGACCCTCGCTCACCGCGAGCGGGATCTGCGTGACGGCGAAGATGGAGCCGAACTTGCCCAGCGCGCCCAGGAACCCGCTGCTCGGGTCGGGGAACGCCAGCGCCAGCTGCACGCTGGTGACGCAGTAGGTGGACAGGTCGGCGACGAACGCGCCGAAGAACACCGTGACCATCAGCGGCACGTCGTACCGCCGCAGCAGCCGGTACGTCCCGTAACCCGTCCAGGGGCCGACGATCGCCATCGAGAAGACGTTGGCGCCCAGTGTGGTCAGGCCGCCGTGGGCGAGCAGCAGCGCCTGGAAGAGGAGGGTGATGGTGCCGAGCACCGCCATGATCGGCGGCCGGAAGAGGACGGCGCCCAGGCCGGTGCCGGTGGGATGCGAACAACTCCCGGTCACCGAGGGCAGCTTGAGCGCGGACAGGACGAACGTGAAGGCTCCGGAGGCGCCGAGCAGCAGGGTGCTCTCGGGGTGCTCCTTGACTTCACGGCTCAGTGCGCGGACTCCGTGGACGACGAACGGCGCCGACGCGACGCCCCAGGCGACAGCGTGCGCCGGAGGAAGGAAACCCTCGGCTATGTGCATGGCTCAGCAGACCCTCTCCAGCACCTCGTGGATGGTTGACGCGCCTTGGCCGGTCTCCTGGCTGACGGGTACCACCGCCCGTACTCCGCCTTCCCGGGTCCGAGGACCCAGTGGCTGCCCGCGAGGGCCGGAGCCGGACTTCCCGATCACAGTGGCGAGGGCCGCACCGGCATCACACCGGATTTCCCGTTCACCAAGGCGTGGCGACAGTAGTGCGCCGACAGGGGCGCTGACAAGCGGCAACGGGGCGCGCGGACGGCGGACGACGGCTCACGCACCGGCGCACGGGTGGCCGCGGCGGCGCGGTACGCGCTTGCTGAACACGGTGGTGATCCACCCCGTACCTGCTGCCGCAAGGCCCCGGGACGCCACCCGGGGGCGCAGTCACCGGTGAACTGACGACAGGAGCACCCGCCATGGCCGAGAAGACCTACGCCGTGTCCGGTATGAGTTGCGGCCGCTGCGCCGCCGGCGTCGCCGAGAAGCTGGTGGAGGTGTCGGGTGTCAACGAGGTCGACGTCGACGTCCGGGCGGGGCTGGTCACCGTGCGTGGCGAGCTGCTCGACGGCGACGCCGTGCGCGCGGCCATCGACGAGGCGGGCTACCGGGCCACGGAGTTCGCGCGGCGCGCGGCGGCCTGAGAGACGCCGGGCGTGCGCCGGCCGCCGGCGCCGCTCAGTCCCGGGCGCGAGGCCGCCCGGCCGTGGTGCGTGCCGTCGGCCGCCGCCACCACGGGCGGCCGGGCCGGCGCGGTCCCCGAACGGCGGCCGGGCCGGTCCGGGCGGACCACCGGAGGGGCGCCGTCCGGCATCGGGGCCGCGGCGGCCCGGCAACTCCCATGGCGGGCACAGCGGTCCCTCGACGCGGCCGCGTCGGTCCAGGCGGACCGTCAGAGGATCGTCGTCCGGCATCGGCCGACCGCGGCGGCTCGTCGACTCCCCTTGCACGGTGGCTTCTCGACGCGGCCGCGCCGGTCGTCCCCGGCGCGTGTCCGGCCGACGGGGCCGCCTAGTACGCTGACGGGCGTCCCCGTGCCTGCGAGAGGGTGACCGTGACCGCCTTCCGCCATCGCCCGGAGCCCGACGAGGTCGCACGGGTCACCTCGACGGCCGCCGAGCTGCTGGAAGTCCTGTGGGGCCGGGCCTCGACCGCGCCCGCCTCCGCGTCCCAACTCCGGGTGCTGCTGGTGCTCGAGCACCAGGACGGCATCAACCTGCGCACCCTCGCCGCCTCGCTCGCCTCCACGCCACCGTCGACCAGTCGGCTGTGCGACCGGTTGCAGACCGCGGGCTTCGTCGAACGCGTCGTGAGCCCGGCCGACCGGCGTGAGGTGCGGCTGCATCTCAGCGGCCGGGGCCGGGCCTTCCTCGCGGATCTGCGGGTGCGCAGGGAGCGGGAGTTGCGGGCGGTGCTGGCCCTGATGCCGGCCGCCAAGCAAGTCGCGCTGCTGGAGGGACTGGAGGCCTTCTGCGACGCGGCGACGCTGTCCCACGACGACACCGAGGACGCCGGCAGCCGGACCGCCTGAACCGCGGGTGCGTCGAGTGCGCGGCTCCGTCCCACCTCCGTCCGACGCATGAGCCGGGCCGCGGGGGATACCCCGGAGCCATGGCACGGACATCGAAATCCCGGCCGACGCCGGGCCCGATCGAGCAGGTGGAGCGGCAGGCGCCGGACGAGCCCGGCCAGCTGCCGAAGCGGTCCTGGCGGGCGGTGCTGAAGGGCACGCTGACGGAGTTCAAGGACGACGAACTCACCGACCGCGCGGCCGCCCTGACGTACTACGGGGTGCTGTCGCTGTTCCCGGCCCTGCTGGTTCTGGTGTCCCTGCTGGGCGTCGCCGGCCGGTCGGCGACGGACCAGGTCCTGGAGAATCTGCGGAAGCTCGCGCCGGGCTCGGCCCGGGACATCGTCAGCGACGCGGTGCAGCAGCTCCAGGGCCGTGGCGGGGTCGGCTCCGTCATGGCGGTCGTCGGCCTGGTCCTGGCGGTGTGGTCGGCCTCCGGGTACGTCGCCGCCTTCATCCGCAGCGCCAACGCCGTGTACGACATGCCGGAGGGCCGTCCGGTGTGGAAGGTGCTGCCGGTCCGGGTCGGCGTGACGGTGGTGCTGCTCGTGCTGGCGGTGATCAGCGCGCTGATCGTGGTGTTCACGGGTGCCCTGGCCCGCCGGGCCGGGACCGCGCTCGGCATCGGGGACACGGCCCTGACGGTGTGGTCGTTCGCGAAGTGGCCGGTGCTGGTCGTCCTGGTCACCGTCATGATCGCGCTCCTGTACTGGGCGACGCCGAACGTGAAGGGGCGCGGTTTCCGCTGGATCACCCCGGGCAGCGTGCTGGCCCTGGTGATCTGGCTGGTCGCCTCGGCCGGGTTCGCTTTCTACGTCGCCAACTTCGCCTCGTACAACAAGACCTACGGCACGCTCGCCGGCGTGATCGTGTTCCTGGTGTGGCTGTGGATCAGCAACATCGCGATCCTGCTGGGCCTGGAGTTCGACGCGGAACTGGCCCGCCAGCGCGCCGTCGCGGGCGGACTGCCACGTGACGAGGAGCCGTACGTGCCGCCCCGCGACACCCGCGCCTGGACCGAGGAGGACGAGCGGCGCCTGGAATGATCGGCGCGAGGGCGTGCACGAGGGCGTGACGGCTGCGGCGTCAGGAGGGGAACAGCGTGGGAAGTCGCAGGTCATGAGCGTGTTGGCGGATCTGCGGGAGCAGGACGGACGACTGGCGCGGCGCGTGGCGTCGTGGCGGTCGGACCGAGCCCGGCGCGTGCTGCCGACGGTGGAGGAGGCGGCCCAGCACACCAAGCTGTGGTGGGGTGCCGCGCTCCTCATGGCCGCGGCGGGCGGCCTGCGGGGGCGCGGGGCCGCGACGGCGGGCGTGGTGAGCATGGCCCTGGCGGAGGCGGCGTCCAACGGCGTCGCCAAGCAGCTGTGGAAACGGCGCCGGCCGCCCGAGGAGTGGACCTCGCACGAGGAGGTCCACGACCGGCCCGACTCCTCGTCCTTCCCCTCCGGCCACACCGCGGCCGCCGTCGGCTTCACCGCCGCCGTGACCCGGGTCTGGCCCTGGGCGGGCGCCGCCTGCGCGTTCCCGGCGGTCATGATCGCCGCCGAACGCGTCCACACCGGCGCCCACTACCCCTCCGACGTCGCGGCCGGAGCCGCGATCGGCCTGGCGGCGGCCGTCCTGACCCGGCGCGCGCCCGGCCTCGCGGTACGGGCACTGGCCGCGAAGGTCAGGTGAGGCGGTCTTCGGGACGACGGTGCCGATCGCGCCGCCGACGGCCTGTACGGCAGCCCGGGACGCGCCGCCGACGCCGGCCCGGCCCCGCGCGTCACGACGCGACAGATGCCCCCGGTGGCGAACGGTGTGACCCCGGCAGCGAGGATGTCCCGGTGAGCGATCTCCAGGACCACCGCGCTGACGACCCCGCGCCTGTCCCCACCCTGCGTCCGGTCCGGGCGAGTGCCCGCTGTGCCGCCCTCGCCCTGGGCCTCGCCGGCCTGGCCTGGGCCGGCCGGGCCGTGTGGCAGGTGCGGCTCGCCGTGGCCGGGGAGCCGGCCGGCGGGCCGCCGGACCAGGGCGGCGGACAGCACCGCCCGCTGATCGGACTCGAGGACGCCTATCACATCGTCACTTCCGTGGGGAACGCCGTCACCGCCCTCTGCGCGGTGGCGTTCCTGGCCTGGTTGTGGCGAGTACGCGACAACGCGCAGGTCCTGTCCGGTCGGCCTCCGCGGTACTCGTGGATCTGGGTTTACGGGGGCTGGGTCGTCCCCGTCGCCAACCTGTGGGTGCCGCGCGGGATCATCGCGGACGTCCACCGCTCCGGAGCCCCGGGAGAGCGGCTGCCGCGTGCCCTGAACTGGTGGTGGGGGCTGTGGCTGGCGGGGATGCTCAGCGGCGTGGGGCTGATGTACACCGGCTCCACGGACGACGTCATCGCGCGCGCCTACACGGACGTCGCCGGGCTGCTGGCCGCCGACGCGGCCGTCGTGGGCGCGGCCGTCGCCGGTGTCCTCCTCGTCCGCGCGGTCTCCTTCGCTCAGCAGGCGCGGATCGACTCGGGTAGGCCGGCCCGGGCCGGCTGAGTACGCGTACTCATGAGGGCCGCTCGCGCCTCGCGCAGGCTGGTCGCACAAGACGACGAGAGGGAGTCAAACGTGCGTACCGGCAACCGAGCCCAGCCCCCGATGTCCGCGATCGGCCGTGGGGTGAGGCGGTCCGTCCTGGGCCTGTCGCTGGTCGGTCTGAGCGCCGCGCTGCTCACCGGCTGCTCCCTTCAGGACGCGACCTGCGGAGGCGGCGAGTACCCGGTCCTGGCCGTGGGGAGCAGCGGCAGCGACTGCGTGCCCAACGGCGAGGAACCGCCGACGGGATACGCGCGCTACCCGGAGGGCAAGGTCCCCGAGCACGTCGGCGACGAGTGGGACGAGTACTGGAGCACCCGCACCCTCGACGAGAACGGCAGGATCATCGAGGTGCCCGCGGGGGAATGAGCGGGCTGGGGCCTGTTGCGAAAGTGGCGTCGCGCGGCAGGCGCCACTTTCGCAACAGACCCTAGTGCCGCGGCAGGCAACGTTTGCCCGTTGAGGAGCGGGGTCCGGTGCGTGCTCTCGGTGTGCCGGCCGGAAGCCCTCGTACTGGATGTACTTGGGCTTTCGGCCGGTGCG
>NZ_JBNCAQ010000012.1:231975-271624 GCF_049808595.1 Streptomyces aurantiaciflavus | reverse complement strand
GAGCGGGGCGATGGTGCGGCCCTCGCGCTCGGCCGCCTCCCAGTCACGCGGCCTGAGCTGGTACTTCTCCGAGTCGAGGTACTCCTCGCCGCCCTCGCGCAACGGGGTGTTCTCGCACAGTTCGTAGCCGCTGTAGATGCCCCAGGTGGGAGACAGGGTCGCCGCCAGGACGGCCCGCGCCTCGAAGGCGGGACGCCCGCCGTGCTGGAGGTAGGCGTGCAGGATGTCCGGCGTGTTGGCGAAGAAGTTCGGCCGCATGTAGGAGGCCGCCTCACCGGAAAGTTCGGTGAGGTACTCCGTCAGTTCCTGCTTGCTGTTGCGCCAGGTGAAGTAGGTGTACGACTGCTGGAAGCCGATCTGGCCCAGCGTGTGCATCATCGCGGGCCGGGTGAAGGCCTCGGCCAGGAAGATCACGTCGGGGTCGGTGCGGTTGACGTCCGCGATCACCCGCTCCCAGAACACCACCGGCTTGGTGTGCGGGTTGTCCACGCGGAAGATCCGCACCCCGTACGACATCCAGTGCCGCAGGATCCGCACGGTCTCCCTGACCAGGCCGTCCATGTCGGCGTCGAAGGCGATGGGGTAGATGTCCTGGTACTTCTTCGGCGGGTTCTCGGCGTAGGCGATCGTGCCGTCCGGCCGGTGGTGGAACCACTCGGGGTGCTTCTGCACCCAGGGGTGGTCGGGCGAGCACTGCAGGGCGAAGTCGAGCGCGACCTCCAGCCCCTGCTCCCTCGCCCGCTCGACGAACCAGGCGAAGTCCTCCAGAGTCCCCAACTCCGGGTGCACGGCGTCGTGGCCGCCCTCCGGCGACCCGATCGCCCACGGCACGCCCACGTCGTCCGGGCCGGGGGTGAGGGTGTTGTTGCGGCCCTTGCGGAACGTCGTGCCGATGGGGTGGATCGGCGGCAGATAGACGACGTCGAAGCCCATCGCGGCGATCGCGGGCAGCCGCCGGGCCGCGGTGCGGAAGGTGCCGTGCGGACGCTCGGCCGTGCCCTCGGAGCGGGGGAAGAACTCGTACCAGGAGCCGTACAGGGCCCGTTCCCGCTCCACCAGCAGGGGCATGGCGGTACCGGCGGAGACGAACTCCCGGAAAGGATGGCGGGCGAGGACCTCCGCCACCTCCGGTTCCAGCGCCGCCGCGTAGCGTTCGGTCGCCGGCAGCGAGTCGTCGAGCAGCTTCCTGGCGGCCTCCCGCACCACGGTGCGGGCGGGGCCGCGCGGCACACGGGCGGCCGCCCGCTCGTAGAGCCGGCCGCCCTCCTCCAGGACCAGTCCCGTGTCGATGCCCGCCGGGATCTTGACCTCCGCGTGACGGCGCCAGGTCGTGAGCGGGTCGCTCCAGGCCTCCACCGTGCAGGTCCAGCGGCCCACCTCGTCCAGCGTCACCTCGGCGCCCCAACGATCGGTCCCCGGGGCGAGTTCACGCATCGGCGTCCACGGTCCACGGCGGCCGTCCGGGCCCTTGAGGACCACGTTCGCGCCGATGGCGTCGTGGCCCTCGCGGAACACGGTCGCGGTCACCAGGAACGTCTCCCCGACCACGGACTTGGCCGGCCGCCTGCCGCACTCCACCAGCGGCTGGACGTCCCGTACCGGGATACGGCCGATCGCCTTCGTGGACCTCACGCTGCACCTCCGCTGAACTGAAACAGGCCTCTGTCGCCCGCTGTTGGATGCCCGAGCCCGCCGGGGCAGGGGCACGGACTGCTAACGCTTCGCAGCCAGTCGCGGTACCGGCCTGGTCACCGTCAGCCGTGCGAGACCATTCCTCCGGCCCACTCCGCCCCGCCGGGGGCGGGCTTCCGCGCCGCCGCGCAGGTACTGCTCGGCGGCGTCCGCGGCCTCACGAGCGCACCGCTTGCCCATCAGCACACAGAGGGTGTATCCGCAGTTCTCGAAGGTGGCGCGCACCGCGCGGTCGCCCGGGCACGCGAGCATCGCACGCTCCCACGCGCGGTAACTTCGCAGACGTCTGGCCACTTCGGTCTTCGCTGGTAGCAGCATGGCGCTGGTCACCTTCCGGGAGTTCGAGAGGTACGTCGGCCCGCGACGAGCGGGTCGGCCCTGTACGCAGAGGTGCGGAACCGTCAATCCTCCCGAGGCCTTCACTTATGGTGCACGGCCCACCACTCAACGTCCTGTTGGATCTTGGTCGTGGTGTGCTCGTGTTGCACGAATGGCGTAGCGGCCTCACTGTGGTTGTGACTCAGGAGCGATCAACGCTCACGCTTCGTGTTCGGGGTGCTCGGTCTTCGGTCCGAGGAGGAGCGGGAGCCTCGCCGGTGAGGAGCAACGACGATGAAGACCGCAGTGCCCTGCTACTACCACCTCGACGTGGACGTGAGCCCGGAACGGGTCGGGCAGGTCAGGCGCATTCTGGCCGCGCACCTCCGGTACTGGGACCTGGAAAACCTCGTCGAGCCCGTCTGCCGTGGTGCCGAGATGCTGCTGAAGGCCATCGACGAGCACGCCACGGACAAACACACGTCGATCGAGATGTGGTGGAACGGCCAGCACCTCATCACCGCCGTCGGGGGAGGCGACCGTGACCTGCGCCCGGACCAGGACCTGCGTGGCTGCCTCGAGCGGATCGCCGCCATGAGCGACGGCTGGGGCTGCTGCGCCACCGCCACCGGCAGCAAGGTCATCTGGTTCTCCCAGCGCGCCCGCGCCGGCGAACGTGTCCCGCTGGTACCGACCGTGCCCGAGCCGGACCTGCGCGAGATGCTGCAGGTGCCGCGCGAGCTGCCGGTGACGGCCCTGGCCGCCGCCCCGGCGGACGAGGCCGACGACGCCATGGAGGGCGCCCGGTGACCTCGCGGACGAACCGGAGCGCAGGGGTGCCCGTGTGGAGCGGGCACCCCTACCCGCTGGGTGCCGACTTCGACGGAGAAGGCACCAACTTCGCGTTGTTCAGCGAGGTCGCCCAACGCGTCGACCTCGTCCTCGTCGACGACGACGGCGGCAGCCGCGGCGTCGCGCTGAGCGAGGTCGACGGCTTCGTCTGGCACGCCTATCTCCCCGGAATCGGCCCGGGGCAGCGCTACGGCTACCGGGTCCACGGTCCGTGGGACCCGGCCGGCGGGCACCGCTGCAACCCGGCGAAGCTGCTCCTCGACCCGTACGCGCGGGCCGTGGACGGCCAGATCGACAACCACGCCTCCCTCTTCGAACGCGCGGGCGACCGCCCCGACCCGAAGGACAGCGCCGGGCACACCCTGCTCGGCGTCGTCACCGACCCGGCGTTCGACTGGGGCGAGGACCGCTCGCCGCGCCGCGCGTACGCGGACACGGTGATCTACGAGGCCCATGTGCGCGGCCTGACCCGCACCCACCCCGACGTCCCGCCCGAACTGCGCGGCACCTACGCCGGCCTCGCGCACCCCGCGGTGACCGAACACCTCACCTCGCTGGGCGTCACGGCGATCGAGCTGATGCCGGTCCACCAGTACGTGCAGGACGGCGTGCTCAAGGACCGGGGCCTGTCCAACTACTGGGGCTACAACACCATCGGCTTCTTCGCCCCGCACAACGCCTACGCCGCCCACGGCAGCCGGGGACAACAGGTCGCCGAGTTCAAGGCGATGGTGAAGGCGCTGCACGCGGCCGGTCTCGAAGTGATCCTCGACGTCGTCTACAACCACACCGCCGAGGGCAACGAGAAAGGCCCCACGCTCTCCTTCCGGGGCATCGACAACGCCTCCTACTACCGCCTGGTGGACGGTGACTGGGCCCACTACTACGACACCACCGGCACCGGCAACAGCCTGCTGATGCGCCACCCCTACGTCCTCCAGCTGATCATGGACTCGCTGCGGTACTGGGTGACCGAGATGCACGTCGACGGCTTCCGCTTCGACCTCGCGGCCACACTGGCCCGGCAGTTCCACGAGGTGTCCCGGCTGTCGGCCTTCTTCGACCTCATCCAGCAGGACCCCGTGATCAGCCGCGTCAAGCTGATCGCCGAGCCGTGGGACGTCGGCGAGGGCGGCTACCAGGTGGGCAACTTCCCGCCCCTGTGGTCGGAGTGGAACGGCCGCTACCGCGACGCCGTACGGGACTTCTGGCGGGCCGAACCGGGCTCGCTCGCCGAGTTCGCCTCCCGCCTCACCGGCTCCTCCGACCTGTACGCGCACCACCGGCGCCGCCCGCGCGCCAGCGTCAACTTCGTGACCGCGCACGACGGGTTCACCCTGCGCGACCTCGTCTCCTACAACGACAAGCACAACGAGGCCAACGGCGAGGACAACCAGGACGGCGAGAGCGTCAACCGGTCCTGGAACTGCGGGGTCGAGGGCGACACCGACGACCCGGCCGTGCGGGAGCTGCGCGCCCGCCAGCAGCGCAACCTCCTCGCCACCCTGCTGCTGTCGCAGGGCATCCCGATGCTCTGCCACGGCGACGAACTCGGACGCACCCAGCGCGGCAACAACAACGCCTACTGCCAGGACAACGAGGTCTCCTGGATCGACTGGCGGCTCACCCGCGAGCAGCGCGACCTCGTCGGCTTCACCCGGCACCTGGTCGCCCTGCGCGCCGCCCACCCCGTGCTGCGCCGGCGCCGTTTCTTCCGCGGCGAGACCCTCAGGCACGCCGGCCAGCCGCTGCCCGACCTGCTGTGGCTGCTGCCGGACGCGCTCGAGATGACCGACCAGGACTGGCAGCGCTCCGACGCCCACTGCGTCGGGGTCTTCCTCAACGGTGACGCCATCGCCGAACCCGACTCCCAGGGCCGGCCCGTCGTCGACGACTCCTTCCTGCTGCTGCTCAACAGCTACTGGGAGCCCGTCGTCTTCCGGCTGCCCGGCGCCGAGTACGCGGAGCGCTGGACGGTGTGCGTCGACACCGTGGAACCCGACGGCGTCCCGGACGAGACGGAGTACAAGGCCGGTGCCGCGGTGGCCGTCGAGGCCCGCAGCCTGGTCGTACTGTCCCGTCCCCCGAGGCGCTCCGACTGACGGGGCTCCGCCCCGGGCGTCCTCAGCGGTCCCGGTGCGAGGTCACCGTGAACTGGGCGCCGTCCGGGTCCCGCAGCACGGCCTCGTCGACGGCCTTGCCCAGCACACTGCCGCCGTGCTGCTCCGCCGCCCGCGCGCAGGCCGCGACGTCCGTGACGGCGAAGTGGACCTGCCAGTGCGGCCGGATCGTCGGGTCGGGGGCGGCCTCCAGCGCCCCCGACTCGATCCGGGCCACGATGTCGCCGCGGCTGCGCAGCACGACCTCGCCGCTCTCGTAGTGGACCTCGCAGCAGCCGGGGCGGTCGGACGCCCAGTCGAGGATCTCGCCGTAGAAGATGGCCGAGTCGAAGGCGTCGCGGGTGTGCAGGCGGATGAAGGCGGGGGACGCCTGCCGCCAGGCCTCCCAGTTGCCCAGCAGCGGTCCCTCCCAGATGCCGAAGGTGGCGCCCTCCCGGTCGGCCAGCAGCGCCGCCCGGCCGGGCGGCAGGGAGATCGGCCCGACCGCGACCGTACCGCCGCGCTCCCGGACCCGGGAGGCGGCGACGTCCGCGCTGGGCACGGCGAAGTACGGCGTCCAGGCCACCGCCATCTGCCACATCGAGGCGACGGCCGCGATGCCCGCGACCGGGACCCCGTCCACCAGCGCCGTCCGGAAGTGCTCGCCCAGCCGGCCCCGACGCCACTCCCAGCCGAGGACGGCCCCGTAGAAGTCCTGCGTCGCCTCCAGGTCGCGGCTCGTCAGGCTCACCCAGCAGGGAGCGCCGAACACGGAGTGCGTGGAGACGGCCTCCGCCGGACCGGGGGCAGATGTCGGATGATCGTTCATGGCACTCGCGTTCCCTGATCTTTCGGCGGCAGCCGTGTCTTCCACCAGTGTCCGGCCGGAACCGTCCACGGCGCCTGCCGAGAGAGCCGGTGGCACGATGGAGAGGTGCCACGAGTACCGCGCGGGTCCCGCGACGAAACGGACCGGGTCCTCGAACTCCAGCGAGAGGTCGACCAGCTCAAGGAGGCCGTCGCCTCCCACGCCGTGGTGGACCAGGCGATCGGTGTCGTCGTCGCCCTGGGCCGGATGACGCCGGACGAGGGATGGGACGTCCTCAGAGACGTCTCCCAGCACACGAACGTCAAGTTGCGCAACGTCGCGGAGATGATCCTCGTCTGGGGGCGCGGCGGAACCCTGCCCCATGAGATCCGTGCGGAGCTGGAGGGCCTCCTCGACCGCCACGGCTCCCCACGGATCCCGGGCGCGCCGCCGGTGGAGTGACGCGCGCGGCACGCCCGCGCAACCCTCACTGCCCTTCGGGGGCGACCTCCTCGCGCAGCCGGGCGAAGCAGCCGCTCAGCAGCCGCGAGACGTGCATCTGCGAGATCCCGAGCTGCTCGGCGATGCTGCTCTGGGTCATCCCGCCGAAGAAGCGCAGGTACAGGATGGTCCGCTCGCGTTCCGGCAGCGCCCGCAGACTGGGCGCGACCGCCACCCGGTCGACCACCGTGTCGTAGGCGGGATCGGGGCCGCCCAGGGCGTCCTCCAGGGCGTAGCCGTCGGTGCCGGGCATCTCGGCCTCCAGCGACAGCGCGGAGAAGCACTCCAGCGCCTCCATCCCGGTGCGCACCTCGTCCTCGGTCAGGTGCGCGAACTCGGCGATCTCGGCGACGGTGGGGGGCCGTCCCGGGGTGGTCTGGGACAGCTCCTTGGCAGCGTGCCGCACGCGATTGCGCAGGTCCTGGACCCGGCGCGGCACGTGCAGCGTCCACATGTGGTCACGGAAGTGACGCTTGATCTCGCCCGTTATCGTCGGCACCGCGTACGCCTCGAAGGCGCGGCCGCGGGACGGGTCGTAGTGGTCGACGGCCTTCACGAGCCCCAGGGCCGCCACCTGGTAGAGGTCCTCGAGAGCTTCGCCGCGCCCCCGGAAACGGACGGCGATCCGCTCGGCCATGGGCAGCCACTGCTGGACCAGCTCGTCCCGGAGCGCCTGACGCTCCGGCCCGTCGGGCAGCCTCGCGAGCCGGGCGAAGGACTCGGTGGTGTCCGGGGCGTCGTCGTGGGGGTGCTGCTTGGTTCTGACGGTGCTACGCATCACGCGCGCCTCCCTCAGGGAGGGTGCCGGTGGACGGACACCGTGGGACGCGCGCTCGGACCTGTGAGAGCACACCCGGGACCGGCCCGTTCGGCGGGATCCCACGGACGTGCCTCCTGTCCGAAGCACTTCCTGCTCATTCCCAGTGTGGGCGTTCTGAAACGGTTACGCATCATTTGTCCCTACCGTTCCTTGACCTGCCCTTGGGCCGGATATCTCTGACACAGAGGTAATCTCGATCACGTGGACCAGGAGACCCTCCCGGAAGAACTGGCCGACGCGCTCGTGGGCATCCAGCGGCTGCTCAGGCGCCGGCTGCGCGCCGGTCTGACCGTGCCGCGCCTGCGGGGCGCCGAGGTGGAGCTGCTGCGCCTGGTCGAGGCGCGCCCCGGGATCGGCGTGTCGGACGCGGCCAAGGAGCTGTACCTGGCGGGCAACTCCGTGTCCACCCTGGTCAACCAGCTGGTCAAGGACGGCTACCTGGTCCGGGAGACCGACCCCGCCGACCGGCGTGCCGTCCGCCTGCTGCTCACCGAGGCCGCCGAGGCCCGGCTGCGGGACTGGAAGGAGCGGCGCGCCGCGCTCGTCGGCCGCCACGTCGCCCGGCTCGACGCCGCCGACCAGGAGGCGCTGCGCGCCGCCCTCCCCGCCCTGCGCACACTCGCCGTCCAGCTGCACGAGGAGGCCGAGGAGTCATGACGACCACCACCGACGCCGTCGCCTGCACCCAGCTCGCCTACGCCTTCGGGGACACCCGGGCGGTCGACGGACTCGACCTGACCGTCCGTGAGGGCGAGGTCTTCGGTCTGCTCGGCCCGAACGGCGCCGGAAAGACCACCGCGATCCGCTGCATCACCACCCTGCTGCCGGTCCCGGCCGGCATGGTCCGCGTCTTCGGTCACGACGCGGCCGGGGAGCGCATGGGCGTACGGCGGCTGCTCGGCTACGTGCCGCAGCAGCTCTCCGCCGACGCGAACCTCACCGGCCGGGAGAACGTCTCCCTGTTCGCCCGCGTCTTCGACGTACCGCGCCGTGAACACGCGGCGCGCGTCGCCCAGGCCCTGGCCGCCGTGGACCTCACGGACGCCGCCGACCGGCTCGCCGGCACCTACTCCGGTGGCATGGTCCGGCGCCTGGAACTCGCCCAGGCGCTGGTCAGCGCGCCCCGGCTGCTGATCCTCGACGAGCCGACCATCGGCCTGGACCCGATCGCCCGGACGAGCGTCTGGGAGCACATCACCGCCGTACGCGAGGCCACCGGCATGACCGTCCTGGTCACCACCCACTACATGGACGAGGCCGACCAGTACTGCGACCGGGTGGGCCTCATGCACCACGGCCGCGTCCGCGCCCTGGGCACCCCGGCCGAACTGCGCCGGGGACTCGGCGAACGCCGGGGCGCCGCGGCCACGGATCCGCTGCCCACGCTGGAGGACGTCTTCCGTGACGTCGCGGGCAGCGGCCTCGACGACCAGTCAGGAGACTTCCGCGATGTCCGAAGCACCCGCCGCACCGCTCAGCGCGTCGGTTGACCGCGCCCGCGAGCAGGGCATCGACCTGCTGCTGCGGCCGCCGGAGCCCCGGGCGGGCTGGCGGCTGCTGCCGGCCCGCGTCGCCGCGATGTGCGCCGTGGAACTGCAGAAGCTGCGCCACGACCGCACCGAGCTGTACACCCGGGCGGTCCAGCCGGCCCTGTGGCTGCTGATCTTCGGCCAGACCTTCACCCGTCTCAGGGCGATCCCCACCGGCGGCGTCCCCTACATCGACTACCTGGCGCCCGGCATCATCGCTCAGTCCGCGATGTTCATCGCCATCTTCTACGGCATCCACATCATCTGGGAGCGCGACGCCGGCGTTCTCAACAAGCTGCTGGTGACGCCGACCCCGCGCTCCGCCCTCATCACCGGCAAGGCGTTCGCGGCCGGTGTGAAGTCGGTGATCCAGGCGGTCGTCGTGATCGTCATCGCCGCCCTGCTCGGCGTCGCCCTGACCTGGAACCCGCTCAGGCTGCTCGGGGTCGCGGCGATCGTCGTCCTCGGCTCGGCCTTCTTCTCCTGCCTGTCCATGACCATCGCGGGCATCGTCCTCAGCCGCGACCGGCTGATGGGCTTCGGCCAGGCGATCACCATGCCGCTGTTCTTCGGCTCCAACGCCCTCTACCCCGTCGACGTCATGCCGGGCTGGCTCCAGGCGGTCAGCAAGGTCAACCCCCTCAGCTACGAGGTGGACGCCCTGCGCGGCCTCCTCCTCGGCACGCCCGCGCACCTCGCGCTCGACTTCGCGGTGCTGATCGTCGCCGCCGCGCTCGGCATCACCGCGGCCTCCGCGCTGCTGGGCCGGCTGGCCCGCTGATCTTGCCGGGACGCGGCGCCGGGACGTGATGTGCGGCACGCCCGCGGACCGCCCGTGCGGGGCCCGTCGGCGGATAGTGCCTGCGCACGGCTTGATCAGCGATCAAAAGGGGTGAATTCCCTGGCCACAGCGCATTCTGCTCATTTGACAGTGCACTGAGCACACGGATAGGAAGCAGCCCGTAGCAAGTCGAGAGGTGGACTGTGTACGAGCCGAACGTGGTCGGGGACTGGCAGGAGTACGACGAGCATGCCGGTCTGCGGGTTCGCGTCCACCGCCTGGAGCAGGCCGAGCCGCCGCGCGGGCGGGACGACGCGGCCGAGGGACTGACGTATTTCTGCCTCCGGGTGACCGTGGAGAACCGCGGGGAGCACAGCTTCGGCATCCACCTCGAGGACGGGCAGATCGACGTGCGGATCGGGCCCGACGGGGAGAGCGCCTTCATCGACTGGCGCAACTCGCAGTTCATCGAGGGCTTCGACGTCTACCCGCTGCGCCGGGCCACCGCCGTGCTGTACGCCGCCGGACCGGAGGCCGCGCTCAGTCAGGTGGACGTACAGGTCCAGCTGCGCGTGGACGACGAGTGGGCCGGGCGCCGGATGTGGGTCGGCGGCGTCGGCCTGCAGGAGGGCGCCGCCGGGACCGCGGCCGGGACCGGCCGGGAGAGCCTGGCCCGTCAGGTGAGCAACTTCCTGCGGGACCAGGCCGAAGAGGGCACCGCCTGACCCCGCACCCGGCCACGGCGTGTCCGGCGGGCCACGCCGCGGACGCGGGGCCGACGCGGCACGGCCGGCTCCCCGCGACCTGATCCGCCGGGCAGGGCCCAGGGCCTGTTGCGAAAGTGGCGCCTGCCGGGCGACGCCCGGCACGCTCCCCCACTGCCTGAAGGGCGTGGGAGGTGCCCCCACTCGCCGCACCGCCCGAAAGCCCGAGTACGCCCAGTACGAGGGCTTCCGGACGGCACGCCGAGAGCACGCACCGACGGCGACATCAGCCGCTCCGCGGCGGATACGCGGCCGCCCTTCGGGCGACGACGCCACTGTCGCAACAGGCCTAGTGCGGGATGCCGTCGATGATCTCGCGGGCGCCCTGGCGCAGCAGCGCCACGGCCACCGAGGTGCCCAGCGTGGCCGGGTCGAGGCGGCCCGCCCACTCGTGGGCGTTCAGCCGCGTCTTGCCGTCCGGGGTGAACACACAGGCCCGCAGGGACAGTTCGCCGCTGCGGTCCACGTGCGCGAAGCCGGCGATGGGGCTGTTGCAGTGTCCCTGCAGCACATGCAGGAACATGCGTTCCGCGGTGGCCTCCCGATGGGTGGCCGGGTCGCCGAGCCCGCTGACGGCGTCGATCAGATCGGTGTCGCCCTGGCGGCACTGCAGGGCGAGGATGCCCGCGCCGATCGGCGGCATCATCGTCTCCGGCGACAGCACCTCGCTGATCACGTCCCGCCGCTCGATGCGCTCGAGACCGGAGACCGCGAGCAGCAGCGCGTCCGCCTCGCCCGCCGCCAGCTTCTCCAGCCTGCGGTTGGCGTTGCCGCGGAACGGCACGCACTCCAGGTGCGGGTGGGTGGCGGCCAGCTGGGCGATCCGGCGCACCGAGGAGGTGCCGATCCGCGTCCCCGCCGGGAGCTCGTCGAGGGTGAGGCCGCCGGGGTGCACGAGGGCGTCGCGGATGTCGTCCCGCTTCAGGAACGCGGCGAACACCGTGCCCGCGGGCAGCGGCCGGTCCGCCGGCACGTCCTTGACGCAGTGCACCGCCAGATCCGCCTCACCGGCCAGCAGCGCCGCGTCCACCTCCTTCGTGAACGCGCCCTTGCCCTCGACCTTGGACAGGTCCCCCATCCACTTGTCGCCGGTCGTCTTCACGGGGACGACCTCGGTGCGCACACCGGGATGCAGGGCGGCCAACTCCGCGCGGACACGCTCGACCTGGGCCAGGGCCATGGGCGAGTCGCGGGAGACGATGCGGATCACTTCCGGAACGGGCATGCGGGACACGATAGACCCTCGGACGGGTCACTGCTCGACGGTCAGGGTGAAGCGCACCTTCTCCTTGGCGTGGGCGCCGAGCCGGTCGTAGAAGCGGATCGCTCCTTCGTTCCAGACGGGCGTCTGCCACTGCACCTCGGTGAGGCCCAGGGCGCGGGCCTCGGCGGTCACCGCGTCCATGAGGAGCGCGCCGAGGCCGTGGCCGCGGTGGCCGGGGGTGAGGAACAGGCAGTCCATGTGCAGGTATTCACAGCCGTCCCAGGTGGACAGCTCGGGCGCGCAGCTGGCGTAGCCGACGACCTCGCCGTCGGGTGTCTCGGCGACGAGGCAGCGCAGCCGGGGGGCCGGTGTGCCGAAGAGCAGGGTGTGCAGTCGCTCCGCGAGATCCGGCGCCGGTGGCGCGGCCCGCTCGTACTCGGCGTGCTCACAGGCCAGTTCGGCAACCCGCGGCAGATCGGCGGGCCGGGCGGGCCGTACCAGGGGCGCGTCGCTCATCGCACGGTTCCCGCCACGGTGTCCGCGCTCCAGGCGGCGAGGCGGTCGGGGAGCGGGCCGGTGCCGCTCAGGACATGGCGGGAGAACGCCTCCCGCTCGTGCGCCAGCAGGGCCGCCTCCCAGACGCAGGGCGCGAGCCCGGCCCGGCCCGGGCGCAGCAGCTCGGGACGTCCGACGGGGCCCATGAAGATCGCGAGGTCCGCCATGTCGCCCTCGATCCAGGTGTGGACGAGCACGTAGTCACCGTCGCCGCCCGCGTGCACGATCAGCACGGCGAGACCGAGGGAGCCCCGCTGCCGGCCGGACGCCAGGTGGTCGGCCGCCATCCGCAGGGCCGCCTCGGCGTCCTGCTCGGTGACCGTGCGGCCGGGCGCCTCCAGCGCGTAGGCCTTCACCAGGTGCCCGGCGGTCTCGTGCGTCCCCAACGGCCGTGCGGGACGGTCATGGTGATCCTCGGCCAGGGCCAGCAGGGCATCAGCGTCGACCGCGTACGGGAGTTCCTTGGCAAGATCCATACGCCCATCATCGGGCGCGGGACGACGGTCACACCAGAGGACGGCTGAGTTCCACCGAGCGCAGTGCGGCGGCGAGTGCCTGCTCGTCCCCGACGTCGAGGGCGGTGTCGGTCAGCTTGATGACGTGTTCGTCGCCGTGGGCGAGGGCGCGTTCGACGACTTCCTCGGCGGTGAGGCGGGCGGGCGGCACGTAGTCGACCGGTTCCGCGGGGGCGTACATCGCGGTGACGGCCGCGGACGCCGTCCAGGCCGCGTGCAGGCTCGGCGCCCACAGCGTGCGGGGGAGCGAATCCAGGGTGCGCAGCACGGCGTTGGGGGCCGTCGCCGCGTGCACCAGCATCGTCTCCTCGCCGTGGCCGTGGGTGGCGTAGCGGTGCGTCGCGGCGCGGACCAGTTCGGTGAGGCGGGCGCGAGCGGTGTCGGGGTCGGTCACGTCGTCGGCCCAGACGGGGAGTTCGCGGACGACCGCCAGGCGGTCCGGGTAGGCCCAGCTCTCCAACCGCACCGCGGGGACGGCGTCCAGCGACTCGGCCGCGGTCGGCGCGCCGGGCAGCGCGGTGACGCCGGAGACGGGGCGGTGCCGGGCGGCCCAGTAGCCCAGGGCGTGGGCGAGTTCGGCGACGCGGGGCGCGTTCTCCTCGGCCTCCAGGGCGCGTACGGCGTGGCCGACCCGGATCACCGGGTGCGTGGCGGCGCCGTACAGGCCGGGCAGCAGGCGGGGCCACCACTCGGCGAGGACGTCGCGCCACGGGCGTTCGGCGAGGGCGCGGGTGAAGTGGGCGACCCAGTCGGCGGCGCGGCGGATGTCGCCCAGGGCCTCCCGCCAGTCGGCGTCCGTGACCGGGGCCACCGGGTCGGGAAACTCCTCGAGTTTGTCCTGGTAGCGGTCCAGCCAGCGGTGCACGGCGCCGGCCTGCCCGTGGGCGGCCAGGGACTCGACCACCATGGGGGCGTGGTTGGAGAGCCGCCCGAGCCGTTCCGGACCTGTGCGGTGGAGCCGTTCCAAAGCCTCGTCGAGCCGTCCGCTCATGTCGTTCGTGGTCATGTACGGGACGTTACGGTCCGGGCGGCGGACCGGGATCGGGCCGGGGGCCGAACCCGAGCGCGGCTCGGGTCCTAGACCCCGGGACCGATCCCGGGCACGGGCTCACGCGTTGGGGTCGAAGGCGATCCCGGACGGCTTGGCCGACGCGAGGTGGTTGGCGAAATTGGCGTCCTTCAGGCCGAAGTTGGCGCTGCCGAAGTCGTACGCGCTCAGCTTGTCGCGCAGGCCCGCCGGGTAGCCGTTCCAGCCGACCAGCGGCGGGTACTGCCAGGTGCCCTTGTGGTTCTCCGGCGGCTCGTCACCCGAGTTCGCGAGCCGGAAGCAGTGGGTGCTGATGCCGTCCTTGTGGTAGACGATCTTGGCGTGTGTGCCGTCGAAGCGGACCCCGGAGGCGGCGGTGACGGTGAACGAGCCGTGGTTGGACGTCGAGACGTACTGGACCTGGTTGTTCTGGACCCAGACGACCACGTGCTCCCAGTCGTGGCGGTGCCCGCCGATGCTGCTGCCCGACACGGCCTGGTCCTTCTCGAAGTACAGGCCGTACATGTAGGCGCACCAGCCGTTGTTGCACTTGTAGCGCGAGTAGCTGTTGGTGTTGTCCAGGTCGGACGCGTCCCGGCAGTCGCCGCTCAGCGAACCGGTGGGCTTCAGACCCCCGTTGACGGTGCCGTCGGGGCCGATCGCGGGCGTGGAGTAGCAGCCGTCCGTGTCGTAGTCGAATGCGGGCTGGAAGGTCTTCTCGGCGGCCTCGGCGTTGGCCGGCAGCGCCCGGGGCGGGGCGGCGAAGGCGGCCGTGGGGGAGGCGACCACGAGCGCGGCGGCGCCGGCGAGACCGGTGAGCCATCTCCTGCGGTGAGCCTTGAACTTCGGTGACGACACTGCGTCCTCCTCTTGGTTGCGGGCGCAGCCGAACGGCTGTGGGGGAAAAGGCGGTTCAGCTTCCCCGGTTTTCACTTCCGCGCCAAGAGGTCGCAGGCGTATCGATGGTGAAGTGCGGCCCAATACTCGGGATGTGACGGTACATCAGACTGGATTGTCCGGGATGTCGGCCGCCGACTCCTCAGGCGTGAGGTCGGTCCGCAGCCGCAGCCAGGACGGCTGGCGCAGCAGTCCCGCCCGGGTACGGGTGCTGAAACGGACCTCACCGACCAGCCGGGGCAGCACCCAGTGCGCGCCCCGCGCCGCCGGCACCGGGTCGAAGGGGCACACGTCGGTCGCGCCGGCCCGCAACAGCGCCGCCAGCTCGACCCGTTCGGCCTCGCTCCAGCCCGTGCCCACGCTGCCGACGTAGCGCAGGGCCGTCCCCGCCCGTTGCCCGACGAGGACCGCGCCGGGCAGTCCCGTGAGCCGGCCCTTGCCGGGCAGCCAGCCGCCGATCAGCACGTCCGCGGTGCGCATGTTGCGGATCTTGATCCAGTTCCGGGAACGCACCCCGGGCTCGTACACCGAGTCCAGCCGCTTGCACACCAGCCCCTCCAGACCGTGCGCGCGTGTCGCCTCCAGCGCCTCCCGTCCGTGCCCGACGATCGCCCCCGGCGTCGACCAGTACGGCCCCTCCAGACCGAGCCCCTCCAGCCGCGCCCGCCGCCGGGCGTAGGGGAGCCGGAGGAGGGAGCGGCCGCTCAGGTGCATCACGTCGAACAGCACCAGGTGGACGGGCGCCGAGGCCGCGAGCCGCGCCGCCCTGCCGGGCGCCTGCACCAGCCCCATCCGGGCCTGCAGCAACTGGAAGTCGGCCCGCCCCTGTTCGTCCAGCGCGAGCACCTCCCCGTCCAGCACGGCCGGTGTCCGCCCGAGCGCACCGCCGACCGGCCGCAGTTCCGGATACGCGGCGGTGATGTCCTCGCCCGACCGCGCACGCAGCACGACGCTTCCGTCCCCGGCGAGGTAGACCACCGCCCGCTGACCGTCCTGCTTGGTCTCGTAGGCCCACCGCGCGTCCTGCGCCGCGGACGGCAGGGTGCCGGGGGTGGCGAGCATGGGGGCGATCAGGGGGAGGGTCACGGGGTGAGAGTCGACAGGGCCGCGGCCCGTCACGCGCACCGTGCAGGCGTTTCCCCTGAACGGAGGGGAACAGGCTCAGTCGCCGGAGTAGCCGAAGACGCCCAGGTGGGTGGGCCGGTCGCCGGTGTGCAGCACGACGTGGGCGCCGGTCCACCGCAGGCCGTACTCCTCGATGAGCGTGGGATCGCCCGTCGTGCGTCGGCACCGGGTTCCCGGGCCCGTGTGTACACCTGACGGAACCGGTCGGGCGCCGGCGCCACCCGTACGCCGGGGCCACAGACGACCGGGCCCGGGCTCCCTCACCACACGCAGGGCAGCTCGACGTCGACCACCGTCGGTCCGCCCACGGGGCTCGTGACCCGCACGGTTCCGTCGAGCGCGGCGACCCGGCGGCGCATGCCCGGCAGCCCCGAACCGGCGCTGTCGTCGGCACCCCCGCAGCCCTCGTCCCGCACCCGCACGCTCAGCCCCGTCCGGGACCGGGCGAGCCACACGTCGGCCCGGTCGGACCCGCTGTGCTTGGCGGCGTTGGTGAGCGCCTCGGCGACGACGAAGTAGGCGGCGGCCTCCACCGCCGCCGGCGCCCGTGCCCCGTCCTCCAGCTCGTCCGCGTGCACGGCCACCCGCAGCCCTGCCCCACCCTCGGCTTCGGACGAGCGGGGGGACCCCCATCGCGCCGCGAGAGCCCGTACGGCACCCACGAGTCCCCGGTCGGTGAGGATCGGCGGATGGATGCCGCGCACCACGTGCCGCAGCCCGGTGAGCGCCTCCTCGGCCTGCTCCTGCGCGGCGGCGAGCAGCTTGCGCGCGGCCTCCGGGTCGCCCTCGTAGGCCCGTTGGGCCAGCCCGATGCGCAGGGAGAGGGCGACCAGCTGGGCCTGGGCGCCGTCGTGCAGGTCGCGTTCGATGCGGCGCAGCTCGGCACCGTGGGCGGCGACCGCGTCCGCCCGGGTCGTGGCCAGCTGCTCGACCCGCCTGGCCAGCAGCGCCTGCGGGGAGGGCCTGAGCAGGGCGGCCGACCAACGGGCCTCCAGGCCGGCGAGGCCGACGATGAGCGGCAGCACCACCGGGGCGCGGCGCAGCAGGCCGGCCCACACGCCGTCGACCACGAGCGCCGCCGGCCACAACGGAACCATCAGCACCGTCAGCCAGCCGTAGACGTAGTACGCGACCATCCAGCGCAGGTCGGTCAGCGTGCCCGGGTCCTTGACGGCCGTGCGCAGCCGTTCGGGGAGGGGGCCGGTGAGCGGCCGGTAGGCCTCGGGGACCTCCCGGCCGGTCCAGCGGGCCGTCAACCGCCGCTTCGCGTCGGCGATCCGGCGGATCAGCAGCACGGTCTCCGGCACCATCCAGATCCCGACCAGCGCGACCGCGCCCGTGGCGGTGAGGAGCAGGACGGTGATGAAGAGGTAGGTACCGAAGGCCATGGCGGCGGCCAGGACGAGGTGGACCGTTGCCCGCCCCGCCTGTCGCAGGGTCGCGCGCATGGATGCCGTTCCTCTCGTGCGGAGCAGGGGACGGGGGCGGAGCCGGTGGGGTGCGGAAGAGGTGTGTGCCAGCTCGGCGGGCGGACCGGTCGTGGCCCGCCCGACGGCTGTGCGGCCGGCGTCGGGCGCCGGCGCCCGCTCAGTCCTCGTCGTCCAGGGTGACGACGACCTTCTCCGCCGCGCCCGGCGTCAGCGTGAGCTCGAAGGCGCGCTCGGCCTGCGAGAACGGGACGCGGTGGCTGATGAGCCGGGCGAAGCGCTCCTGGTGCTCGACCAGTTCGGGGGTCACCTCGAAGATCTCGGTGGGGTAGCCCTGGGAGGCGACGAGGGTCAGCTCACTGCGCAGCATGCCGCCGAGGTCGAACTCGGAGCCCTTCTTCTGCACGGCCACCATGACGAGCTTCGCGCCCCACTTGGCTGAGTTCACCACGGTGTTGAAGACGACCGGGGCACCGGCGGCGTCGATGAAGATGTCGGTGCCGGGCCGGGGCTGGCCGAGGGCGTTGGCGCTCTGGCCGTGCAACTCGGTCAGACGGGCGGCCACGTCCTCCTCGGCGGAGTCGATGACGGCGTCCGCACCCACGGCCAGTGCCTTCGCCAGCCGGGAGGGGATGACGTCGGCGACCACCACGTGCTCCACACCGCGCAGCTTCAGCCAGATCGCGGCGCCCAGTCCGATCGGCCCGGCGCCGAAGACGACGACCTTGTCGCCGGGCTTCGCCTCGGAGCGGTTGACGCAGTGGCGGGCCACGGCCATCGGCTCGTTGAGCGAGGCGACGTCGAACGGCACGGTGTCCGGGAAGACGGCGACGCTTTTGCCGACCTCGGCGTTCTCGATCAGCAGGTACTCGCTCATACCGCCGTACCTGCCGCCGCAGCCGATGATGCCGGTCGGCGCGTCCTGCGGGTTGACCACCACCCGGTCGCCCACCTCCAGGCCGTTCACCTCGGCGCCGACCTCCACGACCTCACCGGCCGGCTCGTGGCCCAAGGCCACCGGGATCATGTCGCCGCCCAGGTGCGCGCGGGCCGGCATGCCGCCCATGTGCAGGAAGGTGACGTCGGTGCCGCAGATGCCGCAGGCGCGGATCCGGACGAGCGCGTCCTTCGGGCCGGGCACGGGGCGCTCGACGTCCACGACGTCGATCTTGTCGACGCCGCCGGTCCGGACGGACTTCATGGTGCTCATCAGGGGAGCCTTTCTCTGGTCGGTGCAGCGCGTAGGGGTTTCGGAGCCGTTCGGGCCGTCGTCGACGTCGGAAGGCGGAGGTGTCCTCGGGCCCGGCGCCGGTCGGGGGAGGGAGCCGGCCGCCGGGCCCGCGGACCGCGCCGACCCCCGTCCCCACGGGTTCGGCGCTCGGGGAGCCGCCTCCGCTCAAGGCGGCTCCCGGTCCACGAAGTCGTCCCGGGGAGGGGCGACCAGGTTCAGATGCGGACCTCGTTGTTGCTTGAGTTAGGCAAACATAATGGAATTACTTGAGTCAAGCAAGCGATCGCCTTACTTGAGTCACGCAATCAGAAAGGTAGGGTGAGGTCCCATGCAGGCACCGCGCCGCCCATGGCGTGACGACCGTCGGGCAGACCCTGACGCCGTTGGGCCGTTACTCCGCCCGGACCCCCCGCCCCCCATGGCGCCGAGCATGCTCCCCTCGCGAACGGTCTCGTCCATGTACGGCGACACGACGGAGCAGCCGTCGTTCGCCCGCGGTGCCGGCCGGCACGTCCTGGTCGTCGCCGGCGAACCGGACCTCGTCGAACTGCTTGCCACGACCCTGGAGTTGGCCGGCTACCGGATCAGCCTCACGGACACGCTCGCCGAGGCGCTGGCGCGGCTCGAGGCCCACCGGTTCGACCTCGTGGTCGCCGACACCGCCCTTCCCGACCTCGCGGGGGTCGCCCGTACCGGCCGCCCGGTCGTCGCCCACCTGCCGCCGGTCCTCTACGTGACCGCCTGCGGCTTCCTCGACCGGCTCCTGCCCGAACTCGGCGTGGGGGAGAAGGACTACGTCACCAAACCCTTCCGGGTGGCCGAGGTGCTCGCCCGGATGCAGGTCCTGCTGCGCGGTACGGCCCTCGGCGGCCCCGGCCACTTCCCGCGCCACGGCGACCTCGTCCTCGACGACTCCCTCTGCCGGGCCTGGCGCGGCACCCGCCCCCTCGACCTCACCCCCGCCGAGTACCGCCTGCTGCGCCACCTCCTCGTCAACGCGCACCGCGTGCTGTCCAAGGAGCAGATCAGCCGGTACGTGTGGGGCGACTTCCGCGGCGACAACGCGATCGAGCAGCTCGTCTCCCGCCTGCGACGCAAGGTGGACCGCGACGCGCCCGCGTTGATCCACACCCGGCGGGGCTTCGGCTACTGGCTGGGCAGGCGCGAGGACGAAGGCTGACAAGGGGCCGAGCAAACGCCGAAGGCGTCCGGTCGTCGATCGGCCGAGGGCGGTGCCGCGCCGCTGCGGCACCGCCCTTCGCGGTGAGTGCGCGGGTATCGGCGGGCGAACAAGTCCCGTCCGATCCGGGCGAGTTGCCGGGGCGCTTCATTCGTCGCACGACCCCCGCCCGTCATGTGAGCCACGTCACGTCAGGTTTCTGGCAGGAATCTGACCGGAAGGCGTCAGCCCTCTCTGTTTGCATGTGCTCATCGAGGCCTCGCCCCCTTCCCTCCGGCGCTCCG
This sequence comes from Streptomyces aurantiaciflavus, assembly GCF_049808595.1. Classification (NCBI taxonomy): domain Bacteria; kingdom Bacillati; phylum Actinomycetota; class Actinomycetes; order Kitasatosporales; family Streptomycetaceae; genus Streptomyces; species Streptomyces aurantiaciflavus. The sequence goes on along the minus strand of NZ_JBNCAQ010000012.1, from coordinate 252,015 downwards.
GCCCCTCCGGAGCCCCCCACCACCGAGGAGAACCATGGCCGACACCCCGACCGGTCCGGTCCCCGAAGTCCCCGACGCCGTCCCGGAGTTCCCGATGCCCCGGGCGGATCGCTGTCCGTTCGACCCGCCGCCCGCCCTGAAGGAGCTGCGGGAGCGGGGCCCGCTGACGAAGGTGCGGCTGTGGGACGGCAGCGAGCCGTGGCTCGTGACCCGCTACGCCGAGCAGCGGGCGCTGCTGGGCGACCCGCGGGTCAGCGCGGACACCGACAGCCCCGGCTACCCGACCAAGGCCTCGCCCGAGGCGGGGGAGGGCAAGCTCAGCTTCATCATGATGGACGACCCCGAACACGCCCGGCTGCGCCGGATGGTGACGGCGCCGTTCGCCGTCAAGCGGGTGGAGGCGTTGCGGCCCGCCGTGCAGCGCATCGTGGACGGCCTCATCGACGACCTGCTGGCCGGCCCCCAACCCGCGGACCTCGTCGAGCGGTTCGCCCTCCCGCTGCCCTCGCTGGTGATCTGCGAACTGCTCGGCGTGCCCTACGACGACCACGCCTTCTTCCAGGACCACACCAAGACGATGGTCCACCGCGACGCCACGCCCGAACAGCGGGGCCGGGCGAGCCGCGAGGTGGCCGCCTACCTCGCCGGCCTTGTCGGCAAGCGGCTCGCCGACCCGCGCGAGGACCTGCTGTCGAGCATCGCCGGCCGCGTCGGCGCCGGGGAGATCGACCACCGGCAGGCCACGGAGATGGCGCTGCTCCTGCTGATCGCGGGCCACGAGACCACCGCGAACATGATCGCGCTCGGCACCTACGCCCTCCTGCGGCACCCGGACCAGCTCGCCCTGCTCCGTGAGAGCGACGACCCCGGGCTGGTCGCCTCGGCGGTCGAGGAACTGCTGCGCTACCTGCACATCACCCACCTCGGCCGGCGTCGCGCGGTCACCGAGGACATCGAGATCGCCGGACAGGTCATCAAGGCCGGCGAAGGCGTGATCATGGTCAACGAGATCGCCAACCGGGACCCGGACGTCTTCCCCGACCCCGACCGGCTGGACATCACCCGCGACGCCCGCCGCCACGTCGCCTTCGGCTTCGGCGTCCACCAGTGCCTCGGCCAGCCCCTGGCCCGCATGGAACTGCAGGTCGTCTACGGCACCCTCTACCGGCGCATCCCCACCCTGGCGCCGGCCGTCCCGCCGCAGGACGTCCGTTTCAAGCACGACGCCTTCATCTACGGCGTCCACGAACTGCCCGTGACCTGGTGACGGTTCCCCGTCCCGCCACGGCACGAGAGCCGACCGGGAAGACCGACCGTGAAGAGAAGAAGGGGAACCCCATGAAGGTGGAACTCGAAGCCGACAAGTGCGTCGCCTCCGGGCAGTGCGTCCTCGCCGCCATGCAGGTCTTCGACCAGGACGACGACGGCATCGCGATCCTGCTGGAGGAGCGGATCGGTCCCGACCTCGTCGACGACGTCCGGGAAGCCGTGGCGATCTGCCCGGCCGCAGCGATCCGGCTGGTGGAGCAGTGAACCGGATCGTCGTCGTGGGCGCCTCGGCCGCCGGACTCGCGGCGGTCGAGACCCTCCGCCGCGAGAGCTATGACGGCGAGCTCACCCTCGTCGGCGACGAACCGCACCTGCCGTACGACCGGCCGCCGCTGTCCAAGCAGTTCCTCGCCGCCGAATGGGACGCGGACCGGCTGCCGTTGCGCCCGGCCGGTGACATCGCCGCCCTCGGCCTCGACCTGCGGCTCGGCGCCGCCGCCACCGGCTTGGACCTCATCGGCCGGGCGGTGCGGCTCGCCGACGGGTCCGAGGTGCCGTACGACGGGCTGATCCTGGCCACCGGGGTGCGGCCGCGCCGGCTGCCGGGGGAGGGCGCGCATGTGCTGCGCGGCCTGAACGACGCGCTCACGCTGCGGGAGCGGCTCGCACCGGGCCGGCACCTGGTCGTGGTGGGCGCCGGGTTCATCGGCGCGGAGGCCGCCGCCGTGGCCTGGCGGCTCGGCGCCCGGGTCACCCTTCTGGAACCGGCGGAGGTGCCGCTGGCCCACGCGGTCGGCGTGGAGGTCGGGCGGACGCTGTCGCGGGCCCACCGCGAACGGGGCGTGGACCTGCGCTGCGGGGTCACTGTCACCGAGGTGACCGAGGCCGGCGTACGGCTCGGCGACGGCGAGGTCGTCGAGGCCGACGAGGTGCTCGTCGCGATCGGCTCGCTGCCCAACACCGAGTGGCTGGCCGACAGCGGGCTGACGGTGGGCGACGGCGTGGTCTGCGACGAGTACCTGGAGGCCGCCCAGGGCGTCTACGGCGCGGGCGACGTGGCCCGCTGGCACAACCCGCTGTTCGGCACGTCCATGCGGATCGAGCACCGGACCAACGCGGCCGAGCAGGGCATGGCCGCCGCCCGCAACCTGCTCGCCCCCGAGGGCCGCGAGCCGTTCGCGCCGGTGCCGTACTTCTGGTCCGACCAGTACGACATGAAGATCCAGGCGTACGGCTTCCTGCGCGGCCACGAGGAGGTCGCCGTGGTCGAGGGTGACCTGGACGAACGGCGGTTCGTGGCCGTCTACCGCACCGGCGGCCGGGTGAGCGGGGCACTCGCCGTAGGGATGCCGCCCCGGGCGATCCGCCGGTGGCGGCAGATGATCGCGGCCGGCGCGGACTGGGAGGAGGCGGTGCCCGCGGCGGCGTAGCGGAGCGGCGCCCGTCATGTGCGCGCGTCGTCCCCGCGTACGCGGGGTAAACGCACGCAGTAACTTACTTGAGTTACGCAACAAGATGGTAAAGTGGGTCGCATGTCCACCGAACCGCTCCCCATCGCCCCCGCCTCCCCGGAAGTGATCGAGATCGAGCGCGCGCTCACTCGCATCACCTACCTGAGCACCCGCGCCCGTCAGCACGACCGGCTGATGGCGCTGGCCGGCGTCCCCCTCGACCGCGCCGCCGTGGCCCTGCTGCGGCAGGTCGCCGACTCCGAGCCGCTGCGGCCGGGGGAGCTGGCCCAGCGCCTGGGCGTGGAGGCCTCGCACGTGACCCGCACGGTGCAGCAGCTGCAGAAGTCCGGCTACGTCACCCGGGTCCCCGACCCCGACGACGGCCGCGCCCAGCGGATCCAGCTCACCGACGCCGGCCGCGCGGCCGTCGACCGGGTCCGGGAGGCGGGCGCCCGCGGTATGCAGTTGGCCCTGTCCGAGTGGTCCTCGGAGGAGCTGCGCCAGCTCGCCACCCTCTTCCACCGCATGGTCGACGACTTCCTCTCCTACTCCGTCGACGAGGAGACCGAGCAGTCGGCCCCGGCGCCCGCGGGCGGCGCCTGACCTCACGTCCGCTCCAGCGTCCTCACGGCCGGAGCGGGCTCCCGCAGTCCCCGCACCAGAAGCCAGGCCACCACGGGCGGTACGACGAGGGGGAGCAGGCCCGTCCGCAAGGACGTGGCGTCCGCCAGCGCCCCTACGGCCGGGGCCGCGACACCTCCGACGCTCACCGTCAACCCCAGCGTGACGCCGCTCGCGGTGCCCACGCGCCCGGGCAGACAGTCCTGGCCCAGCGTGACGTGCAGCGAGAACGGCACGTACAGCCCGGCCGAGGCGAGCGCGACGAACCCGTACAGCGCCGGGCCCGGCACGAACACCACCCCGGCCACCGCGACCACCGTCACCAGGTACGACCGGCGCACGACCGCCAGCCGACCGTACCGCCCGGCCAGCCGGCTCCCGGCCAGCGTCCCCACCGCGCCGCCCGCGTACAGCACGCACAGGGCGGCCGTGCCGGCCCCGGCCCCGCCGCCGGTGCGCTCACGGACGTACAACGCGACGAACGCGCTCAGGCCGACGAAGACGATCGAGCGGCACACCACGGCACCCGACAGACGCAGGAACGCACCCCAGTCGTCGGCGCCCGCCTTGCGGACCGCCTCCCCGCCCGGGGCGCGGACACCCGCCGAGCGCACCGCGGCCGCGCACAGCACGGCTCCCGCCAGCCCCGGCACGACGAGCAGGGGAGTGGCCCGCAGACCCCCGCCGGCGACCGCCGCCGAGACGAGCAGCGGCGCGAGCGCGAAGCCCACGTTGCCGCCGAGCGCGAACCAGCCCATCGCCGTGTGCCGCCCGCCCGAGACGGCCCGCGCCGCCCGCGCGGCCTCCGGATGATAGGCGGCCACACCGACCCCGGACACGGCCACCGCCGCCAGCGTGAGCGCGTACGAGCCGCCCACCCCGCAGGCCGCGACGCCGACCCCGGCGGCCAGCGCGCTCAGCGGCGGCAGCCACGGCATCGCCCACCGGTCGGTGAGCACCCCGAACAGCGGCTGTGCCACCGACGACAGCAGCGAGGCCGCCAGGACGATGCCGGAGGCGGCGGCGTAGGAGTAGGCGCGCTCGGCGACGAAGAAGGGGACCAGCGCGGCCACGGCCCCCTGGTACACGTCGACACACGCGTGACCCAGGGACATCAGGGTGACGGATCGTTTCTCGGACACACCGCGATCGTCGCGGCGGCCCCGCCTGTCGCGCTTCCGATAATCTGCCCACTTGTGTCGAACATCCGCCACACGCCCACGGCGCCGACCCGCACCCAGGTTCTCGCGGCCGGGCAGCGCATCGACGCCCACCGGCACGACGACCACCAGATCGTCCACGCCGGCTCCGGCGTCCTCGCCGTCACCACCGACGCCGGCACCTGGTTCGCGCCCGGCACCCGCGCCCTGTGGATCCCCGCCGGGACGGTGCACGCCCACCGCGCCTACGGCCACCTCGACCTGCACCTGGTCGGCCTGCCCGCCGACGACAACCCGCTCGGCCTCGACACGCCCACGGTCCTCACCGTCAGCCCCCTGCTGCGCGAACTGATCCGCGCCCACACCCGCACGCCCGACGACACGAGCCTCGAACGCGCCCGTCTCCTCGCCGTCCTGCGCGACCAGCTGCGCGCCTCACCGCAGGAGCCGATGCGGCTGCCCACCCCCACCGACCCCCGGCTGGCCGCGGTGTGCGACCTCGTCCACGCCGACCCCGCCGACCAGCGCACCCTAGCCGCGCTCGGCGCCGCGACCGGCACCGGCGAACGCACGCTCAGCCGCCTCTTCCGCAGCGAGCTCGGCATGACCTTCCCCCAGTGGCGCACCCAGTCCCGCCTCTACCACGCCCTGCGCCTGCTGGCCGACGGCACACCGGTCACGGCGGTCGCCCACCGCTGCGGCTGGTCCTCGGCGAGCGCGTTCATCGACGTGTTCCGCAAGTCCTTCGGACACACACCGGGCACGCATCTGCGCCGCGGCCGGAGCACGCCTCGCCGGCGCCACCGACACGGCGACACAAGCGAGTTGGGAGGCCCCGCCACCGGAGCGCCTTCCGCCCTCCCGTAAGATCGCGCGCCAGGCCTGGTCCTAGGCCGTCAGAGGAGGAACCGTGCCCCGGTCCGAACGCTCACCCCTGCTGCTCGCGGGCCTGCTGGCCGGCATGGGCGTCGCCCACTTCGCCGCGCCGCGCCCGTTCGACGCGACCATCCCCCGCGCGCTGCCGGGCTCACCCCGGGCCTGGACGTATGGCAGCGGTGCCGCCGAGCTGGCGCTGGCGGCGGGCCTGGCGGTGCCGAGGACCCGGAAGGCGGCCGCGCTGGCCACCGCGGCGTTCTTCGTCGGCGTCTTCCCCGCCAACATCAAGATGGCGGTCGACTCGCGGCACCGCCCCACCCCGCTCAAGGCGGCCGCGATCGGCCGGCTGCCCCTGCAGGTGCCCCTCGTGCTGTGGGCCCGCAGCGTCGCAGAGAACACGAAGGGACAGTCGTGAGCAAGGCTCTGGAGACCGGTGACCTGGTCGAGGACTTCGCGCTGCCGGACGAGACCGGGACGGTGCGCAGCCTCACCGAACTGCTCGCCGACGGGCCGGTGGTCCTCTTCTTCTACCCCGCCGCCCTCACCCCCGGCTGCACCGCCGAGGCCTGCCACTTCCGTGACCTGGCTGCCGAGTTCGCCGCCGTGGGCGCCCGGCCCGTCGGGATCAGCGGCGACTCCGTCGACCGCCAGCAGGAGTTCGCCGGCCGCCACACCCTGGGCATGCCGCTGCTGTCCGACGTGGACGGCGCGGTACGGGCACGGTTCGGCGTGAAGCGCGGCTTCTCCCTGGCCCCCACCAAGCGGGTCACCTTCGTCATCGGGCAGGACCGCACCGTCCTGGAGGTCGTGCGCAGCGAGCTGCGCATGAACACCCACGCCGACCGTGCCCTGGAGGTGCTGCGCGCCCATCGCTCCTGAGAGCCGCCGGGCCCCGTCCCGCCGCGGTCGAGGCGGTGGGACAGCGGTTGATGCGGCCGGGCAAAGGGACCATTCTGGACGGCATGGACCACGTCGTCGCTGTGGCCGTCGTCGATGCCCGGGGCATGGTGACGGGCTGGAGCGAGGGTGCCCGTCTGCTGACGGGCCACACGGCCGAGGAGGCGGTGGGCAGACCGGCGGCCGAGCTGCTCGCCGATGCCGTCCCGGCGCGGCTGGACGGGGCCTGGACCGGCCCCGTCGTCGTACGGCACCGCGACGGCCACCCGCTCACCGTCACCGTGACCGCCTGCCCGGTCCTCGGTCCCGGCGGCGAACCCGCGGGCCTCACGGTCTCCGCCGAGCGGCCCCCGGACACCGAGCCGACCCTCGCGGGCCGTGCCTTCCAGCAGGCCACCATGTCGATGTCGGTCTTCGACACCCGCCAGCGCTACCTGCGGCTCAACGACGCGGCCTGCCACGTGATGGGCGTGCCCGAGGAGGTCCTGCTCGGCCGGCACTTCCCCGAGACCGTGGAGGACGCCAAGCACAGCCGCGGCTTCAACTGGCACCTGCGCCACGTCGCCGAGACGGGCAGGCCGGCCCGCTACGAGAGCTTCACGGGCGCCCCGGCCCTGAACCGGGAGCACGCCTGGAGCATCGAGATGTGGCCGGTACGAGATCCCTCCGGCGAGGTCCTGGGCACCGCCCTGGCCGCGTTCGACAGCACCGACCAGTACTGGGCGCGCCGACGGCTGGCCCTGCTGAACGAGGCCGCGGCCGCCATCGGCACCACCTTGGACGTGGTCCGCACGGCCGAGGAGCTGATCGGGGTCGTCGTGCCCCGGTTCGCCGACTTCGCCAGCGTGGACCTGTTCGACTGGGTCCTCGACGCGGACGAACCGCCGCCCATGACCGGCACGGAGATCCTGTTGCGGCGAGTCGCTCACGGCTCCGTCACCGAGGGCACCCCCGAAGCGGCCGTGCACCTGGGAGAGACGGACGTCTACCCCTCGTTCTCACCGGTCGCGCGGGCGCTGCGGGAGGGCCGGGCGGTCGTCAGCCAGGCCGGCGAGCCGGGGTTCAGACGGTGGGTCGCGGAACGCAACGCTCGAGCACCGGCGGGACGTCCCTACCGCGAAGGCGTCCACTCGATGATGGCGGTGCCGCTGCGGGCCCGCGGCACCACACTGGGCGTCGCCGTGGCCGTACGCGTCGCACAGCCGGAAGACTACGAGGCCGACGACGCCGTGTTCGCCGAGGAGCTCGCCAGCCGCGCCGCCGTCTGCGTGGACAACGCCCGCCGCTTCGCCCGGGAACGCACCACCGCCCTCGCCCTCCAGCACAGCCTGCTGCCCCGCGGACTGCCCGGACAGGCGGCGGTCGAGGTCGCCCACCGCTATCTGCCCAGCGGCTCCACCGCGGGCATCGGCGGCGACTGGTTCGACGTCATCCCGCTCTCCGGCAGCCGGGTCGCCCTGGTCGTCGGTGACGTCGTGGGGCACGGCATCCCCTCCTCGGCGACCATGGGCCGGCTGTGCATGGCCGTCCGCACCCTCGCTGACGTGGACCTGCCGCCCGACGAACTCCTCACCCACCTCGACGACCTCGTCACCCACCTCGCGGCCTACGACGACGAAGGCGGCGGCGACGAGGTCGCGGAACTCGGCGCGACCTGCCTCTACGCCGTCTACGACCCCGTCACCCGCCGGCTCAACCTCGCCGCCGCCGGCCACCCCGCACCCGCCCTGGTCCGTCCCGACGGCACCTCCGACCTCGTCCGGATGACCCCCGGCCCCCCGCTCGGCGTCGGCGGTCTGCCCTTCGAGGCGGTCGAGCTGGAACTGCCCGAGGACACGGTCGTCGCCCTCTACACCGACGGTCTCATCGAGGACCGCGACCGGGACGTCGACCGTGCCACCGCCGAGCTGTGCAACGCGCTGACCGCGCCCGCCGCCACCCTCGACGCCCTGTGCGACACCGTGCTCAAGGCGGTCCTGCCCGAGGAGCCCAGCGACGACGTCGCCCTCCTGCTGGCCCGCACCCGCGCGCTCGGCGCCGAGCAGGTCGCCACCTGGGACGTGACCCCGGACCCCGCCCACGTGGCCGCCACCCGGCAGGCCGCCACCGAACAACTCGCCGCATGGGGCCTGGAGGAGACCGCGTTCGTCACCGAACTCGTCGTCAGCGAACTGGTCACCAACGCCATCCGCTACGGCGAACCCCCCGTCCAGCTCCGGCTGATCCGCGACCGCACCCTCATCTGCGAGGTCTCCGACGGCAGTTCCACCTCGCCGCACCTGCGCCGCGCCCACAACGACGACGAAGGAGGGCGCGGTCTTCTCCTCGTCGCCCAGCTCACCCAGCGCTGGGGGAGCCGTCAGACGACCCGGGGCAAGACGATCTGGTGCGAGCAGAGCCTGACGCCGTCACTGTTGTGACCACCGGGATCACTCGAACGGGCAGCCCGGGTTCGGCGCGTCCTGTGAGAACGGCGCGCCGTGCGGCAGCACGTACAGCACGTCCAGGACGAGCGGGGTGTCGCCGAGATTGCGGCCGAGGTGCACATAACCGGGCCCGGCGGGCTCCTGGATGGTGCCGCCCTTCGGGTAGACGCCGTCGGAAGCGCACGTCGAGTCGAAGTGGGTGAGCGTGCCCTGCCGGACGACGGCGTACACCGGCCCGTCGTGGTAGTGCCAGCCGGTCGCCTGACCGGGCGGAACGGTGAGTTCCCGCAGGACGTAGTCGGTGTCCCCCACGGTGGTCCGGGCGATGACCCGGCCGCTGACCCCGGGCCCGGGAGGCGTCGCGTGGGCGGTGGCCGGACCGACGAGGACGGTGGCGGCGGCGACCGCGCCGGTGAGAGCGGTGCGGAACGGGATGCGCATGGAACCTCCGGACGGGAGCTCACGAGTAGGTCGTTCCGCAGAGAACGTAGAGGCAGCGAAAGGGAGTTGGGGCCGAATTTCTGGAACTCGACGCGCTCGGGTCGCGCGCTCCCTGGACACACCTGAAGGGCTGCCGACCGGGTGTGCCTTCTGCCGTCCCGAGTCACAGACCGGCATCGGTGAGAATCCGATACATCCGGGCGGGCCGCAGCGCGGGATGGGCAGCGGCCTCGTCGGAGACCTCGGGGTCCGCGTCCGACAGCAGGTGCTCCAGCAGCGCGTCCGTGATGTTGGGGTGACGGGCGACCCCGCAGCGCAGGAACGACTCCGAAGCGCCGGCGAGTCGCTGAAGGGCTGTCACGGGCAGTTCGGGATCCTGCAGGGCGACGTAGCGCACGTGCGGGCTCGGTTCGTCGACGAACGTGCGCAGCGCGTGACGGGGAAAGTTGGGGTGCTCGACGAGCAGCGGCCGGACGTGGAACACGTCGCCGTGGGCGCGTACCAGCCGCTCCAGGACCTCCGGCGGTGCGTCCGGCCGGCGGGCGGCGGCGCGGCGGACCGCGATGTCCGGGTCGTCGTCCAGCCGACGCCATGCCTCCTCCGGCAGGTCACGGCAGGAGGCCAGTACGCGCCGGAAGATCGGGTACGGGCAGTCCAGGTAGGCCATCCGCTCGTCGAGGGGCGCTTCGCGCAGCCAGCCCGGCTCGGCGAAGCTCCAGTTCAGCGCCACATCGGCCGCGACGCTTCCGGCGGCGCGTTCCGCTTCGACGAGCGCGTACAGCCGGTTGCGGGTTTCGGCGTCGACGTGGCGGCTCTGCGCCACCGCGACGCGCACGGCCGGGTCGTCGATGTCCAGGAGCCGGGCGACCATGTCGGCGGACAGGTGCGGGTTCTCGGCGACTGCCCCTACGACCTCCTCGTCCTCGGTGCGCATGAGCTGGGCGAACTGGTCCGACGTCAGCGGGACGTAGCGCGCCACGTTGACGCGCACGGCCGGGTCGGCGAGACAACGCTCCCGCCACTCCGGCGGGACACCCGGTTGCCGATGCTCGGTGGCGGCCGCGCGGACCTGCGGATCCGGGTCGGCGAGCAGTCCCACCTGCACCGCGACCGGCCGGTCGTACCAGGCACGCGCGACCGCGGCGCGCAGCTTCGGATCCGGCGCGCCGGCAAGCGCTGTCCGATGCTGACCGTGGGCCTCCTCCAGGGCGTCGATGCCCGTCGGCACCTCGCGGTCCACGGTGTGGCGGACGAAGTCCGCGTACGCGTCACGGATCGCCGGATCGGGATGCTCGGCGATCCTGCGGCGCATCGCCGGGGAGATCCGCTTCCCGTGCAGTCCCACCGCGGTGTCGCCGTCGCCGTGCGTCAGCAGAGCCTCGACAACCGCGTCCGCCAACCGCCCGCGCCGCAGCGACATCCCGTGCCGGCCGGCCTTGTGCGCGGCCAGCCGCACCAGGACATCCTGAGGAGCGGCCGGGTTTCGCCCCAGCCCGGACAGTTGCGGATGGCGGAGGCTTGTCATGCGCCCAACCTAGTCGGCCCCCCCCGCGCGCCCTCCCTACGGCCCCGCCCCACCCGGACGGGCCGGTGCGCTGGTGGGAGGGCGCGAGCAGTGGTGCCGTGGGAGGGAGACCGTCACAGGCTTCTCCCACATCGGGGGATCGTCCGCGTACGGAGGTCACCGCCATGGCCCGGCACCCGAAGTCCTCGAAGAAGCCGGAGCGCAACCGCTCCACTCTCACCCACAAGGCCGGCTACGCCCTGCGCCACCCCGGCCGCGTCGCCCCGTACCTCCGCCGCGCCACCAGGGACGCCTGGCTGCGGTTCAGGCACCCCGACCACGTCGGCTACTACCGGGCGGTGATGGCCTCGGACACCCGCCGTGACCCGGAGGCCGCCGTCGGCAGCCGCAGCCACGACCGTTGGCTGGCGCTCGGGCGGATGCAGTTCGACTACCTCGTCGGACACGGCCTCCTGCCCGGGCACAGGATGCTCGACATCGGCTGTGGCAACCTGCGCGGCGGCTGGCGCTTCATCGACTACCTCGACCCCGGCCACTACTACGGCATCGACATCTCGCCCGACATCCTCATCGCCGCCAAGCAGACCCTCACCGAGCGCCGGCTCCAGCACAAACTGCCGCACCTGACCCTCACCGGCGACCTCACCCTGGACTTCCTCCCCGGCGATCACTTCGACGTCGTCCAAGCGCACAGCGTCTTCTCCCACTCCCCGCCGCACATCATCGAGGAATGCCTCGCCCACGTCGGACGCGTCCTCACCGACAAGGGCTTCTTCGACTTCACCTTCGACCGCACCGAGGGCACCGAACACCAGGTTCTGCGCGAGGACTTCTACTACCGCGCCGAAACCCTTCTCTCCCTCGCCCGCAAGCACGCGCTGTACGCACGCTTGATGGAGGACTGGGAACAGCTTCCGCACGGTCAGTCGAAGATCCGGGTGAGCCGTTCACCGCGTCCATGAAGGCCGCTGCCACATACCCTGGCGCGGAGACCGCGTTGATCAACCCGCGCTGCCCGTCTCCGGGCGCCGTGCGAGAAAGACGAACTCCCGGCCCGGTCGGTCAGGAGCGTCACGAACATCGTCGATCACATATCCCTGGGCCCTCAGGTCCGCCTCGACCTCCTGCCGCTCACGGAACCGCAACGTCGAGTCCGACGTCAGCACCTGTCCGTCAGCAGCGAAGACGTAGGTCCACCGAAACGTCACCAGCGGCCCACTCACGTCCGTCACCTGGACCCAGCTCTCGACCGGACCGACGCCCGCGATCTCCGTCACGCGGTAGGAGTCCTCCCGGTTCCACTCCTGCCAGGCACGCCTGGCCGGATCCCGGGTCTCGAACACCAGGCGTCCGCCCGGCCGCAACGACTCGTAGGCCCTGGACAGGGTTTCCAGCCAGAGCTTCGGGTCCACGACCTCCTGGGCGGCGTTCGCCGTCATGGTCGCCAGGTCGACCCGCAGCGGCGGGAGGGCCGTCGCGTCACCACGGATCCACCGCACCCGTTCACCGCCTGGCTTGCCCTCGGCCACGTCGATGGACGCCGCGGCGGGGTCGACGCCGACGACCTCGATCCCGCGATCAGCCAGGAGAAGGGCGAACACGCCTGTCCCGCAGCCGATGTCCAGCACCCGGCGGGCTTCGAACTCCTCCGCCAGGCGGAGGTACGCGTCGAGGTCGCTGCGATCGGGGTCGAGCCGGTCGTAGACCGCGGCGAGCCGTGGATGCCCGAAGCACTCGTCAGCCATGCGGTCGAAGGTATGCGGCACCAGCGCCGAACCTCCACTCGGTTTCGCCGCCGCCCTCACTCCTCGGCGGCCACCTGGGCGAGCGTCCGCCCGGTCCGCACCGAACGCGCCCGGCGCGGGTCGGGAGTACCTCGCCCGCGCCCGCCGCCCGCCTTCACCAGCAGCCAGGCATCCTCACCGCGGAACCGGGTGAGGGCGTACATGCCGCGCAGCTTCGACCCGTGCAGCCGGAACGAGGCGTGCCCCCGCCGGAGCGACTCCTCGAATCCGACGGCCCGCCCCTTCTCGTCGTGACTCAGCGGCTCGTACGTCCCGCGGTCCCACACGATGACGGTCCCGCCCCCGTACTCGCCCTTCGGGATGACCCCCTCGAACTCCTCGTACTCCAGCGGATGGTCCTCCGTCGGCACGGCCAGCCGCTTGTCCTTCGGCCGCGCGGAGGGCCCCTTCGGGATCGACCACGACTTCAGCACGTCGCCCACCTGCAACCGGAAGTCGAAGTGCATCGTGCGCGCATCATGGATCTGCACGACGAACCGCGGCTCCTCGTCGCCCGCCGCCCGCGCTCCCGACGGCTCCCCGGTCCGCCGGAAGTCGCGTTTGCCGCGATAGTCCCGCAGCCGCTCCTGTTCACCCATGAGCCCTCCTTCCCGAGCGCTCCGGGTACCCGGCCCGCGGCCCGCCGCCACATCCGCGGAGAGGTCGGCCCCCTGCCGGCGCGCCGCCTCAGAACTCCTCGTGCACCTCCGGATCCCCGCCCAGCCGCTCGTGCGCCCGCTCCGCGATCACGCCCATCTGCGCCGGGCCCAGCTCGAAGCCGAACACGTCGAGATTGGCGCGCTGCCGCTCGGGGCTCGACGACTTCGGGATGGGCAGTGCGCCGAGCTGGATGTGCCAGCGCAGGACGACCTGGGCGGGGGTCACGCCGTGGGCCTCCGCGATCGTGACGACGGCCGGGTCCTCCAGGAGGGCCGAGCCTCGGCCGAGCGGGCTCCAGCTCTCCGTGACGATGCCCTTGGCCTGGTGGAAGGCGCGCAGGTCGGGCTGCGGGAACAGCGGATGAAGCTCGATCTGGTTGACGGACGGGAGGACGCCGGTCTCCTTCGCCAGGCGCTCGATGTGCTCGGCGGTGAAGTTGGAGACACCGATCGAGCGGACCAGGCCCTCCTCGCGGAGCTCGATCATGGCGCGCCAGGAGCCGACGTACCGGTCGACGCGGGGCAGCGGCCAGTGGATCAGGTACAGGTCCACGTAGTCGAGGCCGAGGCGGCGGCGGGACTCCTCGAAGGAGGCGAGGGTCTCCTCGTAGCCGTGGTGACGGCCAGGGAGCTTCGTGGTGACCACGATCTCCTCGCGCGGCACGCCCGAGCGGGCCACGCCACGGCCCACGCCCGTCTCGTTGCGGTAGTTCGTCGCCGTGTCGATCAGGCGGTAGCCGAGGGCGAGCGCCCCCCTCACCGCCTCCTCCGCCTGCGCGTCGTCCATCGGCCAGGTGCCGAGACCGAGGGCCGGGAGCTTCGATCCGTCGTTGAGCGTGTGCACCGGGATGTGGGTCACCATCGGGCCTTCCCTCGACTGTGTCGTCCCTTCCAGCCTCGGGGACGGGACGAGGATTGATCAACCTCAGGGGTGGGGGAGGAAGCCAGCGGGCGGCATCGGGCCGTACCCCCACGACGATCGGAGCGCGCATGACGACGGACAGCCGGATCACGGACGAGGCCGCGCGGGCGGCCGGGCTGGAGGTGAGGCCGGTCGCCGGTCACATCGGTGCCGAGATCGAGGGCGTCGACCTGGCCGAAGGCGTCGACGACGCCCAGGTCGCCGTGATCCGGGCGGCGGTGCTGCGCTGGAAGGTGGTGTTCTTCCGCGGACAGCGCCTCGACCACGCCGGGCACGTGGCGTTCGCCCGGCGGTTCGGCGAGCCGGTCGTGCTGGGCAAGCGGGGAAGCGCCTCCCCGCCCGACGTCCCCGAGATCGAGACCACCGCCGACCGGCTGGAGCTCGGCGGCCGGTTCGGCATGGAGCACGACGAATGGCTCCAGCGCAGGCGCCACACCCTGCTGCGTGGCTGGCACTGCGACCACGGCGCCCGCATCGACCCGCCGGCCGCGACCATTCTGCGCGCCGAGACCGTGCCGCCGTACGGCGGCGACACCACCTGGTCCAACCTGGCGGCCGCCTACGCCGGACTCTCCGGCCCGGTGCGGGACTTCGTGGACGGTCTGCGCGCCGAGCACCGGCTCGGCGTCGGCTACCAGCCGCGTCCGGGCGACGACGCGTACGTGCGGCATCTGCTGGACCACCAGGTCGCCTCGCTGCACCCGCTGGTGCGCGTCCACCCGGAGACCGGGGAACGGATCCTCTACGTCAACGGCTACTACGTCGAGCAGATCGCGGACCTCTCCCGAGCCGAGAGCCGGGCGGTCCTGGACATGCTGCTCGAGCAGGCGGTCCGCCCCGAGTACACGGTCCGCTTCCGCTGGGAGCCGGGCAGTGTGGCCTTCTGGGACAACAGGGCCACCATCCACCTGGCCCCCGGCGACAACGCCCATCTCGGCTTCCCCCGCACCATGCACCGGGTGATGCTCACCGGAGACGTGCCGGTGGGGGTGGACGGCAAGCCGTCGGAGCCGATCGTGGGGACCGAGCCCGGTCGCTGGTGACCTCGGTCAGGCGAAACCGGGCCGCCAGTCCAGCGCGGGGCCGAGCTTCGTCGCCATGTCGGTGAGGATCTGCACGTAGTCCTCGTGCTCGAAGGTGAACGGCAGCGCGAACGCCACCTCGTCCACCTCGCGGAACGCGGCGTGCGCGTGCAGGCGTTCGGCGATCTCCTCCGAGGTGCCGACCAGGTCCGGCGCGAACAGCAGACGCGCCGGGCCCTGCGGGGACCGCGTCCTGGGCAGGCGCTCGGCGGCGAACTCCTCGTACTTCGCGCGCTGTTCGGGCGAGGCCGAGTCGGTCGGGATGACGACCAGGCCCTGGGAGACGCGGGCGGCCTCCCCGTCGGGGTGGGCGGCTCGGAAGGCGCGGATGTGGGACAGCTGGATGTCCGCGAAGTCCCCGGCGCCGTCCGGACCCTCGGCCTTGACGACACTGCTGGTGAGGAAGTTCATGCCGTGCTCCCCGGCCCACCGCGCCGAGCTCAGGCTGCCGCCGCCGTACCACATACGGCTGCCCAGACCGGGGGACTGCGGCTGCACCCGGTCCGAGAATGTTTCGAACCCCTCGACGCCGCTGAAGTCCGTGGCCGCCTCACCCCGCACCAGGTCCAGCAGCCGCCGCACCCGCCCGTACCCGAAGTCCTCGGCGTCGCCCGTGTCCGGATACAGGGCCCGCTTGACCTGGTCGTAGTGCATGGGCGGGCCGACGCTCACCCCCGGGTTGAGCCGACCGCCGGACAGGATGTCCACCGTCGCCAGATCCTCCGCCAGCCGCAGCGGGTTCTCCCAGCCCAGAGGGATCACCGCGGTGCCCAGCTCGATACGGCTCGTGCGCTGCGAGGCCGCCGCCAGGACGGCGACGGGGGAGGAGATGCCGTACTGGAGGTGCCGATGGCGCACCCACGCGCTGTCGAAGCCGAGGCGCTCACCCAGCTCGATGATCTCCAGCGTGGTCTCGTGTCCCCGGCGCGGATCGGCCTCGTCGAACAGTCCGATCGTGAGGAAGCCCAGCTTGCGCAGCGGGCGTGAGGCGGACGGCATGGGCCCCTCCAACGTTCGACGGCGTGCACGCCGTACACCGGTTCTGCCGTGATTGTCGCAGGGCCGGTCAGACCAGCGGGATGGTGACCTCGTCCTCCACCGGCGGGTCCAGCTCCTGCGCGTGGTTGCCGGTGGCCGCGTAGCAGCGCAGCCGGACACTCTCCGGGCTCACGTCCAGGCGCAGGAAGCACTTGAAGAAGGGCGGGCTGTACGTCGCCGAACTCGGCGAGAACAGCTGCGTGTAGATCTTGCGCACCGGCAGGCGGAAGCGTGCGGTGCGGTCGGGGCGGCGGCCGGCCCCGAGCAGACTGGCGACCAGCCGGACGCGCTGGGTGAGCCGCACCTGGCCGCCCGGCGTCCGGGTCGGCGGTATGCCCAGCCGCTCGGCGATCACGGCCGTGGCCTCGGCCTCGGTGAGGGTGAAGAAGCGGCGCATCCGCAGCCGGCGGCCGTACAGCCGGCTGTAGAAGGCGAGGGAGTCGCCGCGCAGCGGATAGCAGCGGAAGTCCGCCTCGCCCACGCCGCCGACGTCGACCCGCGCGATGGTGTGCGTGGCGTGCATGAACGCCCCGCCGCCGCCCGCCACGACGTACTGCAGGGTGCGCCCGTCCGCCAGACGCACCGGATACCGCTGGTAGTTGTGGATGTCGCCGCCGATCGCCGCGACGTACCGGTGCTCCGGGTCGCGCACGATCTCGTCGACCGTGCCACCGCCCTCGATCGCGCACGGGTGGTGCTCGCCGTCCACGTACAGCGGCGAGCCGGTGATCAGGATCTTCGGACGCGGTCCCTTCGACACCTCACGCAGCCACGCGCCCTGTTCGGCGTCGAGCGTGCCCAGCAGGCCCGTGTCGATACCGATGATCCGCACCGGCCCGGAGTCGATCGCCCAGTACGGACCCGGCTGCACGGCCTGTTGGGACGGGGCGGAGCGCAACGTCCGTGCCTCGTCGAGGCGCTGACCGTCACCGGCGCGGGGCCGGTGCCACAGCAGCGAGCGCAGCCAGGCACGGGTGAGCGGGCGCGGGGAGGGTTCGGCGGGCAGCGGCGGGGCGTCGTCGCAGAAGACGCGCATGAACCCGCCGAGATCCTCGTACCAGTCGTGGTTGCCGGGTATCGCGTAGATGGGCGCCCGGTAGTCCTGGTACGGCCGGAAGAACTTGCCGTCGTAGTCGTCCGCGCTGCCGACGGGGTAGATCACGTCACTGGCCAGGACGGCGAACCGCGTGTCCTGACCCACCTTCAGAAAGCCCGGGACCACCGCGTATTGGGGATCGTCGCCCTCACCCGTGTCACCGATGACCATGAAGGAGAAGCGGTCCGGGTCCGAACGCCGGATCACCTTGTCGGCGGGCGCCCCGGCCGCCGCCCGCTGCGCCACCCAGCGGGCGCGGGTACGGCCCGTGGGATCCCCGAACCAGGAGGCCAGCACGCCGTTGCGCGCGGCCCACAGCATCCTGGGGTCCAGCCACGAGATCTTCTGGACCTCGGCGGGCATCAGCTGCCGGTACCCGCCCCGGTCGGCGCCGCCCCAGCCGG
Organism: Streptomyces aurantiaciflavus; assembly: GCF_049808595.1. NCBI lineage: Bacteria > Bacillati > Actinomycetota > Actinomycetes > Kitasatosporales > Streptomycetaceae > Streptomyces > Streptomyces aurantiaciflavus. The sequence continues at coordinate 234,364 of NZ_JBNCAQ010000012.1, read as the reverse complement.
CGCCTTCGGCGGTATCGCGTGAGGAGTCAGACACCGCTGCACCGTAGCAACCGAACCGGGGTGGCCCGGACGCGGGTTGACGGTGGTCGACGGCTGGACGACGTCGCTCCGGCGCACGCCCTGGGGCCCGGCGGCTCATTGCTTCAGGCGGTCTGCCAGCGCGAGGGCGTCTTCGGTCTTGGGGTGGGTGCTGCCGAGTTGGGTGCGCAGGATGTGTGCGCCCCGGAGTGCGGGGTCCACTGCGGACGGGTCGTTCATTGCGTGCAGGGCTTGGGCTTTGAACAGCAGGGCATAGCCGATGTAGAGGTGGTCCGGCGCGTAGTGGGACTCGCGGATCCGCAGCGCCCTTGAGATCAGTGGCACTGCTGTGGCGTGGTCGCCGAGGTCTGCGTGGACGGTCGCCAGGGCGACCAGGTCGAAGCTCACGTAGGGATCATCCGGCCCGTACGCGGCCTCGTCGATCCGCAGCGCCCGCTCGGCCAGCGGCAGCGCCGCCCGGTGCTCACCGAGAAGGCACAGCGTCCGCGCGAGTGTCGCCAGGTCCGTTGCGATGGCGGGGCTTTCGGCCGGCAGACAGGACTCGTGCAGGTGGAGCGCACGCTCCGCCAGCGGGCGTGCCGTCTGCGGCGCGCCGAGGTCCCGGTGGATCTGCGCCAGGGTGATCAGGTCGAAGCCGACCTCTGCGTCCCGGCCCTCAAGCGCTTCGTCGAGCGCGAGGGCGCGTTCGCACAGCGGCAGCGCCACTCCGGGATCGCCGATCTGCAGGAGGAACTCCGAGGCCAGCCGCAGCAGTAGCGCCGACTCCGCGGCGCACTGGACCGGTGGGTCGTCCTTGGTCACGGCCAGCACGTGCGGGAGCAGCCTGTGCCAGCGCGGTCGTGCGTCCGGGTCGCCGTGGATGTCGTGCGGCACGGCCGTCAGCAGTGCACGGCACAGTTGGGCCCGGGCTGTCGCCAGTTGGTCGTCGGACATCGTGGCTCGGATCGCTGCCTGGACCAGCCGGTGCAGCACCAAGGAGGAGTCTTCGCGCCGTGCCAGGCCCAGGCCGGCCAGCGTGCCGACCGTCGTGTCCCACGCCAGCGGGTCGGCCGCCGCCGTGATCACCGGTTCCGGGCTGCCGGTGAACAGGTCCAGCGGGATCGGGTCCGGGGCCAGCAGGGCGCACAGCTCCAGCAGCGGCACCGCCTGCGGTTGTTCCCGCCGCAGTTTGCGCACACTGAGCTGCCACAGGGTCGCGACGACCACCGCCGGCCGGTCGGCCAGTTCGCCCCGTCCGATCATGACTTCCAACCGCGACGTCAGCAGGGCCAGGTACTCCTCGGGCGCCGTCTGGTTGTAGCCCATGTAGCCGGCTGCCTGCTCCAACGCGAGCGGCAGGTCCCCCAGTTGCTCCGCGATCCGGTCCGCCGTCTCCGCCGTCGTGCCGGGCACCCGCCGGACCAGTAGTTCCACCGACTCCTGCCTGGTGAACACCTGCAGGTCCAGCACGTCGGCCCTGCCCACCCATCCGCTCACCCTGGTCGTGACGATCACGTGGCCGTTCCTCGCCAGGTCTCCCGACGGCAGCGCGTGCATGAGCGTCCCCGGCTTCTCCGCGTTGTCGAAGACGATCAGCCAGGGCCTGCGGTCCCGCAACGTGACGTACACACCCGAAACGACCTGTTCCGAGTTCACCTCCAGCAGCCCCAGGTCCCTGGCCAGCGACGCGAACTGCGATGCCACCAGGTCGGGGTCCTCTGCGTTGACGAAGGCGACGAACCGGTACTTCGACAGGTAGCGGTACGCGTACTCGACAGCGAGCTGCGTCTTGCCCACGCCGCCCAGCCCGTGCACGACCTGCATCGCGACGTCGCCTGCCGAAGTGAGGCGCTGCCGCAGCTCTCGCAGGGTGGCGTCGCGGCCGGTGAAGTGTGTGTTGCGCGGCGGCAACCGGTACGTCGCGGGCGTGGTCGGGCGCGGTGTGCGGTCACCGCGCGGCTCCGGCCGCAGTTCGGCCAATGCGAGCGGGACCAGCAGCAGGAGCACTACCCACGGGTGGACGCGCACGAAGTCCAGCGGCCCGGGCCAGCGGCTCTGCCCGGAGGCGGCGTTGAAGGCGAGACTGCCGACGAACAGCACGAGCAGACCGGCCACCGTGCCGACGAGCCTGCGCCACATGGCTCCCTCTCCGGTCGCGACGACGACGGCCGACGCGATCTTAGCCGAGAAGTCGCCCTGGCGAAGGGGGAGATCGGCCAACGCTGGTGGACGCCGGTGGCGCTGCGCACGGTCGCTCGAAGGCGCGTCGGTGCGACGCCGCCGCGGACATGGCGGCGAGGCTCCGGCAGGTGGCGGACATACCGAAGGCCGTCACCGAGCGCGCGGAGGAGGCCGCGCACTCGGTGACGGC
>NZ_JBNCAQ010000012.1:222797-231965 GCF_049808595.1 Streptomyces aurantiaciflavus | reverse complement strand
AGCAGACGGGGGGGGGGGGGGCCGGGGGGGGGGGGGGGGCCCCCCCCCCCCCCACCCCGGGGGGGGGGGGGGGCCCGCCCCCGGGGGCCCCCCGGCCCGGCAGTCCCCCCGAGCGTTCTCCGCCGCCTGCTCGCCGGTCCTTGCGCTCGGTGTTCCCCGCCGGACCTGGCTGGGCCCGCCGCACCGACCCGGACAGCTCCGTACACCACACTCAGTCGCATCCAGCCGTCGGTCCAACGGCTGGACCACGCGACGCTCTACACCTCCGGCGCGTCCCCGAAGTCCGGGATCTCCAGCCTGGCCCCGCCCCTGAGGGCGGACTGGTGGGCGATGACGCCCGGCAGGGTGTAGCGGGCCGCCACCCAGGCGTTGACCGACGGCAGCGTCCGCGTGTTGACCGCGGTCACGAAGTCGTCGACCAGGAAGTGGTGGCTGCCCTCGTGGCCGTTGTGCAGGTGGTCGAACTCCCGCGGCAGGCGTGCGCGGTCGTGCACCGGGGCCGAACCGGAGGTGAAGGCGGCCCGCAGATCCGGGGCGATGTGCTGCAGTGACGGGTCGTCAGGGGACATGGTGGGCTTGGGCTCCAGGAGCTCGCTGATGTCCTTCACGCCGTTCTTGTCCTGCCACAGAGCCACCGTCGCGAGCTGCTCCATGCTCGCGTCCGTACCGAAGAAACGGAAGCGTGACTCACGGATGTGGGACGGGTAGCCCACGCGCCGGAACTCGTTCGTACGGAACGACCCGCCGCCCGCCACCTCGAACAGCGCGGTGGCGTTGGAGAAGTCGTTGCCGAACTGGCTGACCTCCTGGTCGAAGACCCCGTCGCCCCGCTCGTCGACGACCCCGATCGCGGACACGCTGACCGCGTGCGTCTGCCAGGCGCCCAGCACCCCGCCCACCGAGTGCGTCGGGTACAGCAGCGGGGGATAGCTGGCGGTCGCCTTCCAGTTCTCGCCGCCGCTGTACTGGTACGCCTCGTAGAAGCCCAGGTCCATGTCGTGGACGTAGTCGCCCTCGGCGTAGAAGATCCGTCCGAAGGCCCCCTCGGCGATCTGGTTGCGGGCGTGCACGGTCGCGGGGTTGTACTGGCTGGTCTCGCCCATCATGTACGTCAGCCCGGTCGCCTTGACCGCGTCGATGATGGCCGCGATCTCCTCGGTGGTGATCGCCATGGGGACGGCCGAGTACACGTGCTTGCCCGCGTTCAGGCCCTGGAGCACCAGCGGGCCGTGGGTCCAGCGCTGGGTGAAGATCGCCACCGCGTCCACGGACGGCGACTGAAGCATCGCCTCGTAGGAGGGGAAGGTGCCCGCCAGCCCCTGGGCGGCGGCGAGTTGCTCGGCCCTCTCGGGCAGCAGGTCGGTGACGTAGACGTCGCCGACGCCGGGATGGGCCTGGAACAGCGTGGCGAACTGGCCGGAGAACTGGCCGGCGCCGACGATGCCGAGCGAGAACGTCATGTAAGGCGTGCCCTTCACTGGACGGGAGATCACTGTCGGAAAATCACTGTCGGAAAATCACTGGCGGGAGGTCACTGGCGGGAGGTCACTGCGAGAGGATCAGGTCGATCTGGTCGTTGGTCCGGTCGAGGCTGCTCACGGGCTTTCCGTTGCCGTAGATGTCCTCCATCGCGGGCTGCATGAGCGCCTGCACGTCCGCCGCGTAGTTGGTGATCGGATAGGAGAAGGTCCGGAAGTCCTTCTTGTCGGCCACCGGCTCGGTGAAGGCCGAGACGTCGATGCCCTTCTTCCGGTAGGAGGCGATGGCGGCCTGCGTGCCGCCCGGCGTGGCGGGGAAGACGACCCCGTACGCGCCGACGACCTTCTGGCACGCGTCGGAGGCCAGGTACTGCACCCACTTCCGGGCGGCTTCCTTGTTCCTGGCGCCCTTGGTGATGGAGTCGGCGAGGCCGTTCATCATGGTGGCGCGCTTGCCCGTCGGGCCGACCGGGGTGAGGGCGGCCTTGATGTCCTTGCCCTTGAAGCCGTTGTACGTGGAGATCATCCAGGCGCCGTCGAAGACCGCGGCCGCCTTGCCCGCGGCGATCTGCGTGTTGCCCTGGTTGGACTGCTGGTTGTAGTCGGAGAAGGGGGCCATGTAGCCCTTCTTCGCCAGGCCGAAGTACCACTTGACGACGGACTGGAACGTCTTGCTGTCGTACTGGTACTTCGTTCCCCAGCGCGCCTTGTCCGTGTAGCTCCACCCGGCCGATCCGGTGAAGGGGCTCCACTGCGTCTGCCCGTCGGCGAAGCCGCCGCCCTGGGTGGCCAGCCCGTACACCTTGACGTTGTTCCTGTCGAAGCCGGGTTCGTCGCCCCGCTTGCCGTTCCTGTCGACGGTGAGGTGGGCGATGGCCTTCTCGAAGGTGCCGCCGTCCTCGGGGTTCCAGGACAGGTTGTCGAGCTGCCCGGCGGTGAGGCCGGCGTCCTTCGCCATCTTCTCGTTGTAGAAGAGCGCGACGGTGTCCCAGTCCTTGGGGGCGCCGTAGCGGTGGCCGTCCTGGCCGATCCAGTTGGCGGCGAGCCCCGGCTGGTAGTCGGAGTCCTTGATCCCCAGGTCGTCCAGCGGCTCCAGCACCTTCAGATCGGCGAACTGGCCGAACTTTTGGATGTGGTCGGTGAACACGTCCGGCTGGGTGCCCGCGATGAAGCCGGCCGTGAGCTTGGTCCAGTAGTCGCTCCAGCCCAACTGGGTGATCTTCACCTTCAGTCCGGGGTTCTCCTTCTCGAACCCCTTCGCGCAGCCCTGGTAGGCGGGCAGCTGGTTGGCGTCCCACAGCCAGTACGTCACCGTGTTCGCGGACGACCCGGCGGAGCCGCCCTGTGCGCAGCCGGTCGCCAGGGACAGGGCCAGCGCTCCGGCCAGCGCGGTCAGCGTACGAAGTCGCATGGTCCGTTCCCTCACTTGATCCCGGTGAAGCCGATGGAGCTGACGATGCGGCGGGCGAAGCAGGCGAAGAGCACCAGCATCGGCAGTGCGGCGATCAGCGTCGCCGCCGTGAGCCCGGACCAGTCGACGCCGGTCGCCGGGGTCTGCGCCCGGAAGATCGCCAGCGCCACGGTCAGCACACGCGAGCTGTCGCTGTAGGAGACCATCAGCGGCCAGAAGTAGTCGTTCCAGGACGTGATGTACGTCAGCACGGCCAGCGTGATGACCGGCGTGGATGCCATCGGCAGGATCACCCGGAAGAAGATCTTGACCTTACCGGCGCCGTCCAGCAGCGCCGCCTCCTCGACCTCGCGCGGGATGTTCATGAAGAACTGCCGCAGGAAGAACACCGCGAACGGGGTCATGAACAGGCTGGGCAGCGCGATGCCCACCAGGGTGTCCACCAGGTGGAGTTGCTTGATGAGCACGAAGTTCGGCAGCAGCGTGAAGATGGTCGGCACCATCATCCCGGCCAGGAAGAGGCCGAACACCTTGTCCCGGCCCCGCCAGCGCAGCCGCGAGAAGGCGTAGGCGGCCATCGCGGAGAAGAAGATCTGGCAACCGGTGATCAGGGTCGAGACGAGCACCGAGTTGAGCAGGTAGCGCCAGAAGTCGAGCCCGCCGCCCGCGCCGCCCTGCGCGATCGCCTCCTTGGCCGACTGCAGGCCGAGGGCCCGTTCGAAGCCGCTGGTGGTGAGGTCGACCGGCAGGGGGTTGGTCGGGTCGGTGCTCAGGCCCGCGTTGGTGGAGAGGGCGGTGCGCAGGATCCAGTAGAACGGCAGCAGGGTGATGAGCACGATCAGGCCCATCACGGTCCAGGCGGCGGCCCGGCCGGGGGAGAACCTGCGCCGGGTCGGCCGTACGGTCGGCCTTGTCGTCGTAGCGGTCACGGCAGCCATGCCGGTGTCTCCTTCCGTCAGCCGAGGTCGCTCTGGCCGGCCCGGGTGAGCCGGTACTGGAGGATGGTGATCGCGCTCAGCACGATCAGCAGGGCGACGGACATCGCCGAGGCGTAGCCGAACTGGAAGCGGCCGAAGGCGGAGCCGTAGATGTAGTACTGGAGCACGTTGGTCGCGTTCGCCGGGCCGCCCGCCGTGGTCACGGCCACGGTGTCGAAGACCTGGAACGACCCGATCACCGTCATGATCAGCACGACCGCGAGCACCGGCCGCAGCAGCGGCATGGTGATCCGCCAGAACATCCGCCACTCGCCCGCGCCGTCGACCCTGGCGGCCTCGTACATGTCGTTCGGGATCGCCTGGAGACCGGCGAAGAGGAGGAGGGCGGTGTAGCCGACGTGCCGCCACACGTTGATCAGCGCGATCGTCGGGATCGCCCAGGTCTCGTCGGCCAGGAACGGGATGCGGTCGAAGCCGAGCGCGGAGATGATCTCGTTGCCGATGCCGAGCTGGTTGTCGAGGATCCACAGCCAGACGAGACCCGCGACCACGTTCGACATCAGATACGGGGTGAGCACGATCCCGCGCAGCACGGCCGACTGGGTCAGCCGCTGGAGCAGGACGGCGATGGCCAGGGCCGCGACCGTCTGGACACCGATGTTGATGACGACGTACTCGACGGTGACCTTCAACGAATCCCAGAAGATGGGGTCGTTGACCATGCGGACGTAGTTGTCGAGCCCCACCCACTCCGCCGGAGTCAGCAGGTTGAAGCGGGTGAAGCTGAGGTAGACGCCCCGCAGGGTGGGCCAGAGCAGGAACACCAGGAAGCCCAGCATCGCGGGGGCGACGAACACGGCGGCGAGGGCGCCGTCACCGTGGGCACGTGTCTTCGCCCCCTTCGTCGGCGCGGCGGTCGCGGCGCCGCTCAGTGGCAGTCGGGATGGTGGGCTGCTGGAGGCGACGGTCATCGAGGGCTCCCTCATCGGCGGCTCGTCCTCAGGCCACTTACTTTTGGCGCAAAAGAATTCCTGCGTCAAGAGTCGTGCACGCATGTCTTATGGGGAGGATCTTCGGTCTAGAGTGAAGCTATTGCTTCCATCACGAAAAAAAATCTTGCTGTGGGAGTCTGACCGTCATGACTGCACTCGCCGCCAGTTGGCCGCCGCTCAGCGCTGGGGAACGCGCGGTGGCGATCGAGGTCCTCGTGCACGGGCCGCTGTCTCGCACCGAGCTCGCCCGGCGGCTGGGTCTGTCCGCCGGCAGCCTGACCCGGCTGACCAAACCGCTGATCGAGTCGGGGCTGCTGGTCGGGACCGGCGAGGACGCGACGCCCACCGAGGTGCGGCAGGGCCGCCCCTCGCAGCCGCTGGACATCGTCGCCGACTCCCGGCTCTTCATCGGCTTCAAGATCACCGGTGACATGGTGTACGGCGTCGTCACCACGCTCAGAAGTGAGATCGTCACCCGCTACGACCGCCCGCTCGCCACCCATGACCCGGACCTGGTCGCCGGTCAGCTGGCGGAGATGACCGCCGAGCTCGCCCGGACCCACCCCGGGCTCGCGGGCATCGGCATCGGTGTGGGCGGCCTCGTCCAGGAGCGTGCCGCGGTCGGCGAGTCGCCCTTTCTCGGCTGGCGCGACGTGCCGCTCGCCGCACTCGTCGAGGAACGCACCGGACTGCCCGTGGTGGTCGAGAACGACGTGGCCGCGCTCGTCGAGGCCGAGAGCTGGTTCGGCGCGGGCCGCGGTCTCGACCGGTTCGTCGTCCTCACCATCGGCGCGGGCATCGGCTACGGCCTGGTCCTGGGCGGCAGGCGAGTGCCCCATGCCGAGGAGGACGGGGGGTTCGGGCGGCACTGGATCGTCAACCCGAACGGGCCGCTCACCCCCGACGGGGCACGCGGCAGTGCCGTCTCACTGCTGACCATCTCCAGCATCCGCTACCAGATCCAGGCCGCCACCGGCCGCGAGATGACGTACGAGGAGATCCTCGCCGGCGCCGCCGCCGGGGAACCCATGCCCGCACGCGTCGTCGACGAGGCGGCGCGCGCCCTGGGCACGCTGGTGGCGCAGATCTCCAACTTCGCCATGCCGCAGAAGATCCTCCTCGCCGGCGAAGGGGTCGGCCTGATGGAGGTGGCCGGAGCGACGGTGGAGGAGACCATCCGCGCCAACCGTCACCCGCTCGCCGCCCCGGTGCCCCTGGAGACCAAGGTGTCGGACTTCCACGACTGGGCGCGCGGCGCCGCGGTGCTGGCGATCCAGGTGCTGGTCCTGGGAACCGCGGAGGCGTAGGGGAGGGAGCCGCCCCGGCAACCTCGCCGACCCCGAGGCCCCGCCGGCCCGCACCCTGATGCTGGGCGATCTCTGCGGCGATTTGACGGAGCTCGCGCCTGTCCGCAGCCCTGCGCGCCGCCGGACGCCCGCACGAGCGGGTCCTGCTGCCCGGCGCCGGCCGGTGGCCGGTCGACACGTCGCTCACCGAGGAGAGGCCGCGGCCTCAAGTCCCCTTCCTCCGCGCCGGTCGGCCGCCTCGGCCGTGACCGGGCACCCGGGCCGGGAGACCCGCTGAATCCGCGCCGGCCACAGCGAAAGCACAGTCGGAGCACAGCCCCACGCGGTGCGGTGGCCCGCTCGGGGCCGCGTACCGAGGGATAACCCTCGAAGCCTCGGCATCTTGATGACATGCCCCCGACAAGCCTGCCATTCTCCCACCCAACTGCCGGACGCATACGGCACGTTGACCCCCCACACCGCACGGTCCCCGCACACCTCAGCTCGTCCCGGACAGCACCGGCTGCCCGGGTCTGTCACCGGCCGCGCACCGCGGCCGCCGCAGTAGGAGTACGAGTGAGACCCAACCCCCGCAAGCGGACCGCGGTCGGAGTCGCCCTGCTCTCCACCGCCGCCCTGCTCACCGTCGGTGTCCAGACGGTCCCGGCAGCAGCGAAACCCGCCGCCCCCCACCCCAGCCCCCTGCGCACCGGCGGCCTGCCGGCCGACCTCACCCCCGCCCAGCGCACCGCCCTCGTCGAGAACGCCCGGGCGCGGACGGCACGGACGGCCGAGACCCTCGGCCTGGGCGACCAGGAGAAACTGGTCGTCAAGGACGTCGTCAAGGACAACGACGGCACCGTCCACACCCGCTACGAGCGCACCTACGCGGGCCTGCCCGTCCTCGGTGGCGACCTCGTGGTGCACACACCCCCGGCCTCGTCGGCCGCCGGCACCCTGAGCACGACCTTCAACAACAACCGCCGTACCGTGAAGGTCGCGTCCACGACCCCGACGTACAGCAAGGCGGCCGCCGAGACGAAGGCGCTGAAGGCAGCAGAGGAGCTGGACGCGCAGAAGCCCAGCGCCGACAGCGCCCGCAAGGTGATCTGGGCGGGCAGCGGCACGCCGAAGCTCGCCTGGGAGACCGTGGTAGGCGGACTCCAGGACGACGGCACGCCCAGCCGGCTGCACGTCATCACCGACGCCACCACCGGCGCGGAACTCCACCGCTTCGAGGACATCAAGACCGGCACCGGCAACAGCCAGTACAGCGGCGCGGTGACCATGGGCACCACGCTGTCCGGCTCGACGTACCAGCTGTACGACACCGCGCGCGGCGGCCACAAGACGTACAGCCTCAACAACGGCACGTCGGGCACCGGCACCCTGATGACCGACACCGACGACACCTGGGGGACCGGCTCCGGGTCCAACACCCAGACCGCCGGTGTCGACGCCCACTTCGGCGCCCAGACCACCTGGGACTTCTACAAGAACGTCCTGGGCCGCAGCGGCATCAAGAACGACGGCGTCGCGGCCTACTCGCGCGTCCACTACAGCAGCAACTACGTCAACGCCTTCTGGGACGACAGCTGCTTCTGCATGACCTACGGCGACGGCTCCGGCGGCACCCACGCACTCACCTCGCTCGACGTCGCCGGCCACGAGATGAGCCACGGCGTGACCTCCAACACCGCCAACCTCAACTACACCGGTGAGTCGGGCGGGTTGAACGAGGCGACCTCCGACATCTTCGGCACCGGCGTGGAGTTCTACGCGAACAACTCCGCCGACGTCGGCGACTACCTCATCGGCGAGAAGATCGACATCAACGGCGACGGCACCCCACTGCGGTACATGGACGAGCCCGACAAGGACGGCTCCTCCGCGGACAGCTGGTACTCCGGCATCGGCAGCCTCGACGTCCACTACTCCTCGGGCCCGGCGAACCACATGTTCTACCTGCTCTCCGAGGGCAGCGGCACCAAGACCATCAACGGCGTCACCTACAACAGCCCCACCTCCGACGGCGTCGCCGTCACGGGCATCGGCCGGGACGCGGCGCTGAAGATCTGGTACAAGGCGCTGACGACGTACATGACGTCCAGCACCAACTACGCCGGCGCCCGCACCGCCGCCCTCAACGCGGCCGCCGCGCTGTACGGCAGCGGCTCCACCCAGTACGCCGGCGTCGGCAACGCCTTCGCCGGCATCAACGTCGGCAGCCACATCACCCCGCCCAGCAGCGGCGTCACGGTCACCAACCCGGGCAGCCAGTCCGCCACCGTCGGCACCGCGGTCAGCCTGCAGATCACGGCGAGCAGCACCAACAGCGGCTCCCTGACCTACGCGGCGAGCGGTCTGCCCGCGGGTCTGTCGATCAGCAGCTCCACCGGCCTGATCTCCGGCACCCCGACCACGGCCGGCACCTCCGGCACCACCGTCACGGTGACCGACAGCGCCGGCGCCACCGGCACCGCCTCCTTCACCTGGACGGTCAGCGCGAGCGGCGGCGGCAGCTGCACCTCGGCGCAGCTCCTCGGCAACCCCGGTTTCGAGTCCGGGGACACCACCTGGACCGCCACCAGCGGGGTCGTCACCAACTCCAGCAGCCAGGCGGCGCGCACCGGCTCCTACAAGGCCTGGCTCGACGGCTACGGATCGACCCACACCGACACGCTGTCGCAGTCGGTGACGATCCCGAGCGGCTGCACCCACACCACGTTCACCTTCTACCTGCACATCGACACGGCCGAGACCACCACCAGCACCCAGTACGACAAGCTGACGGTCACCGCCGGGTCCACCACCCTGGCCACCTACTCCAACCTCAACGCGGCCTCCGGCTACGTGCAGAAGTCCTTCAGCCTCGGATCCTTCGCGGGCAGCACCGTGACCCTGAAGTTCACCGGCGTCGAGGACTCCTCCCTCCAGACCGGCTTCGTCGTCGACGACACCGCCGTCACGACGGGCTGACCCTCCCCCCACGGGCCGACGGGCCCCCCCCGGGGGCCCCCCCCCGGGGGGGCGGGGCCCGGGGGTGCGCCCCCGGGGGCGCGG